>JAPPOT010000526.1 GCA_028817855.1 Myxococcales bacterium
CCACCTGGCCGCCGGGCAGCGTGTCCGCGGTCAGCTCGACGCTGCCCATCCCGCCGCGGCCGAGCTCTCCGATCACGCGGTAGCGGTTCTGGGTGACCGCTGCGGGCGGCTCGCTCGGGCGAAAGTGCGGGGGTCCGCTGAGCGCGCAGGAGGGTACCGACGACGCACGTGTACCGGTGCTGTTTGCCTCCCTTCCGCTGTTCATCGTCGGTCATACGAGGGTAGGGCCGCAGGCGCAGGCGCGGAAAGGCTCGTGTGTAGCGAGCTGTGTGCCCTGTGGGCGCGTGGCTCCTGCAGAATTGGCCCGTGACGTGTCGCCGGCAGTAGAATTCCCCGGCGATGGTGTGCCCGAAGATCGGTGCTGAGCGCGTGCTTCGTCCCTACACGCTGCGGGTCCGCTACTGATGTCCGACCCCCGCCCAGGCCTGCTCGGCGCCGTGGTCTTTCTCAGCTCCGCCGCGGTGCTCGTGCTCGAGATCCTGGCGGCGCGCATCCTCGCGCCCTACGTGGGCGTGACGCTCCAGTCGTTCACGGCGATCATCGGCACCATTCTGGCCGCCATTGCGCTGGGCGCGTGGGCCGGCGGCAAGCTGGCCGATCGCATCGAGCCGCAGCGCCTGCTCGGGCCGGTCCTGGTGATCGGCGGCTTGCTCTCGGTGGCGACGCCTGCGGCGGTGGACTTCCTGGGGCAGTGGCTGCGCGGTGGCCACCCGCTGGTGATCGTCGCGCTCGCCACCGTGGGCTTCTTCGCGCCTGCGGCGGTGCTTTCGATGGTCACGCCGATTGTCGCCAAGATCGCGCTGTCTTCGATCGATCGCACCGGCACGGTGGTGGGCAGCCTCAGCGCCCTGGCGACCATCGGCGCGATCTTCGGGACCTTTGCCGCCGGGTTCTTCCTGGTGGCCACCTTCCCGTCGCGACCGATCACCTGGGTGGTCGGTGCGATCGCCGTGCTGATGGGCGTGTCCCTGTCGCTGCCGGGCGCGCGACGTTACGCGGTGGGTGGCGTGGTGCTGCTCGTCTTGACGATCGCGGCCTCGGCCGCGGTCGCCTCGCCCTGCCGCGTGGAGACGGCCTATTACTGCGCCCACGTGCGCCCCGATCCGAAGCGCCCGGCTGGCCGCAGCCTGATCCTCGACACCCTGCGCCACGGCTACGTGGACCTGTCCGATCCGAGTCACCTGGAGATCCGCTACATCCGCGTGATGGCGCGCGCGGCCGAGGCGCTGAGGCCGCGCATCGGCGAGGCGGTCTACCTCGGCGGCGGCGCCTTCACGCTGCCCGCCCACTTCCAGGCGAGCCAGGGCACGCGCGCCACCGTGCTCGAGCTGGACGAGGCCCTGGTGGAGCTGGTCGAGCGCGAGCTGGGCCTGCGGCGCGGGCCGTGGCTGGACGTGCGCACGGGCGACGGGCGGCTCACCATGCAGGCGCTGCCGAGCGACAGCGCGGAAGTGCTCTTCGGCGACGCCTTCGGCGGCCTGGCAGTGCCGTGGCACCTGGCGACCGAGGAGTTCACGCGCGAGGTGCGCAGGGTGCTGCGCCCCGGCGGCTTCTACATCATCAACGTGGTGGACTACCCTCCCACGCGCTTCGTGCGAGCGGAGACCGCCACCATCGCGCGCGTCTTCGAGCACGTGGCGGTGGTCGCGCCGCCCGCGTTGCTCGCCGGCCAGGGCGGCGGCAACTACGTGGTGGTCGCCTCGGACGTGCCGATCGACACGGCGGCCATCGAGGCGCGGATGACCGACGGCGAGGTGGCGGTGACGGGCGAGGCCGTGCGCGGCTTCGTCGGCGCGTCCCCCGTGCTCACCGATGCCTACGCCCCGGTGGACCAGCTCCTCGGCAAGCGTTGATCCCCCGCACTGGGCACTCGGGGCCGCGTGCTTACTTGCCGATCGGAGAACGATCGCCATGAAGCTCCGCAAGTTTCTGTGCCCCACCGACTTTTCCGACAACTCCCTTTCGGGCGTACGCTACGCGCTCGCCCTGGCGCGGCAGCTGGGCGGCACGCTCGACTTGCTGCACGTCCACCACGTGCCCTTTCATCACTCCGACGTGAACGCGCCGACCTCGGTCGAGGCGTTGCCCGATGAGCTGAAGGCCGAGCTCGAGCGGTCGCTGGAAGACATGGTCGGCGAGCTCGGCGCCGATGCCGAGGGCGTGAAGGTTACCACCAGCCTCCGGGTGGGCGTGCCCTACGAGGAGATCGGCGCCCACGTCGAGGCCACCGACCCCGACGTGATCGTGATGTCCACCCTGGGCCGCAGCGGCATCGCCCGCGCCCTGCTCGGCAGCGTCACCGAGCGCGTCCTGCGCCTGTCCGGTATCCCGGTCCTCTCGGTCCGCGCGTAATCAGGGCAGCGGGATCAGCTCGGTGGACGGCGTGGTGTCGATCGTGGCGACGCCCGCCAGCACATCGGTGTTCGTTGCGTCGTAGTAGAGCGGGTAGTCGTTGGGGCCGGGCACGATCACCGAGGCGCAGGCCATGCGCACGCTGACCATGCCGGTGGTGATCTGGTGCGGTCGCATGGAGGCGGCCGGCTGGTCGCGGTGGGAGCCGCAGTCGAGCATGCCGCCGGTGTTGGTCATCACCGCGCCCATGTTGAGCAGGAAGGCGTTCTCGATCGGGATGCCGGCGCCGTAGTAGCTGGCATGCTCGCCGACGAAGATCACGCGGCCGCCCTCCGCGGCGAAGGCCTTGTACATGTTGATCTCGTCGAGCGTGAAGTCGATCGTCGGGTTCCACAGGAAGACCACCTTCACGTCGGCCGCGATGCTGCTGTAGCCCTGGTTGTCGACCACGGTGTAGCCCGCGTTCGTGATCGTCGAGTAGAGCGTGGGCATCGCCGACGCGCTGCAGACGCCGCCCCCGCAGACCGACGCGCGTCCGTAGTCCATCCACACCGTGGTGACGCTGCCGCGCGGGCCGGCGTGGGTGTAGCCCACCAGGTTCTGGACCATCTGCACGTTGTCGGCCGAGGCCATGCCGCCCTCGTCGAAGATGTTGATGTCGTTGAAGACCACGATGTCGGTGCCGGGCGGCGGCGGCGGCGGGTCGCACTCGCTCAGCTCGTCGACCGCGTCGTTGCAGTCGTTGTCCTCGCCGTCGCAGACCTCGGCGACTGGAGTGACCTCGCCGTCGCAGCTGCCCCAGGCGCCGGTCGTGCAGGTCTCGGTGCCGCCCTGGCACAGGCCCACGTCCTCGGTGCCGTCGGGACCCGTGTAGCAGGCGCGGGTGATGCCATCGACCGTCCCGTCGCAGTCGTTGTCGATGTCGTCGCACTGCTCGACCGCGGGCAGCACCTCGTCCATGCACGCGGCCCAGGCACCGTCCACGCAGGACTGCGTGCCGCCCCGGCAGGGGCCCACGTCGAGCGTGGCCGGGTCGCCGCTGTAGCAGGCGCGGTCCGCCAGGCCGTCGCCGGGCCCGGCGCAGTCGTTGTCGACGCCGTCGCAGAGCTCGTCCGCGGGCGTGTCCTCCATGAAGCAGCCGCCCCACTCGCCGTCGGCGCAGGCGCTCACGCCGCCGTGGCAGGGCCCCACGTCCTCGGTGCCGTCGGCGCCCGAGTAGCAGGGGCGCAGCAGGCCATCCACGGTGCCGTCGCAGTCGTTGTCGAGGCCGTCGCAGGACTCGTCCTCGGGCTGCTGATCGCCCTCGCACGGGCCCCAGGTGCCGTCGTCGCCGCACACCTGGGTGCCGTCCGCGCACGGGCCCACGCCGCGCGTGGCCTCGCTGCCGCCGTAGCAGGCGCGCTCGTTGCCGGCGATGCACTCGCAGGTCTCGTCGACCGCGCCGTCACAGTCGTCGTCCAGCGCGTTGCAGACCTCGTCGACCGCGTCGATGAAGTCGGTGCACTCGCTCCAGGTCGGAAACTCGCGCTCCACCAGGCAGCGTTGCTCGCCGCGCGCGCACAGGCCGACGCCGTCGCGCTCGGGTGGGCCGCCGAAGCACGCCTGCGTGGCGTCGCCGGCACAGGGGCAGCCCTCGTCGACGGCCGAGTCGCCGTCGTCGTCGATGCCATCGTCGCAGCGCTCGCCCTCGGTGACCGTCTCGTCGTCGCCCCCGAGCGGGTCGCCGTCCATCGCCGGTGCGGCGGGCTGCTGGGCGTTGCCGAAGGCGGCGCCGTTCATGCCGGCGTCCCGGCTGGCGGCGATCGCGTTGTCGTCCATCCCCTCGCGCGCCTCATCCGGGTCCGCGCCGGACATCGACGCGCCGCGTTCCTTGTCGCCGCCGCAGCCGAGCGCGAAAAGCGTACCGATCACCATTGGCGCCGCGAGCGCGAGTCCAGCCCTGACATGCATTGACACACTCCCGTTGCGGGGGCCCGAGCATGCAAACGCCGTGCCGGCGCGCAATGGGGATCCCAGGCTGGGGACCATTTGTCCCGAGATGTTAGGCCGAAGCATGATGCGTCCTGCGGGCACGCCCACAATGCTGCCACCGTGCTGCAAGTAGGCTGCGCTAGCTTCCGGTGATCGAGTCGACGAGGTTCGCCGGGAGCTTGCCGTCCTTTGAGAAGGCGCGCATGGCGATGATGGACTCGGCGCCGAGGTCGGCGATGGTCTTGCCGTCGATGCGTTCCTCGTAGCTCTTGGGGGCGTAGGGCGCGAGGGCCTCGGGGCCGGCGTCGAGCTGCTCGAGCAGGTCGAAGAGGGCGTCGAGGGAGTTCATCTTCATGAACGGACACGTGGCGCAGCCGCCGGCTGTGGAGCAGCCCTCGCCGCCCGCCACGCCGGGGATGACCGACAGCAGCGGGTCCTCGGTGGTGGCGATCGCCTCGCTGGCGACCGGGAAGATGATCTCGGCGTCCTGGGCGCTGCCCTCGTGCTCGCGCAGGATGCGCTGCACGCCGCGGGCGATCGACGTCACCATGCCGCTCTCGGTGCCGAGCACGAAGCGCGGGTGCTCGCCGCCGCTCCGGGCGCGCTCGCGCACCTTGTCGGTGATGAACTTCAGGATGTTCGAGGTGGAGCCGACCACGCCGCGGCCGCGCTGCTGAGCCTCGAAGCCGAGGCCGAACATCTCGCCCGGGACCTCCAGGTGGGCCGTGATGAAGGCGTCGTCATAGTCGCGCCGCACCTGGTCGACCACGTGGTCGCCGAACATGTGGTGCACGATGCACACGCCCTGCTCGAAGTAGTGGAAGCGCTCGACCGCGCTGCGCAGGGTCTCGGGTGTGTGCTCCGGGTGGAGCTCGCGGATCGCGTCGGCATCGAGCTCGCTCAGGGCCTTCAGCATCTGGTGCAGGTTGCGGCCCATGTACGTGTCGGGCCCGAAGAAGATGTGCAGGTCCGGCACCTGGGCGAAGGCCTGGAGCACGAGCGGCACCACGTTCGACGACGTGCAGGTGATGGTCGGGATGATCGAGGTAGCGCGTGCCTTCACGCGCAGGCTGGTGTTGACGTAGATGACGTGGAGGGCACGCGGGGTCTCGGCCGCCTTCTTCAGGTAGGCGCCATAGGCCGGCGCCTCCGCCGACTCCGCCAGCGAGCAGCCGATCGGCTGGGTGGCCACGCGGTAGACCGACACGTGCGACAGGCCGCTGGCGTCGAGGGTGGCGCGCACGTTCTCGCTCATGAAGTCGACGCCGAGCACGACGATGGCCCGTGCGCCCGCCTCGGCCATCTGCACCGCCCTGTCCGCCATGAGCAGGGAGTCGGCCACGTGCACGTGCTCGTGAGCGCAGGCGGCCAGCACGCCCTGGAGCTCGGCGTCCATGTAGAAGTGGGCGACCACGCCCACGCCGTGGGCTGCCAGCAGCTCGGCCAGGCGCGCGACCGTGTCCGGGTCGGGCTCCAGGTACATGGCCTGGGCCTCGGCAAAGGCGCCCTGGGCGCTGAAGCCCTCGGGGCCGATGCGCAGGGACGGGAAGGCCTTGGTGTGAACGGCGCTGGGGGTGCTCATGGCTGCCGCTGTGGTCATAGCAGCAAGCCGGGCGGGTGGGTACTCCCCGCTGGGCGGCCGATTGAGCGCGGTGTACAACCGCTGCATGAGCGACGAGGAGCCCAACGCCGAGCTGACCGCGCTGGCCCACGGCATGATGCCGTTCACGAAGGAGCTGGGGCTGGAGGTGATCGCGGGTGAGCCCGGCCGGGTGGTGGCGCGGGCGAGCTGGAGTGAGGCGCGCACCACCGGCGGCGGCGTGATGCACGGCGGCTACCTGATGGCGCTGGCGGACTCGGTGGGCGCTGCGTGCGCCGCCTTCAATCTCCCCCAGGGCGCGCGCACCACCACGATCGAGTCCAAGACCAATTTCCTCCGCGCTGTCACCGGCGGCACGCTGCGCATCGAGGCCGCGCCGGTTCACGTGGGCCGCAGCACGATCGTGGTGCAGACCGACATCACGCGCGAGGGCGACGGCAAGCTGGTCACGCGCACGACCCAGAGCCAGGCGGTGATCGGACCATGAGCTCCAAGACGCGCATCCAGGAGCTGATCAAGCGCTACGACCACAAGGGCCTGAAGGCGGCGCTGGCCAAGTCGCCGCAGCTGCTGTCGGTGCGCGACGAGCGCAGGCGCAGCTGGCTGCACCGCTGCGCCATGGTGAACCCGGCCAAGCGGGGGCTGAAGCCGGCGGACGCGGTGAAGGTGGCGCGCGTGCTGATCGATGCCGGGATCGATCCGGGCGACGTGGCCTTTCGCGAGGGCAACTGGCATGCCACGCCGCTGTGGTGCGCGGTCGGACGCGGCCGCAACCTACCGCTGGTGCGCTTCCTGTTGAAACAGGGTGTGGACCCCAACCACTGCCTGTGGGCGGCGGGCTGGCACCAGGACCTGCCGATCATCCGCGCCCTGCTCGACGGCGGCGCGGACATCGATCCGGTCACGGAAAACGAGACCCCGCTGTTGGCGGCCGTCAAGGCCGGTTGCTTCGAGGCCGCGGAGCTGCTGATGAAGCGCGGGGCCAATGTCGACTGGCAGGACCGCCAGGGTCGTACCGCCCTGCACTGGATGCTCCAGAAGGACCGCCCGATCCATCGCTTCGAGCTGCTCATCAAGCACGGCGCCCGCGGTGACATCCCCGGCCCCGCCGGCCGCACCGTGATCGACATCATGAGCCGCAAGCGCGACCGGACCTTCCGCGAGCTCGCCAAGAAGCTACCCACGGCCTGAATCGCGTGCGTCTCCCATTGGGCGTGCTACGTCACCGGTGGGCCGCTTCCCCGGGGGGACCGGCTACGAACAGAGGAGGTCCGGCGATGAAGGTCGATGGCAAGTGTCTCTGCGGTGCGGTCACCTACGAGGCGGAGGTCGACACCTCCAAGATCGTCATCTGCCATTGCACCGACTGCCAGACCAACTCGGGCACCGCCTACGGCGTGGTCGCAGCGGTGGTCGACGGCACCTTCAAGCTGCGGACCGGAGAGACGCGCACCTTCGTGAAGGTGGCCGACAGCGGCAACCGCCGCCGGCTGGAGTTCTGCGCGACGTGCGGCACCCGCATCGTGGCCAAGCCGGCCGAGGGTGAGGAGGGCCTCATCAGTTTGCGCATCGGCACCGCGACCCAGCGCGACCAGCTCGCTCCGATCGCGCAGCTCTGGAGCCGCTCCGCCCGCGCCTGGGTCCAGGACCTGTCGGAGCTGCCGAGCTTCGAGACGGTGCCCGGCGCCAAGAGTTGATGCGTGCGGCCGAGGCTCAACTCGCGCGCGCCGCGATCCTGAGCGCATCGGAGAGCTGTTTGGCCAGCTGGCGCCGCTCCCGGACCCACGGGAAGTCCGACTAGGCGTGGATCTCAAACTGACAGCGAATCGCCGAGGTTCGCCCAGGAGCGGCTTACCTCCTCGGGCCCATCCTCGACGTACGTGAGTACGCCTGCGGTGGGCCCTGCGGGGGCGCTCGCTCCTGAACGAACCTCGACGATTCGAGTGGCGAGCAGCGTGTGGTGCGCTCGCAGTCGTGCCACCCGACACCGCGGCGCCTTCAGCCTTCCGCGCCGCGACCACAGTGGGCTGGGCTCAGCCTGCCTCGGGCCCGGCACCGCCACGGCGCCGTATGAGCACCAGCGCGGCTGCGGCGGTCAGCGCGGCGCCGAGTGCGCCGAGCGGGACGCAGGCCACCGCCTCCGCGACTCCCTTCGCTGCGAGCGTCGCCTTGGCGGAAGCCTCGGCGCTGGTGGCGGTTCCCAGCAGGACGAGCACCACGAAGCCAACCATGAGGATCGGGATGCCGATGACCGCGACGGGTATCCATCGTCGCGTGGCTTGCCAGCGGGACAACAGGTCGGCCGTGAGCGTGAGCATCGCCGCCACGATCACCAGGGCGCACATCAGTGCAAGCAGGAGCAGGAGCAGGTCAGCCATGGACGCTGCGCTCAGCCTAGCCCGGATGTTTCACCGATGCGCGCGAAGATCGTGCAAGTGATCGGCTTCGCAGTGGTTTCGGTGAGTGGAGCGCATACGGTGTGTATTCGCGACCGAGGCGGAAGCGCTGTGAAGTCGAGCGGTTGTGCGAGGGCGTGCGCATCGGTGAAATATCCGGGCTAGCAGGCTGCCCGCAGGTTCGCGACGGACCGATCTCGGCTCCGCAGGCCGGTGGGTACGTCGCGTGGTAGGTTGGGGACATGGACGCGGAGCAGCCCGCCGTGGCCCCGGCACCGATCGAGCGGCTTGCGCTCGTGTGGATCGCCCGCAGCGTCCAGGCCGGCATCGCGAGCTGCTGGGTGCTGCTCATCTCGCTGCAGGTGCGCGCGTACCGCGTGCTGGGGCACTCGCCTCGCAACAGCAGGTCCGACAGCCCCGAGGCGCTGGGCATGGCGCTTCACTACGAGCTCGCGCAGTACGGGGTGATGCTCGCCTTCTTCTGTTGCCTCGTCGGCGTCGTCGCTGCACCAGTGGGGCTCCTCGCGGAGAGCAGGGAAGACCGCCTCACGCTCTGGCGGACCGCAGCCGTCGCGTTGCTCTCCTGCGGACTGGCGTGGGCGACGGGGCTCACGAGCTGGCTGTCGGACTGACCGCAGCGCCTCGGGCGCTCCCGCACTGTGTCCACGTGAGCGGAGCCGGGAGAGTGGCTGTGCTGTAGAGCAGGTGCAGGATGCGGCGGTGGCCGAGCGCCCTCGAGGATCGTGACCGGTGAACCGCGAGCGGGCGCATGGCAGTTCGCTTCAGGCCGCTTGTCGAATAGGGTCGCGCCCGCGAGCATCGCTCGCGGTCCCAGGATGCTGCAGGCCGTGTCGTCGATACCTCCCAGCGAGAGCCGCGCAGGCAGGGCGTCGAGGTATGCGTGGATGTTGCGAACGGCATAGGCGACGCCGCGTCGCCGGCTCCATGCGGATGCGGGAGCCTTCAGGACGAGCACGCGAAGCTCCGCGACGGCAACCGGAGGGACGACCCCGGGGAGCACCTCGAAGCCGTTGCGGTCGATTTCCCTATGTGCCATCGCGAGCTCTGCCCTTGAGTCGGAGGACCGTGTGCCGCAACCCGAGCGCGAGCGCCAGCACGAGCCCGAGCATGATGGGCCACCGGGCGAACGTCCACAGTGTCTGCAATCCGCCCGAGAGGATGCCGTCGACGATCTGCGTGAGTCCGAGGATCCAGTCCATGGGACTCCCCCACTGCAGCGCCCATGCCAATGCCCTGCGACGTGCTCGATTCGCGCTTTCTGGCCGCTGCGGTGCTACCCGCTGTCCATCGACTGTACATGGACTGGACGAGGCGCGGACACCGCGTCGGGTAGCGCGAAGTGCACGACCGGGAAGACGCGCGAGGTCTTCTGCTCGTACTGCTCGGCGAGCTCGCTCGCGCGCTCCCGGAACACGCCGTAGAGGGCTTCCCGCTCCTCCCCCGTGACGATGCGCGCCTGCGTTGTGTGCTTTCCGCCGACCAGCGTCACGTGGCAGCGGGGGTCGGTGCGCAGGTTGTGGTACCAGCCGGGGTGGCGCGCAGCGCCGGCGTCGGCGGCGATCACGAAGACGCCCGACGGGTCGCGAAAGTAGACCACCGGTGTCGTGCGCACGCGGCCGCTGCGGCGTCCCCGCGTGCTCAGCAGCAGGATGTCGAAGCCCAGCAGGGTGCCGCCCACGCGGCCCCTGCTGACCCGGAAGAGCAGGACGTGCAGTCGGTTGAACAGCCGCTTCATCCAGTCCATGGCACCGCCTCCTTCGACACTCGCAGTCTTGCGATCGCGCCGCGCGCCCGCCACTCGCGTTCTCGCGTGCGGCCGCGGCGGAGAAACCCGCCGTGAAGTCGACGACTTCCAACGGCAACGGCCACACCGCCCGCGACCCATGCTCGTGTCTGACGACCACGAAGCGGCTACACTCGGGCCGTCGTGAATCGCCCGGACACTCGCCCCAAGCGCCTTCCGACCCAGGTGCGCTCGCGCGCGCTCGTCGATGCCATCATCACGGCCACCGAGGAGGTGCTCGAGCAGCGCGGGCTCGACGCCATGACCACCAACCGCGTGGCGGAGCTGGCCGGCGTCAGCATCGGCTCCCTCTACCAGTACTTTCCGACCAAGGAGGCGCTCGCCGCGGCGGTCGTCGAGCGCCGGGTGGAGCAGGACTGGCAGCGCTTCGCCGCCGCCATCGCGCGTACGCGCGGGCAGGGTGCCGCGGCGCTGATCGACGCGCTCACGCGCGACAGCTTCCGCGCGTGGGCGGAGCGCCCACGCCTTTACGGCGTCCTGGTCGCGGCCCTCGAGCGCGTGGAGCGAACCGCCGCCATCGACGCCACCATGCAGCGCATGTCCGCCGCCCTGCTCGAGGCGCTCGAGGACGCACCCATCGTTCGCACCGATCGCGCGGCCGCGATCCGCATCGCCATGACCGCGTCGCAGGGCGTGCTGCGCGACGCCACTGCATCCCCGGACGGATGGCTCGGCGATCGGTCCGAGGCCGACACGCTGGCCGACGAGGTCAGCGCGATGATCCGCGGCTACCTGTTCGGCCCCGACGATGGCTGAGTGATTCGAACGTCGTCAGCGTGGGCCCTTGCGGCAGTGCTCCAGCCGGAAGTCCGTCCAGGCTCCGTTCTCCTGTCCGACGCAGCGTCGCTTCTCTCGGCTGCGATCGACCTTGTGGCGCTTCAGCTTGCCGCCACGGAAGAGCAGGGAGTCGGCCACCACGAGCTCCAGCTCGATGTGCTCCTCGGGGCGTAGCGTGGGCTTTTCGTAGAAGCGCTTCATCCAGAACGTCCCGCCGTAGTCGGGGCTGCGGATACGCTCGCGCGAGCCGATCAGGAGCGGGTCGATCACCTCCTTCCAGCGGCCCTCGACGAGCTGCAGGAACTGCACGTGGGAGGTGTCCACGTAGCTGAGGTCCGACGAGCTGCCGGTCATCCAGTGGTCGAGCACCAACACGTGAATGGGCGGTGCGGGGACCTGCACGTAGCGTTCCTGCTTCTCGTGGTACTGGCTGACCTGACGCTGGATCGTGCCGAGCACGGTGCTGAAGTGAAAGCGGTCGTCGTCGTTCGGATGGACGACGATCCCGCAGCGTCGTTCCTCGCCGAGGACGCAGAGGGCGTGCTCCGCGCTGTTGATCAGATCTCCCGTCGGCAGATCGAGGCTCAGCCCCACCGGCCCGGTCGCCCCCGGCACGACCGAGACACGGATGCCAGCGACGAGCTCGACCCAGGCAGGTACCGGCACCTCTTTGAGAGGCTCGCAGTCGCCCGCGTCGGGCTTCGGGCGCGCGGGGCGTGACTTGGGCAAGCGCGTGCTCGTCGAGCGCCAGTCGTAGATCGGGTCGAGGACATCCTCGGGCCAGCGTATCGGCTTGGCCCGGCACGCGCGCCGCGTCTCGGTGTCGAAGAGCCATGGCTCCGTCGTGCGCCCGCCCGGATGCGGGAACGGCCACAACAGCAGGGTGAAGCCGAGCTTGCGCGGGGCGAGCTCCTCTTTCGCGTCCGCAGGCTCGGTCTCCCAGTCCTCTTCCGATTCCTCGGGCTCGGGCGGGTACGCGGTCGGGCCGTGCCCGAAGTGCTCGATCGCCCGTGGGTCGCGGTAGCAGTGGGCGCGGCCATCGGGGGCGAGCAGGCAGAGCGTGCTGCCTCCGGGATCGCGTGCGCGGGCGCGAAGCCAGCCGTCCGGCAGGCCGGCGGTGCTGAAGATGTCGACCTCCGGGTGCTGCTCGAGCCAGCGTGCGAGCTTCATCAGGCGCGTGCGCGCCAGCACCGAGTTGGCCTCGGAGACCGCCCAGCGGCCGTCCTCGCCACGCTCGAGGCCGAGCAACATGGGCCAGGTCCTGCCCTTGCCCGCGTCGACGGGCAGGGTCGCTGTGGCGGTGCCACGCAGCTCGGCCACGATCCGCCCCACGAAGCGCGGCGCGGGCTGGCCGTGGAGGGGCGCACCAGGGCAGTAGCTCGCGCGGATCGCCTCGACGATCTGCGCCGGCCACGGGCTCGTGTCGGGGTAGCGATCGGGGCGGGTGGCGCCCGTGAGCTCGATCCGCGAGTCCTCCGTGAGCTCGAGCGCGATGCAAGGGGCTGGCTCGCGCGCCGGCTCCGCGTCGGCGGCAGAGGCCACGGCCCTGGCCTCGTCCGGGCCGCGGTCGGGAGTGGCGCGCGGGGGTGGCGCGGTGGTCGCGCAGGCGAGCAGAAGCAGCGCTGGCGCCCCCCGAAGCATGCCCGCGAAGCATAGCGCTTGCCGGCCCTGCGCGCCGTGTTACTTTCTGATCGTCCTAGGGGGGACTCGCGTGGAGCAGCCGGCGCGCTACGACGTGTACCTGGTCGCCTTTCGGCCCGAGCAGAGCAACCCGCTCGCGGCGCTGATGCAGACGTTTCAGATGAGCGAGGAGCGGGCCGCGCGCTTCCTGCGCTCGATGCCGCTGCCGGTCAAGGCATCGGTCGAGCTGCGCACGGCCGAGCGCCATGGAGTGGCGCTCGAGGGCGTGGCCGTCCGGGATAGCGATGAGGAGGACTGACGTGCATCGAATCACCCTGCTGCTGTTGTTCGGGCTCTGGGGTTGCAACGCCTTCGACGGCAAGGGTTGCCCGCCCGGCGAGGAGGGTTGTCCGTGCGACTTCGACTTCTGCCACGGCAATCTCATCTGCGATGAGGACGTGTGCGCCCTGGGGCCGTCCCAGACCGCGCCGCCGCGGATATTCACGGGGCCTCCGCCGCCAATGCGTCCCCCGGTTTCGGAGCCGCCTCCGCCGACCATGCCGCCCGTGCCCTCCGACGGCAGCGTGCCGTGTGGGCCGACGGTGTGCGTGGATCCCGCGACGATGATCCCTTTGCCGGTCGCCTTGCCGGATCCCTGCTGCGTCGACGCCGCAGAGGGCATCTGCGGCACGATCGACGAGTCGATCGGGCTGTGCGAGCCCCCGCCGGAGAATCATCCGGTCTGTCCGCCCCTGATCACGGGCTTCGGTATCGACGCGCCGAGCTGCTGCTTCGGGCCCACATTCGAGTGCGGGCTGATCGCCCCGCCGCCGCTCGGCGACGCCAGCTGTGTTCCCCTTCGGGAGGTGATCGACATGATTGCCGGTCTCGTTCCGGTGCCGACCCCGATCGACTGCGAAGGCAACCTGCTCGGTGCGCCCGACGACGACGCAGGGCGGCCTGAATTCGGCCTGGAGTAGGGCCGGATCCGAGCGCCGCGCTGAGGGTCGGTTCTCTTGTGAACACGCAGAGGCGACCTTTCGTTGCGCTGTGGTCTGGGTCCTGGTCGAGGTCCTTCAGCGGTGAGACGCGCAGGCCCTTGCCGCGGTTGTAGGTGCCGATCTCGCGGAAGCCTACGGACAGGCTCAGCGCGAGCATGGCGGCGTTGTCCTCGGTCGTCGCGGTCTGAATCGAGCCGTAGCCCCGGCCACAGGGCTTCGATCACGGCGCGGTCGATCGGTCCCTCCAGCACCTCGTACGCGATCGTCACGGCGGGAGGCTAGCAGACCCAAGCCGGCGTCGAGCGTGAGGCCGCGCACTTGACGCGGCGCCGGACGCGGGCTCTGATCGCCGCGCGTTGAAGGGCGGGGGCCGTCTGCAGGGGAGCGAATGGGCATGGAGAAGACCGAGCATGGATGGACCGTCGTCGATCGCGAGGCCGGGGTGCTGACCTACGAGTACGAGTTCCGTGGTGGGGCCACGGCCAACACATTCGTGGCGCGCATGCCCGACGGCAAGCTGCTGGTGATCAGCCCTGCGTACAAGATGCCGGCCCAGGCCTTCGACGACCTCGCCGCCTTTGGCGAGGTGGGCGCGGTCGTGGCAAACAACGGCTTCCATCACCTGGGTCAGCCCGAGTGGCGCGCGCGCTTTCCCGAGGCGCGCTTCTTTGCGCCGGCCGAGGCGGTGGCGCGCGTCCGCAAGCAGAATCCCGAGGCTCCCGACTTCGAGCCGCTGTCCAAGCTGACCGAGCAGCTGGGAGAGGACCTGGCGGTGACCGAGGCGCCGTCCACCAAGTGTGGCGAGAGCTGGGCGCGCGCGAAGATCGACGGCGGCCACGCCGGGTATGCCTCCGACGT
>JAPPOT010000817.1:0-13622 GCA_028817855.1 Myxococcales bacterium
AGCAAGTGGTGCGGCGCCGGCGGCTGGCGCGTCGGCACCTTCCTCTTCCCACCGGGCCTGCGCTGGCTGCTCGAGGCGATGGCCGCGGCGGCCAGCGAGACCTACACCTCCACCTGCGCGCCCGTGCAATACGCCAGCGTGGCCGCGTTCGGAGAGAGCCCCGAGCTCGAGCGCTATCTCGAGACCTCGCGACGCGTGCTCCACGCGCTCGGCGTGCGGATCCACCAGCAGCTCGTGGGCGCGGGGCTACACTGCGCCGAGCCCGCGGGTGGCTTCTATCTCTTCCCGGACTTCGGGAGCATGCGCGAGGGCCTGGCGGCCCGGGGTGTGGAAACCAGCGAGGCGCTGTGCAAGCAGCTGCTCGAGGACACCGGCGTCGCGATCTTGCCCGGCTCGGCCTTCGGCAGACCCGAGGCCGAGCTGACGACGCGCCTGGCGTACGTCGACTTCGACGGTGCCGCCGCTCTTGAGGCCGCGGCGGGGCAGCCGCTGAACGGTGCGTTCCTCGAGGCCCGCTGCGCACGCGTCGTGGAGGCGGTCGAGCGCCTGGTGCGCTGGTTGCCGTGATCTCGGCGCGGCCGGCGTCCGAGACGGTCCGTACCCTACTCCGCCGCGTCTTGCTCCGCCGCGATCGGCAGCGGCGCTTCCAGGGAAGCCCAGTCGATGTCGGCATCACTTGGCAGGCCGGCGAACTCCATCAGGCCGAGCTCCTCGAAGCGCTCGTGAACGCTCTCCGGCAAGAGCCCGACGCGCTTGAGGTTGGGCATGATGCGCGTGAAGAGAAGGTTGCGAAACATGTCCATCTGGCCGGCGACCAGGAAGTGGTGCTTGCCCTCGGCGACGTCGAAGCCGAAGTGCTCGTAGACGTCGGTGGGCACGATGCGTTCGCGCATCACGCGGCATGCCTCGAAGGCGAAGAGCGCGCGCTCCTCGACCTCCTTCTGGGGCAGGTTCTTCACGAACTGCTCCATGTAGTTCACGCCGAAGGCGACGTGTCGTGCCTCGTCGCGGACGACCAGGTCGATGATGTCGCGCAGGAGCTTGTCGGCCGCCATCTCACGCTGGACATGGAAAGCCGCCAGCGCCAGCGACTCGATGATCAGCTGCATGCCGATGAACTTCAGGTCCCAGCGTTCATCCGTGAGGATCTTGTCGATCAGGGCCTTGAGGTGCTTGTTGATCGGGTAGGTGATGCCCACCTTGTCGCGCAGGTAGCGCCCGAAGACCTCGACGTGGCGCGCCTCGTCGAAGGTCTGCGACGAGGCGTAGAGCTTGGCGTCGTAGGTGGGCGCGCAGCTCACCAGCTGGGAGCTGACGAGCAGCGCCCCCTGCTCTCCGTGCAGAAACTGGCTCATCGTCCATGCGTGTTGGTGCCACGCGAACTCGAGCTGCTGCTTGTCGTCCAGGCCGTTGAACGAGTCCCAGGTCTCGTAGGGATTCTCGGCGCCCTCGATCATCGGCCACTCGCTGCGCGGGAAGGTGTAGCTCCAGTCCACGTCGAGCTCGGCGTTCCAGTTGCGCTCCTTGCCGAGCCGGTAGAGCTTTCGGATGCGCCGGTCCGCCTCCTCGTAGTTCCAGACATAGGCGCCTGTCAGGGGCGTGCTGAAGATCTCCGCGATCTGCTCCACGTCGTCCGGCGAGAGCTTCGACGCGATGTCCTCGGCGTCGGGCGTGAAGGCGACCTCGGTGGGCGGGTTGTCGACAAACTTGACGGCCATCTCTAACGCTCCTGACTGGCGGGCAGGTGGGGGACCACCATCTGCTCGATCAACGAGAGGGTGGCTTCCTCCCGCCCTTCGTCCGGCTCCACATGGCGCTGCAGGAGCAGCCCCATCATTGCGGCGTGAATCGTGTCGGCGAGGTTGCGCCCCAGCTCGGCGTCGAGCCCGAAGTAACGCGCCGCGGCATCCACCGCGAGCGCCCGATGCCGGTCGCCCACCCCGACCAGTCGCGCGCGCAGCTCATCGTCGGTGCGCGCAGCCATGCTCAGCTCGAGCACGGCTGTGTAGCTGGGCTGCCGGTAGATCGACCACAGCATGCGCAGCCCGGCGCGTAGCCGGTCGGCATCGCTCACGCCCTCGACGCGCCCGAACGCCTCCTCGTAGTGATCGCTGAGCTGACTGAAGAGGTGGTCCACCACGTCGGCCAGCAGCGCGGCCTTGTTCGGGTAGTGGTGGATGCGGGCGCCGCGCGAGACCTTGGCCCGCTGCTCGATTGCGAGCGTGGTGGTGCCGCTGTAGCCGCCCTCGATCAGGCTCTCGACCGTGGCCTCGAGCAAGCGCCGGCGCGTGCTCTCGCGTCGCTCTTGCTGGGTCCTGCGGGGACGAGCGGACTCGTTGCCGGGCTCCATGATGACGAGCAGTCTAGCGGCGCCTACACAAACCGTCAAATCGGTTTGTTTCTCTTGCGGATGGGTGCAGTGGATCTTTGAAATTCCAACATGGATGTCGCCTAGGGGGTGTCCGTAGTTTCTGCGCCGTTGCGAGCCCGGAAGGCTCGAGTGAGGTTGGGCCGAACGGAGTGCGAGCAGCACAGGCGTACTCGATGTACGTCGCGCAGCGCCGCGCGAGTACGGGTCCGAGTCCGCCGAGAATTGCGGGCGCAGTAGGCGCAGAATCTAGGGACACCCCCTAGTCGGCTTCGACCAGCTCGAGGGCCACTGCCCGCAGGAAGGAAGGCGGGGGCACGGCCGGCTCGCCACCGTCGGTCGTCATCGCGACCACACCCACGCAGCCGTCCGGGCTGGTCGGGAGCATCAGGAGGCGCCGCGGCACTCCACTGAGGTCACCATCGCTGATCACGCTGGCGGAGCTCCCCTCCGTGAGCTCCTCGGTCTGCTCCAGGCGCTCCTCCACCCGCGTGCGCACGGCCTGCTCCAGCACCTCCGTCGGCTCGCGCTCGAGGGTGCTCGCCATCAGCGCGACCTCACCGTCGCGGAAGACAAAGAGGTAACCACCCGTGGCGTTGGCGCGCGTCAAGACCAGGCGCAGCAGCCGACCGGCCCGCTCCTCGCCCTCGGCACCCTCCAGAAGCTGCCCCACGTGCACCTCCATGGGATTCCTGGAGACCGCCGTGTTCAGCTCCTCGTCCCCGTGGTCGGTCGCCAGGTCTGGCGGCCGCGACAGCCCGGAGGCATCCGCCGCGCTCTTGGCGCTCTGGTAGAGCGCGATTAGGGCCGGGTTGCGGGTCGGCTCGACCGCCAGCTGCATGCCCGCCACGTGCTCGTAGACCGCATCCACGTCGCCCGCCGCGAGGCCCAACTCGGTCCCCGCCTCGTGCACCCGCGCAATCAACAGCGGGTGGCCCGCCGCCTTCACCAGGGTCAGCAGCCCGGCGGCCCGCACGCGCCCGTCCTGCACATCGCCACAGGCCGCCTCGGCGAGCGCCAGCTGCCGCTCGCACAGCAACCGCACCACGTGCAGGGCGTCGTCCTCGGTGTAGTGCCCCAGCGTCTCGCGCAACAGATCGCGCGCCGCGCCCGGCAGGTTCATGGACATCAGGCACTCGGATAGGGAGAGACGTGCCACGTCCCAGGAGAGATGCTCGCGCGGCGTCATCATGTTGCACAGGCGCTCCAGCCGCGTGCGCGACTCCTCGAGCCGCCCCAGGCGCCGTGCCATGCGCGCATCGATCAGCTCGGCGACGTGGTGCAGCGACGGCACGTCGGGCGCCATGCGCTTGACCGACTGGCGCAGCTGCTTGAAGCGGATGTGGTCTTCCGCCGAGGAAGCCGCCAGGGCCTCGAGCCCCATCGACCACAGCTCGACCTGCCAGGTCGTCCCGCCCTGGACACCGTAGAGCTCGACCGCTCGCCGGTGGGGCTCGGCCAGCTCGCTCTCGCCGCGCATCAGGTGGTGGTTGAGCCGCACGCGATGGGCCGCCATCGCCGCCATCTGGGTGCCCTGCCGCTCGAGCCGCTCCGCCACCTCGAGCCCGCGCCCGTTGGCGAAGTAGCTCTCGCACACGCCAAGGGTCAGCAGCGTACCCACGCGCAGCGAGTCGACGTCGGCGCGCGAGGCCGTGCGCGTGGCCGAACGATCATCGAGCATCGACAACACGGCGGTGCACGTCTCGCGCTGCTCCGCCTCGCGGCCGGTCATGAACATGTGCAGGCCGCGGGCGAAGAGGAAGGTCGGCCGCAGACCCGCGCGCTGGGGAAAGGCTCCCAGAGGCGCGATGAAGCGCACCATGCGACGCACGCCGACCACGTCGATGCCCACCGCCATCGTGCCGAGCACCGAGCCCAGCGCCAGGGCGTAGTAGCGCACCATCGCGGCCACGCTCGGACCGCGCTCCTCGGCGGGCGTGAAGAGCCGCCGCAAGCTGGCCCAGGTGAGGCAGACAATCGATGCAGCCGTGCCGCCGATCGTACCCATGAAGCGGCTGACGCCACCGAGGCCGGACAGCTCTGCCAGGTCCTCGAGCAGCTCCTCGCCGTAGCGATACCCGAGCTGCCGATCGTGCGTGTAGCCGGCCGCCGTCAGCGCGGTGCGGACCAGCAGAGCCTGCCGCCGCGGCAGGCCGCGATCGCGATAGATGCGCACGGCCTCTTCCATCGCCGGCAGCACGCCGGGTGCGGTGACGTCGCTGTTGAGGCGGCCCACGCTCTGCACCACCAGCCGCGCACCGCGCTCCTCCTCACCGCCGCGCATCAGGTGCCAGGCCGCGACCACGCTCGCCTGCCCCTCCTCGATGCGCCCGAGCAGCGCCTCGCCGAAGGCCCGGTGGTGCTGCTGGCGCCGCGCCACCTCGACCTGGTCGGCCACCAGCTCGCGCATCGCCTCGTGCACGAAGGCGAGCCCCTCGCCCGAGGCCTCGAGCACGCCCTTCTGCAGCAGCTCGTCGAGATGCTTGAAGACCTCGCGCTCGTCCTCGCCACCGGCCAGCTCGACCAGCAGCTCCATCGAGATCGTGCCCTCCGCCACGCTCAGGCGCTCGGCCAGGTCGCGCGCTTCGGGGCTGAGCCAGCCCAGGCGCGCCGCCAGCGACTGGGCCAGGCTGTTGGGCACGGTGCCGCGCTCCACCGTGCTCGGCAGCACCCAGATTCCCTCCACGTAGCGGACCTGCCCCGTGTCGACCAGGTGGCGCGCCAGCTCCAGGGTCTGGGTGGGGTTGCCGGTGGTGGCATCGTGCATCCAGGCCGCCAGGCGATCGAGGTTCGGCACACCGCCGAAGAGGGACTCGACCAGGGCCAGCGTGCCGCTGCGCTTGAGCCGGTGCAGGCGCAAGGTCTTCGACGAGGTGCGCAGAGCCTTCAGGGAATCGGGCGCGATCACCGTCGAGCCGAGCTTGACCGAGCTCACGACCATCAGCTGATGGCGGCGGCACTCGCGCGCCAGCGCCGCAACCAGCGCGGCCGAGGGCGAGTCGGCCCGGTGGAAGTCGTCGATCACGATCAACATCGGCCGCTCGCGGGTGAGCTCGAGGACCATCGCCAGCAGCGCCGTCTGCATTCGCGCGCGCGCCTCGACCGCATCGCTGGGAAGCACCGCGGGCTGCACGCTCTCGCCGCCCAGTTCGGGCACCACGTGCATCAGCACCGGAAGGTAGGGCGCCGCCGCGTGGGCTGCGTCACCGGGCGCATTGCGGATCAGCGCGCGCAAGAGGGCGGCCGCGAGCGCATAGGGCTCACCGCCGGCGTCCACGGCCAGTCCCACGACCAACCCACCGCGCAGCTGGCCACGCAAGGAGATCTCCGACAGCAGGCGCGAGCGCCCGACGCCCGGATTCGCCTCGACCAGCACCGAGTTGCCACGCCCGCCCAGGGCACGCTCGATCAGCTTCTCGAGCTTCTCCATGTCCCGATCGCGACCGACCAGCTCGGAGCTGAGCAGGTAGCTGTCGGCGGCCAGAGCGAGCTCCTCGCTAGCGAGGCCCGCGATCGCATTGAGGCGCTCGATCACGTCGGCGGCGTTCCGGGGGCGCCTGGCGGGATCCATGCTGAGCAAGGACAGCACCAGATCCTCGAGCTCGGTCGGGATGGCTGGCACGAGCTGCGACGGAGGCACCGGCTCCTGCTGCCAGACGGTCGGCAGATCCTCGATACGCTTGGCGCGGTAGGCGTTGCGCCGCGTCAACAGCCAGTAGGCCAGCGCGCCGAGGGAGTAGAGGTCGGCACGGTGATCGAGGGCGGCGCCGCGCAGGGCCTCCGGCGGCATGAAGGGTGCGGTCCCCACCACGTCGCGCGGTACGCCGAAGCTCGCCATCGTGCCGAAGTCGAGCAGCTTGGCGTGCCCGTCCCCAGTACGACGGACGTTGCGCGGGCTCAGATCGCGATGGAGCAGCCGGCGCGTATGCAGCAGCCCCAGCGATGACGCCACGTCACGCAGGTAGCCGCAGGCCTCCTTCCAGTCGATCGGCGCCAGATCGCGCAGGTCCGCCCCATCGAGCGGCTCCATCGTGTAGTAGGGCCCACTCGTGTCGACGCCGTAGTCGTAGACCTCGATGATGCGCGGGTGCTTGATGCGCGCGAGCGTGTGGTACTCGCGCTGAAAGAGACGCTGCACGTTAGGGCGATCCGCGAGCTCAGGACGCAGGCGCTTGAGCACCACGCGCGCGCTGGTCGACTCGTCGCGCGCGCCGTAGACATCCGCCATGCCGCCACGCGCGATGTGCGACTCGAGCAGGTAGCGCCCCCCGACGCGCTCCTCGCCATCGATCGTTCCGTTGAGCGCCATGGGCACCAGTGCTGTGAAGTATGGGCCTCGCGCGCGTACGTGGCCAAGCACCGATAGCGCCACGCCCACCTTGACCTACAGGTCAGCTGCACAGGCCGATCCCGAGGGTCGAATCGATCTTGCAACGGCAACTCGGACCGTCCTGTCCGCAGGGCAGTCGACACTCGCCGGAAGCGCACAGGCTGCCGGCGCCGCACTGCTGGTGATGCTCGCAGGGCTCACCGGGCAGGCGCGGACCATCGAGCCCGCAGGCGTGGATGCCGTCGCCCGCGGGGCGGCAGGTCATCTGCTCGGGGCAGTCGGAGGTCAGGGGATGGCAAGGACATCCGCCGGCGAGCTCGCAGGCGTGCCACGCGCGACGCAGCGCCAGCGTGCGGCGCATCTCGCGCGCCTGCAGCTCGCTCAGGACGTGGCGGCAGGCGGTGTAGTAGCTCATGACATTGAAGGGGTCGGGCCGTTCGGCGCCCGTGCAGCGCACCTGGCAGGTGGCGTCGTAGCCGCAGCCCTCGGGCCCCGGGTCGGGCGGCGTGTCGCAGATGCCGTCCCCGCCGAGCACGCAGGGCTCACCGCAAGCTCGAGCCATCTCGCTGCCGTCGGCGGCGCGCCAGGTAACCACGCGCACCGGCGCGTCGTCGCTGGCGAAGTGCGTGTGGCACAGCCCCAGGAAGTGGCCGATCTCGTGGGCGGTGGTGGTGGGCGAGCGCCCTTTGGCCACGACCACGCCACCCCAGCTTGGCTCCGGGTGGTCGCTCACGCGCCGGCCCCCGCAGTGGCCGTTCGGCAGCGTGGCGACACCGACCTTCGGTGTGTCGCCAGCGCTGAAGGTGTCCGTGAAGACGACCGGCACGAAGAGACGCTCGCGCGGTGCGCGCACGCGCGGATCGCGCAGAATGTCGTCCAGCTCGCGATCGCCGACCTCGAGCCAGTCTCGCTCCTCGAGCGTGACCACGTCGGCGAGCACCACGCGCAGGCCGAGCTCGTGCGTCCCCGCGTCGAAGGTTCGGTTGATGCGCTCGACCTCGCGCTCGATGTCCTCGCGTGCGTAGCTGCTGCGGCCCTGGCCATCGGCCACGATGAAGGCGACCAGCTCGATCGCCTCGCACTCGATTTGCTCATCGACGACGCCGTCGCCGTCATCGTCGAGCCCGTTGCAGCCCTCGCCTGCCTCCCCTTCCGCGCCGGGGCCACACCCGCAGGGACCGCAGGCGTCGGTCGGGTCGGGCGGCGCCTCGAGGGGCTCGAGCACGAGGCAGGATGCCGTGCCCGTGTCCGGGTGCGCGCCGCACAGACCGCCGAGGACCGCGCAGTCCCGCTCGCGGCGCTCGCTTCCGGAGCAGCTCACGAGCACGTCACCGTGGCAGCGCGGAAGGCCCTCGAGCAGGTCGCAGAGATCCCCCTCGATGGACGCGCACTGGGCGCCCTCCTCGAGCATGGCGCAGCGCTTTCCCCGCGCGGCGCAGTCCACGGCGTAGGGCACGCCACCGACGCATCCGACGGCGACGTTCCCGCGGCAGACGCCCTCGAGGGGTAGGCTCGCGCAGCGATCGGGATCGCCGCGCTTGCAGTCGGCGCCACGACACAGGCTCTGGCCGCACTCCTCGTGCTTGGTGCCGGGCTCCCCACAGCTGTCGAACCAGTAGACATCGCCCGCGTGGCAGCGCCACTCGACGCGCGCCTGGCAGTCGGGGGACGGCTCGGTGTCGGTGGGCTCGGCGACGGACCGGCGTTCGCCGGTGGGGGCGCTGCTCGGAGCTGGCGCGGCCTCCGCAGACTCGGCGGCAGCCTGCTCGCGGGCCTGGCCGGTCGTGTCGGACGGGAGGCGGCCGCGCTCGCCGGTCGCGTCCGTGCGAGCAAGCCAGATCAGCACGAGCGCCGCGAGCAACAGCAGCAGGGGCCACAGAGTGCGAGCATGCGCGGATCGGCCGGACATCGCTTGAACGCTAGCCTATGGCCGATCCCCTGCCAGCGTTACCACCCGCAAGCCGAGTGTCGGCCTCGAATACAACGAGCACAACGGACCGAGCCTCGCTTCCATCAACGGGTGGTCGGGTTGGGGTGTGCACGACCACGCCTCGGCGTGGGCAAATCAAGCGGGGCTCGGGGACGGAATAGTCAAAGCGGAAGCTTGAAGCCGTACTCACGCTCGAGCATCTCCAGGGTCTCCGAAGCGCGGGCGACCCGCTCGCGGACCTCCGCAGAGTCGGCGCCGAGGTCGATCATCAGACCCGTGTACATGCTCGTGATGGCCGAGACCAACGACATCATCTCGATCTGCTGGCGCGTGATGCCGCGCCCCTCGACCCAGTCGAGCACCAGCGCCTCGAAGAAGCCCTGGAAGGACCGGATGGCCGCGCGCGTCGCCACGAGCTCGCGGTCGGGCAGCTCGACACCCTCGAGCAAGCGGGCGCCGATCGCCGCCCGCGTGCGATCGCAGACGCGCACGATGCCCGGCAGCGCCGCAGTCTCGCCGCGAAAGATGTTGAGGTAGCCGAAGGAGTTCTCCTCCACGTAGTCCAGGTAGCCACCCAGGGCGCGCTTGATCTGCTCGGGCTGGGGCAGCTCCCGCGGTGGGTCGCAGGCCCGGATGAGCATCTCCGCGCCGTGCTCGACGCCGGCCACGAAGAACTCTTCCTTGCTCGGGAAGTAGTGGTAGAGGAGCCCCTTGGAGATGCCCGCCTCGCGTGCGATGTCGTCGACCGAGATCTCGCTGTAGTGCCGCGAGTTGAAGAGCTCGATACCGAGCTCGATCAACTGCGTCTTGCGCTCGTCGGCCGTGAGGCGCTTCCAGGACTCGATCGCCACAGCTGTATCGGTAGCAGACCGTTGAACCCGATTCAACAGCTCAAGCACCTGCGGATTCTCGCGCCTCGAGCTCGGCGCGGACCTCGGCAGCGATCAGGCGGGCGTAGAGCGTCTCCTTCAGCCCGTCCGGCTGCCAGAGGCCCATGCGCTCCAGGTAGGGCCGCACGTCATCCTCCAGCGCTCCGTCCACAACCGCGTCCGCCATCGCCTCGATCGTGCCCTTGGCGGAGTCGATCTTGTCCTTCAGACGCATCAGCGCCTTGCCGAGCACGGCCTCGACCTCGGTGAGATCGGTGCCAAAGGGAAAGGCCGGGAAGAAGCCCCGCGCCTTGAGCTGGGCCAGCGGGCGCGCGTAGCCCTCGGGGCGGTTGCCACGCTTCCACAGCGGCAGCTCGGCATCGCGGGCGACCTTGCCGACCCGACGCGCCTGCTCGAGTAGCTCGCCCTGGAAGCGGTGATCGGCCACGCCCACCAGCGAAAGGGCCACCTCCTCGTCGGTCTTGCCGCGCAGGTCCGCGATCCCATACTCGGTGATGATCAAGTCGCGCTGATGCCGTGGGATGGTCGTGTGTCCGTAGTTGAAGCGCACACCGGAGGAGAGCTTCTCGCCGGAGCCGTGGGTGGCGCGGATCTGCAGGATCGAGTGTCCATCCGGCAGCGCATGCGCCATGGCGACGAAGTTGTACTGCCCGCCGACGCCGCTGACGACTGCGCCGCTGTCCAGGCCGTCGGAGACGACCGCGCCCGAGAGCGTCACCATCATGCCCGTGTTGACGAAGCGCGCGTCGCGCCGGTGCAGGCGGTCGAGCTCTTCGTGGCCGTAGAGCTGGTTGATGCGCGTGACGCTGCGCATGTTGATCTGCTGGCGCTGCTCGTCCGGCATGTCGCGCAGCCACTGATAGAAGGACTCGGGACCCAGAAAGAAGCCCGCGTGCACGATGCAGCCGTGCGCGAGGCGCTGGCCGAGGCAGCGCTGCTCGATGGCGGCGCGCGCGTCGGCCGCAGCAAGGCTGGGCGAGAGCTGCGCGCCGTCGGGCAGCACCAGCTTGCCGCCCTCCCAACGGATGCCGGGCCTGAAGACGCCCCAGTGCACCAGGTACGCGACGTCCTCGGCATCCAGCAGGGGCGCGATGGCGCGCTCTCTCAGCAACCCGTCGAGCGTAGCCGGCGTGACGGACTCCGTGATCTCGCCGCGGTTGAGCAACCGCGTCAGCGGGAGATCGTCATACACGCGGCGTTTGACGATGCCGGCATCGATCAGATGCATGAAGCCGTCGACCAGCATCTCGGTGGCGGCGAACAGCCCGTGCTGGAAGGGTGCGGTGCCGCCCAGGCGCTCGATCTCATCGGCGTAGCGCTCGGTGATGCCCAGCTGCTCGAGCGCCTCCAGGTAGATGTCGTTGTGCTCGTGGCGCAGGCGTAGGGCGTAGACCAGCGCGTCCCCGAGGGAGCCGATGCCGATCTGCAGCTCGCCCCCGTCGCGGATCAGGGTGCTGGCGTAGAGGCCGATCATGTACTCGGCGTCGCTGACCGAGGTCTTGGGCGTGCCGAAGAGCCGGTGGCTCAGCTCCGGCGACTGCAGCAGCAGATCGAACGTACCGGGCGGCACCACCGCGTCACCGTACATGAAGGGCAGCTCCTCGTTCACCACGCCGATGACCACCGCCTCGCGGCCGGCTGTCCGCAGGGCGTGCACCAGGTCCAGGCTCACGTCGGGGTTGCAGCTGAGGCTGATCGCCTCGCAACCGCCGACCTCGCCCGGGCGGACTTCCTGGCAGAGCACGTTGACGCCGCGATCGAAGAGGTCGCGCGCGACGTAGGTGTAGTTGGTGCTGATGTAGTCGCGCTGGACCGCGTCGTTCTTCAGGTACTTGCCCGCGTAGAGGTAGAACTCCATCACGCGCACGTTGGGCGGCAGCTCGCCTGCGGCGCGGTCCCGCTCGTAGTCGGGGTCCGGGTAGTCGCCCCAGACGCGCTCGGCGAAGGGCCCGAGGAAGCGCTCCTCCAGCTCGCTGTGGCCGCGCGGGCGCTCGAGTGTGAGCGCAGTGAGGATGTGGAGGTCCAGATCGGGGTCGGCCTTGGCCCGTCGATAGAAAGCGTTGAGCAGGACGTTGGGCTTGCCCAGGCCGAGCGGAGTACCGAGTCGGATGCGTTTGCCGACGCGCTCAATCACCGCCTCGACGCAGGCGTCCGGGTCGGAGAGGATCTGCATGCCGCAGAGCTTAGCCCCTCACGCCCCCGACTCGGCTGAGCATCCGCATTCCCAAGGCCCGATTTCGGGATACCATCACCGCCCTCGCTCCCGATGAACGAGAGCGAGGGCGGCTCGGTGGGACATGGGTTTTTTTTGGTGTTGCAGGTGCCCCGCAGACGCGGGCCGTTGTTCTTGGGAACGCCGACCCACGCTTGGCTGCGTGACGCCCGTCCCATGAGCAGAAAACGTGCCAATGAACTCTTCGGCGAAAAGCGTGGGTCCGGGTGAGGGCCTGTGCGCGACGCAGCACAAGCTGTAGGGACGACCTGTGCAGCGCGGCGCACAGGCCCCCTGACGAGCGAGCGTAGATCTTGAAAATCACTCACCTTTTCTTGAAATGGTCAGACCGATGGTGACGGCGCGTACGATGCTCCGATGGGGCGGCGCCGCGCTTCTGGTGCTCGGTCTCGTCGCCGGCGGCTTCGCCTACGGCTACCTCGTGCACCGCAACAAGCTGCCGCCCTACGCGCAGATCCGAAAGCTGGCGAAGTCGGCGGGCTATCGACGCGAGGCGCGCTTCACCAAGGCGCACCCGCGCATCGCCGAGGCCAACCGCGCGCGGCTCGATCGGGAGGCGATCGGGGGTGAGCCCAAGGCTGGCGCGGAGGTCGATGCGCAGACTCGCCAGCGACTCGAGGCGCTCGGCTACGCCAGCGGCACCGAGCTGGCCGAGGCCGAGCTCGGCGTGGTCGCCCACAACCGCGAGCGCGCCCTGCCCGGCCTCAACCTCTACTCCTCCGGTCACGACGCCGAGGCCCTGCTGATGGACATGGATGGACGCGTGCTGCACCGCTGGAAGCGAAGCGTGGACGAGGTCTGGCCCGACACCGAGGTGGGGGAGAATCAGGGCTACTTCCGACGTGTCGCCCTGGTACCCGGAGGCGGCGGCGACCTGCTGGTGATCTACTCGGGGCGCGGCATCGTACGCCTCGATCGAAGCTCCAACGTGGTCTGGAAGCTCCACAACCACGCCCACCACGATCTCTCACTTGACGCGCACGGCACCATCTACGTGCTGGGACGCGAGGCCAAGCACATCCCACGCGTCGATCCGACCCAGGCGGTGCTCGAGGACTTCCTCGACGTGCTGACACCCGAGGGGCGCCGCCTCGAGCACATCTCCCTGCTCGAGGCGTTCGAACGCTCGCGCTACGCGCCCACGCTGCGGTACCTCCTGCGCGATCCCAATCCCTTCCACACCAACACGGTCAAGATTCTCGAAAACACCGAGTTGGGCGAGCCCTTCCTGGCCGGCCGGGTCATGCTCTCCATGCGCGAGCTCAACACGATCGCGGTCCTCGACCCTCAGCGACGCGAGATCGTGTGGGCCCTCAACGGGCAGTGGCACCGCCAGCACGAGCCGACGGTGCTCGACAGCGGCCACGTGCTGATCTTCGACAACCGCGGCAAGGACAAGATGTCGCGCGTGCTCGAGCTCGATCCTGCCACCCAGCAGGTCGTTTGGTCCTACGGCGGCGAGGCCGAGAACCAGTTCTACTCCAACAGCTGCGGGTCGGCGCGACGCCTGAGCAACGGCAACACCCTGATCACGGAGTCCGACCGCGGGCGCGCCTTCGAGGTCACGCCGCAGCGCGAGATCGTCTGGGAGTACCTCAGCCCCCACCGGTCGCCTCACCGCGAGGAGCTGGTCGCCACCCTCTTCGAGATGACGCGCGTGACCGAGCCGCAGGAGTGGCTGCAGCCCTAGGCACCTCTTCGCCGACCTGCCAGCGGCCCTACTCCAGCGTCACTCCAGCGTCGCGAAGTCCGGCGGTGTCGTGTTGTCGCGGCGCATGCCGCCGAGGCTCACGCAGCCGGTCCTGCCGAAGAGTATGCACATCTCAACGTTGAAGGCCTCGGTCTCGAAGCACAGCAGACCGACCTCGGAG
>JAPPOT010000817.1:13632-19596 GCA_028817855.1 Myxococcales bacterium
CACGCCGGCGGTCGTGCCGAAGAGGATGCACATCTCGCCGGTGTAGGCCTCGTTCGCGAAGCGCAGCAGACCGACCTCGGAGGGCGAAGGGGCCCCCGCAGCCGCAGCGCGCTCATCGGTGAAGGCGATGTGGCAGTTGAAGTGCAGCTCGTCGCCCGCCTGCAGCACGAGCTGCCCGCTGTGGGCGCCATCCAGGCGGAGGTCCGCGTCGGGCACCGGATTGTGGGCGATGCTGTCGTAGCGGAAGGTCGGCTGATCGAACCAGTCGAAGGACTGGTAGACGACCTGGGTCGATCCATCGCTCGACTCGACCCACGCGCTGAAGTTCGGAGTCCAGGCGTGCCGGTGTCCGAAGAGATCCACCACGCGCGTCTCCTGGGTGATCGAGAAGACGTTGTGCAGGTCCACGGTCTGCCCGGGCGACACCGCGATACCCAGGTCGATGGCGGAGATCGCCTCCAGGCGCGTGGTGGCGTCCTCCAGCTCCCACCACAGGTTGGTCCAGTTCTCCTTCAGGATGACCGTGTCCGTGCTGTTGAAGTGGTGCATGTTGTAGGTGACGCTCGGCGAGGCTGGGAATTCGCTGTAGAGGCCCGCGTCCTCGGCCGGCTTGTCGAGGGTGACCGGCGTGTTCTGGTCCGGGCGCTGGGCGCCGGGCACGCGGTTGTTGCCGCCGAGCTGCGGCCCACCCTGCCCCCACACCTCCTGGGTCGTCGCATTGCCGCTGTACACGATCATGTGGTGCGAGCCGGAGCGCATGCGCACGTAGCTGCGGTAGTAGCGGCCGGCCTCCGGATTGGTGGCGCCGGTGATGTAGTTCATCTCCTCTTCCTCGCCGGAGTCCATCAGGAACTCATCGGTCGGGCTGCCGTAGCCGCTCAGGTCGCCCTGGGAGACCTGCTCGAACCACTCCTTGCCCTGGGGGTGCACACCGATCTGCACCCCCTTGTCGGGCGGCGGCGGGAGGATGCAGTACTCATCGCCCGGGAAGCCGCTGTCGTACCAGGGCCAGGCGTCGACACAGCGAACCGCATAGGGGTTGTTGGTCGTCGGGTGGAAGGGCTCGCAGGGATGGGGCAGCAAGGTGCCGCCCGGGCTGTAGACCAGCCCGTCGAAGTCGATGCCCTCCTCGGCGCAATCGCCCGATGCGGGGTCGGCGGCGTCAGCGGCCGGGTCGGCGGCCATGCCGTCGTCCCCATCGCCGGTGTCGCCGTCCGCCGTGGCGCCAGCGGCGCCGGTAGGATCCGCCGCGTCCGGAGTCTCGCTCAGATCCCCGGTGTCCGGCTGCGGGTTCGAGTCCGCACCTGGAGTGCCCGGCGCGGGTACGATCACCCCTTGATCATCCTCGCCGTCGCTCGAGCAACCCACACAACACAGCGCCGTGGCGAGAGCCACCATCAAGCTTCGCGATCTCATGACACCTCCAGACCTGCACCACGAGCACCCTCGCCGCTTGGACACCTGGCCGCAATGCCCCCAGCTATGGATCGAGCGCAATCGATATCCCGGGCGAGCCCCGGGCGACGCCCGGAGTCAGAAGAACGCGGACCCTGGAGGACTGGCCCCTGTGCAGACGTCCCTGGGCGGCGCCCGTTTACCGGCGTCGGCTTCTCTGGCAACGTAGGGTCAGCTGGGACGTGGGTGGCCTTGGAGTCCGATGCGCTCGGGATGCGTTTGTTCGCGCCCGCGCGTGCGACATCCGGGAGGTCTCGATGAATTCAACACGTCATTGCGTGCCGCTTCTGGCGCTCCTCGCCGTGGGCTGCGGTTCGTCCGGATCGGACACGATGGAAGGCGGGCCCGTGCAGCTCGGCCCGGCCACCGACACCAGCACCTCCGACCCGCAGCCAAACGCGGGTGCGGCCGGAGACACGGCGGCGCCAGCGCCTTCCGACACCTCCGACTCGGAGCCCGCGGTGACCGCAACCGATCCCGAGGTCGCGCCGGACCCGATGGAGGCCGACCCGGGCATCGACGACGTGACCGAGGCCGACCCCGCGGACAACTGCGAGGACCGCCGTGTCAGCTACGCCACCCCATGCCACGGCGATCCGAACCCGTGCAACATCGACAGCGGCTACCCCGGCGACGAGTACTGCTTGCTGCCGCCTGCGCCCGAGGAGGGCTTCCAGATCCACATCGGCCCCAAGGACTACGGCGACCCGGCGGAGATCGCCAAGTACCTGATCGAGCCGAACCAGGAGTTCAACAACTCCGTGCTGGGCCACATCCCGCTCGAGGAAGACGTCTGGTTCAACCGCATCAACGTGCAGATGCGACCGGGCTCCCACCACTGGATCTCCAGCGTGATCGCCGGCAAGCCCGAGGAGCGGGTCTACGATGGCACGAGCTGCGAGGGTGCCCAGCAGATCGGCAGCATCGGCGGCGGACAGAACCTGATCTACGACAACCCTCCCGGCGGCGTGCAGGCGCCGGAGAACGAGGGCCTCGGACGGTCCCTGTCGGGCAACTCGAGCCTGTGCATGAACCTCCACGCCTACAACTTCACCGAGGAGCCCGCCCTGCGGGAGCTCTGGATCAACGTCTACACGGTGGACGAGTCGGAGGTGACCCAGCGCGGCCGCAGCATCGGCGTCGTGGGAGGCTTCGGGCTGAACGTGCCGCCAGGCGCCAGCGAGACGCTCACCTACACGCAGGCGTTCTCGGAGCCGGGGCGCATCATCCAGCTCTATGGCCACCGCCACGTGTGGACGCCGCGCTTCGCCGTCTGGCTCAACGACGATCTGATCTACGACTCCTGGGACTGGCAGGAGTCGCGGGTGTTCAACTACGACAGCCTCACGGAGAACCCGCCTCCCAATCCCGACCTGCAGGTGGACGGTGCGGTGAGCGGGGTGCTCGAGGTGAACGCGGGCGACGAGGTCACCTTCTCCTGCTTCATCGAAAACGAGAGTGACATCACGCTGCGCTGGGCCAACGAGCTCTACACCGGCGAGATGTGCAACCTCTGGGGCACGGCCGTCGGCACCAGCCTCTCCGGCACGCGCTTCTAGCACTGGCACCTGCAGGGAACTTCCGACGGCGACAGGGGTGTCCCGGTGGCCGCATCCCCGCCGTGGTCGGCTTCTCCGAGTCCTCCGTCTCGCCCGCGCCTTCAAGCGCTGGCATGGTGTGGCCCCCATCGCCTACCGCCGCGGCGAGCCGGGCTGAGCGTCCAGCGCGATCAGTGGACTGTGGGACGGGCGCGCTTGCGGCGCTCGCGGCGGCGGCGGAGCCAGCCGGGCAGGACGAAGGCCAGCGCGAGGGCGACGAAGAACAAGCCCGAGATGATCAGGTTGCGCTCGACATTCTCGCTGGACCCGAAGGGCTTGGGCTGGGCGTGGGGCGTCAGGGTCGCGAGCAGGCGATTGGCTTCCTCGATCGGCACGCCGAAGCCGATGTTGCCGCCTCCCGTTACGACGCCGACCGCGACCGCGACCACCTTGCCGTCGCGGGTCATGATCGGTGAGCCGCTGGAGCCGGGCGCGATCGCCGCCGTGGTCTGAATCGCCCACGAGGCGGTCTCACCGCTCTCGTCCAGCGCGCCCAGGCCGTCGCTGCGCAGCGCCGAGATGATGCCGGTGGAGAGCGTTCCGGCCAGGCCCTTCGGGCTGCCGATGACGATCACTTCATCGCCCTGCCGCAGTCCGGTGCTGCGCCCGAGCGTGAGCGGCGGCGGGAGGTCTTCGCCCACCAGCTGCACGATGGCGACGTCCTTCTCCTCGTCGGCGGCGAGGACGCCGGGTACGTCCAGCGTGCGACCGTCGGCAAGCTTGGCGCGCACGCTCGCGGCCTCGCTGATCACGTGCTCGTTGGTGACCAGCCGACCCTCTGCGACGACGAAACCGCTGCCGGAGCTGACCTGGCTCCCGCCGTGGTCGAGGATCTCCAGGTGCACCACGGAGCGCTTTGTCTTCTCCGCCAGCCCAGGCAGGTCGAGCTCCTGGGCCCAGCCCGCTTTCGGCGCGCCCGTGACGTACAGCGCGAGCAGCGCTGCGACGAGTATGACGCGACTCCCTTGCACGGAGGCCCCTTGTAGCATACCGGACGCAGAGGGGTCGCCGAGGGGGACACCACACCGGCCATGATGCTACTGGCTCTCTCCCCTCCAGATGTCTGGCGCGATCTGTGATGCGACGCCACGTGCCGCATCAGCTACCCTCGCTACGGAATCGTCGTGCCAGTACGTCAGCTGTATTTCGGGATGCGCGGGGGCCTGATGGCGATCGCGCTCGTGTGCCTCGGCTGCTCCCTGCCGAAGGACCCAATCCAGGGGGACGCGGTCAGCACCGGACCGAGTGCGGGCGATGCGGACGAGGCCGACGACGCTCCAGGTGACGACACAGCAGACGACCCATCGGCGCCTAGCGACGGCATGCAGGCCGCGCTGGATGCTGGAGTCGCCACCGGCAGGATGGACTCCGGCCAGGGGGACGCCCCCACGGTCGACGCGGGCCTGATCGACTCCGGTATGGAACCGCCGCTCGAGTCCTCCCCCGTGATGCCGCCGCCGGACCCACCGGACACCTTCGGGCTGGTCTGCGACGGCGTCACCTGCCCCGGCGTGCCCGCCGATTCCGAGCAGTGCTGCACGAGCATGGCCGACGTGGACGGCCGCAACGCGCGCGCCCCCGACCGTTGCGGCGTGCTACGCCCTGCGGCCGGCGGCTGCCTCGAGCTCGAGCAGCCCGGCGTGCCGGATGATGGCTGCCCCACCCTCATGCCGCCCGGAGCCTCGGCACCTGAGCCCGGGTGCTGCACGGTGGACGGCGCCTGCGGCACGCTCGATACTGTGGAGGGCATCGGCTGCCACGTGGACGGCGCGCTGCACGAGCAGCCCTGCGGGGACGAGGATATCGACATGGGGATCAGCTGCGAGCCCACCGGGGTGTTCGCGATGCTGGCGGAGGTCGACGTCGCGTGGGGAGGCCAGAGTGGCGGCCTCTACGAGATCACCGAGGACGGTCGCGGCAAGGTCCGCGTGTGGTTGCGCCTGGCGATCGACGACAGCGACGCGGACGGCAACTTCCAGGGCGAGCTCCTCCCCTGCGGCGCCGTCATGCCGGCCTTCTACAGCTCGATCCTCTGCGAGTCCTACCTGCCGGTCTTCCCGGACGCCATCTGGGATGGCGGCCAGGTGCCTACCGTGCCGCTCACGGGCGCCTACCAGTGCGAGAGCCCGGGCTGCATCCTAACGATCGACTCGGTCACAGGTCTGGTCGGCATCGCGCTCGACGACACCGATGGCCCGTGGCCGGCCCCGGACGCACCGCTCGATGTCCAGTGCAACGCTGGCGAGGGCCTGGACTGCTACGAGGACCACGACGACGACGGCCATCCCGGCGTCACTGTGCTGCTGCCGTCGCAGGGCAGCGCGCCCGGGTCGGGCTCATGCGACGACGGCTTCGACTACCGCGGCGCGCCCCTCAACGCCAATCCGCTGGCGATCCTCGACGGCGTGCGCCGCACCGACCGGCTGCACCTGGGCGTACGACTGCGCATCGGTGGCGCCGGACGGCTGGCGGACGATTGCCTGGGCGTGAGTGGCACAGGCACGGCCGACTTCGTCCAGTCGCGCGCCGCGAGCTGCATGGTCGAGCCCGGCACGCGCAACCCCTTCGGACAGCGCGCGGGCGAGGACACCCCGTGTCGGAGCTCGGAAGCCGACTTCCTGAACGAGAACCTGCCGATCTACGACATTCTCGCGCTCGGACAGGATCCCCGCGCCTCGCTCGACCTCGAGGACACTTCGCCCGGTGAGGGCACCACGTTCGAGGCGGTACGCCTGGCGGACCAGGGCGCGAACGTGAGCTGCGCCGAGGTACGCGCCGCGCTGCAGTAGCCTACTCGCCAGCGCAGCCCCAGACCGGCATCGGGTAGCTGGCGCCCTCACCGAAGTCGCTGGTGACGCGGACGTCGACGTCGGGCCCGGACGACCCGTAGTCGATGGTGCCGGCGAGACCG
>JAPPOT010000817.1:19606-45088 GCA_028817855.1 Myxococcales bacterium
ATTCCACCTCGAAATCGAGCAATGACGCCGTCGCAACGCTGCGGGCGCTGTCGCGGTTGGCGCGCACGTCGTAGGTCACGGTGACCTCTCCGCGCGGGTCACTGACCGAGACCAGGGAATCCATCTCCACGTCGAGAATCGAGTCGAAGGGCCCGAAGTCACCTTCTCCGCCGGTGCCAAAGGCAGCGTCGAAGAGGGACAGGCGCACCTCGAAGGGATTGGGGATCTCCTCGCCGGCATTCAACAAGTGACCGAGAGGACCGGGCTCATCGAAGGTATAGGTGAAGGTATTCTTCCGGAACGGGTCGGCGATCATCTCCTGCAGGCTCAGCTCGTTGTCCGCGTCGACGCCCACGAGGTAGTTGTCCAGATCGAAGACGCTGTCGCGCAACACTTCGCCGGAGGCCGGATCGTAGAACCGCAGGTCGAAGATGGAGTCGTCACCCGCATCGACGGCCATGCTCCAGGTGCCTTCCCCGTCGTGCTCAAAGCCCAGCTCCAGGTCCAGCCCGATGAAGGAGGAAGCCTCCTGCAGATCGGCGTAGGTCTGCTCGTCGAATTGCTCTTCATTGGACGCGATGATCAGCAGACGCATCTTGAAGGCGGTGTCGACCTGCATCTGGCCGCAGGTCACCAGCTCGTGCACGGACTGACGGGTCTGCATGTAGACCTCGTGCGCCAGTCGGAATGACGGCTCCGCCGGCTCGCAGTCGGATAGCTGGCTGAGGGCACTCTCGACGCTGGTAGCATCGGGCGACCGAGTGGTGCTCCCTCGGTTGCCAATGGAGCTGCCATCATTCGGGCTCCCGGGATTGAAGCTTCCGCCATCGTCCCCGTCGGACTCATCGTTCAGACTCAGCGTGCAACCCGCGAGCGCGCACAGGCACACCGCCACCCAGGCAGCCTTCTTCATGAGACAAGCCTCCCTCCGCCAGACCCGAGGGGGATCTGCAGGCAGCGAGAGCTGCACGCTGCGTGCCAGCCGCGCGAGCGCACGATCACGCCACAATCTCGCGCGGGCGTCCTCCGCAATCCGGACATGCGTGTCACTGGCCTGACACGGATGTCCCGACCTCACGTAGGGAGATAGCGGCAGCCGGGCAGCTCTCCGAGGCGGGCGAGGCTCTGATCGACGAGCGCCACGAAGTCCTTCGACACCGGTGCCAGATCGGCAAAGCGGCGTGCAGCCCAGCCGAAGCGCATCGGCTGCAGCCCCCGGATGCGCACCGCGTGCACCTTGCCCCCGCGCACGAAGCTCGAGGCGTGCACGCTCGGCACGATCGCCTCGCCCAGACCCAGGCCGACCATCATGGCCGCCGTGTCCCAGTCCTCCACGACCGTGGTCGCGCGGATCACGACCCCGTGTTCGGCGAGCTCCCGCGCCAGCTGGCTGGCGGGGGAAATGTAGCTGCGCAGGCCGATGAAGCTCAGGTCCCTGAGCTCACCGGCACGGATGGTCTTGCGCCTTGCGAGCCGGTGATCCTCGCGCACCAAGAGCACGTGGCTGGCCTCGAGCACCGCACGCTGCTCCACGCCGCTCCACGGAATGCCCACGGTCACGAAGGCCAGGTCCAGCGGCTGGCGCGTGAGCTCCTCGAGGCAGCCGCGCGTTGAGGAGCGCGGCCACAGGTCCAGCGAGACCTCGGGATAGCGCCGGCGGAAGGCCACGATCGAGCGCTGCATGAAGTGCTGCACCGTGGTCGGCCCGGTGCACAGCCTGACGCTCCCGGCGCGTCCGGTTCGCAGCGCGTCCAGCTCGCGCATCGCACCGCGCAGCAGCCCGATGGCGTCGACCGCGGCGCGACGCATGATCTCGCCCGCGGGCGTCGGCACCACCCCGCGGGGACGGCGATCGAGCAGCGCCACGCCCACCTCCCGCTCGAGGCGAGTGACGCGCTGCGCCACCGCGGGCTGCGTGCACCCCAGCTCGCGACCGACCGCGCTGAGCGTACCCGCCTCGCAGACGGCCACGAACACCCTGAGATCCTCGAGATTCATTTGAAATCTATTCCTTTGAGTTACGAACTAAGTCATAGGATTGACTTTGATCATAGCCGAAGCACGATGGACAAGAAAGTCGAGGCCGAGCCATGCAAGATCCCATTCGGGGGACCGCACTCTTTGTGCTGCAGCCCGAGACCACGCCCGCCCCCCTGCCTGCTCTGAGCGAGCAGGCGATCGAGCTCCTGTCGCGTGCGGGCCTGCCGCGCCCGGAGCGGCAACTGCAAGCGCTCTACCTCGCCACGCCTGCGCGCGAGCGTGCGAGCAGCGCCGCGCTCGCCCACGAGCTGGCGGACCGGTTCTGGTTGCGAATGTCGCGCCTGCTGCCACCCGGGCTGCCGTTGCCGCACTGGAGCGGGGCGATCGACCAGCTCGGGCGACAGCACGCGGGCCGCCCCGTCGCACTGCTCGCCGATGACGAGAGCCTGCGCCCGGCGCTCGACGCCCTGTGCGACTACGGCCGGGCCCTCGACCACGGCACATCGCGCACGCCGCTGCTGTCGCTCCGCCGAATGCAGCTGGACGCCACCGTACCCACGCCCTGTAGGAGGTCCCATGACGCACACCCAGGATGACTTGCTGACGACCCTGCGCGCCCTCGGGACTGAGCAGACCGCGCACCTCGATGGCAGCCTCACGGCACACCTCATCGGCACCTTCGGTCTGCTCGAGGAGTGGGGCAACGCGCAGCACCTGTGCGTGGCGGGGCTGTACCACGCGGCCTACGGCACCGACGGCTTCGCCGGCTCCTTCTTCGACTGGCATGAGCGCAGCCTGCTGGCGAGCATCGTGGGCGAGGAGGTGGAGCCGCTGATCTATCTCTACGCCGCTTGCGATCGTCCCTACACGTATGCGCGCGTCGGTCGCGACGGAGTCCAGCTCGACTACCGGGACCGGCTCGGTGGCATGACTCGCATGCTTTCAGTCCACGAGTCGCGGGCCCTGCTCGAGCTGACGTTCGCGAACGAGCTGGAGATCGCGCTGCGCAACGATCCCTTTCGCGCGCAGTACCACGACCACTTCATGCAGCTCTTCCCGCGCTGCCGGCCCTTCGTCAGCGAGCGCGCCTACGAGTGCTTTCAGATGGTCTTCGCTTAGTGTCCCGAGTCATTGGCAACGCCGCGAGGTTCCGCAAGGCGTCCGAACATGGGATGCGAGCCACGGACTCAGGACACTAGCTAGCAGATCACTGCGAGGCGAAGGCCGGGGGCGGCCCCTGGGTCACCATGCCGCCGTTGTCGCCGACGGCCGAGCCGAAGAGGATGCACATCTCGGCGTTGAAGGCCTGGTTGGCGAAGCGCAGGGGTCCGTTCTGGCCCGGCGTCACGGGCGAGTTCTCCGCCGCAGCGCGCTCATCGGTGTACTCGATGTGGCAGTTGAAGTGCAGCCGATCGCCGGGGTCAAGCATGAGGATGCCGCTGTAGGCACCGTCCAGGCGCAGATCGGGCGAGGGCATCGGGTTCTGCACCTGGCTGTTGTACGTGAAGGTCGGTTCGTCGAACCAGTCGAAGCTCTGGTAGACGATCTCCGGCTCCTGGCCTGCGCGCTCTACCCAGGCGGTGAACGTGGTGGTCCAGGCGTGGCGGTGGCCGAACAGCCCGAGGATGCGCGTCGGGGTCGCGACCGTGCTGGCGTAGTGCATGTCCACCACCTGGCCCGGCTGGGCGAAGGTACCAGCGACCTGCAGCAGCGGCAGGCCGTTGATGCCGTTGACGCGGGTCGTCGCGTCGTCCTCCCACCAGATGTTCTGCCATGCCTCCTTCAGGATCGCGCTGTCCGTGCTATTGAAGTGGTGCATGTTGTAGGTGACGACGGCGTTGGCCGGGAACTCGCGGTAGAGGCCCGCGTCCTCTTCCGGCTTCTGAAACGACTGCGGAGCGTTCTCGTCCGGACGCTGCGCGCCCGGCACGCCGCTGCCGGTGAAGAGGCCGTCGGCGCCACCGGGTCCCCAGACGAAGGTCTGGCCCGACGATCCGGTCGACACGATCATGTGGTGCGAGCCGCCGCGCATGCGCGAGTAGATGCGGTAGTAGCGCCCGGCAGCGTTCTCGTGCCCGATGTCGATGTTGCGCTCTTCCTCACCGCCCGGCTGGACCACCCAGTTGGCCGGCGGGCTGTCGTAGGCGCTCATGTCGCCCTGGGAGACCGCGTCGAACCAGGCGCTGCCCTCGCCCTGCACGTGGTGGCCGATCTGGATGCCCTTGTCCGGCGGCGGCGGCAGGATGCAATACTCGTCACCCGGGTACTGGGTCTGGTACCAGGGCCAGGCATCGACGCAGCGCACCGCATAGGGGTTGTTGAGCGTGGGGTGGAAGGCCTCGCAGATGTTCGGCGTCACCTCGCCACCTGGGCTGTGAACCAGGCCCTCGAGGGAGAAGCCCTGGCAATCCGCACTGATCGGACCGCCGGTCGCGGCGGGCAGATCCGAGCCAGGCTCCGGGACCTGGGGGTCCATGCCGGGATCGGCACCCGTGCTTCCCGCCTCGCCAGTCGGCGCGGCGGGATCGTCCGTGACCGGAACATTTGGGGTATCCGGGGCGGGCTGCCCGCCCGGTGTGACCATCGACCCTGAATTCGCCGGATCCGCGGGGTCCGGCCCTGTGCCAGGCACCACGATGTCCGGGGAGTCCTCACCGGACTCCGAGCTGCAACCCAACCCGAGAGCTGCCACCACGAGCAGCCCGACAACACCAAGTTTACCCATACCGAGCCTCCACCAACCGAGGAGCACCACTGACCGGCCAACAGTGTCGCGTTACGACACCTACTTCAAGGGAATGCCCTGCGGTGGCAGCCTTGGCAACTCTCCCAAGCGGCCGCGGTGTCTTCATTCGACCGGGATCGAGCCACCAGGCCCGGTCCGCGCCTACATCTGCACATCCACGGGGACGGTGCGAGTTGCGCCCTCCGGGAACAACAGCTGCGGAACCTCGATCGTGGCACCCCCCACGCGCACGCGCGCGTCGTAGCGGCCCGGCGAGAACATCACGTGGGGCCTGTCGGACTGCAGCGTGGTGATCACCTTGCCACTGCGCAGGATGTCCACCTTGGCTGACGAGCTCACCTTGCCGTTGATGCGCACCCGCAGCTGGATGGCCGCCCACGGAAAGGACACCGGTTGGTTGACCGTCTCGCCGGCGCGCAGCACGACGGTCATCCGCTTGGTGGGCGTATCGGCGAGGGTGGCAGCGTCTTCGATGGCGACCTCGATTGCATAGCGTCCCGGAGGCGCGGTCAGGGACTCGCCGGACTCGCCACGAGCGACGACGGAAGCCCCCTCCAGCACCTGGACCGCGGCCGCCACCGGCTCGCCCTTGATGGTGGCCCGTACGACGAGCGTGCCGGGTCCGGTGGGCTCGGTTGCGTCGTCGGCCGCCGCCTCGACGGGGGCCTCGGGCTCCTCCGCCTCCGCTTCGCCCCCCTCCGCTTCAGGTGCGGACTCGGACTCGGCCGCCGGCGGATCCTCCCACCCGGACTGGTTCTCCGCCGGCGGCGCCTTGCCCGGTTCCCAGACCTGCACGTTGCAGCCGAACAACCACCAAGCGATCACACACGACAGCAGCCCGCGACTCCCCATGCCCATGTCCGCCTCCCTGCAGTGATGGCCCAGACGTAGCACGAGGCCACGGCCGCGGACACCGTCGTCGTCAACGCCCGAGCCGGTGCCGCAACCAGGCGAGTCGGGCGCGCAGGTAGAGGCAGACCAGCAGCAACGGGATGCCGAGCGACACCCAGGGGCCCTGCCGCGTGCGCGGTGCGATCCGGCAGGCATCCGGCGAGTCCGAGGTGTCGCCCTCGCAACCGCCGCCACTGGAGCTGTTCGAGTCATCGCCCTCACAGCCGCCGGAGCTGTCGCTCGTGCTGCTACTGGAGTAGTCGGCCCTCTCTCCGCTCGACGCGCAACCCTGCGGTTCGTCGTCATACGTCTGACTGCTCGAGCCGCAGCCCCCCACGTAGACCGCATCGTGGTGGTGGTGCTGGTGCTGGCAGTCCGGGCCGCAGCGGTGGTCGTCGGGCTCGGGATCACCGACGTCGTAGACGCGGGGCTGCGGCGCCGGCGACCGGGTCACGCGCGTGCGCGCACAGGGGCCGGCCGCCACTTCCAGGCTCGCGGCCTCGGTGTAGGCGCGCGTCGGCGCGCAACGCTCCTCGCCCCAGCCCGCACGCCCACTCTCGAGCTCACGCCTGCCGCCTCGCTGTGGATCCTCGAATGCGAGCGCGAAGGCCAGGTCCAGACAGTCGCAATCCGCGCCACTGCCCGCCACCCAGCCGGCCGGCAGATCGATCCAGCCCGTGGCGTGCTCGGCCGCGAAACGCTCGCGCACCCCATCGAGCTCACGGTAGCGCAGCTGCGCGTGTTGCATGCCGTCGTCGGTCGCCTCCGCGGGGACGTCGATCTCGAGGATGGCGCGGCGATCTTCGGGGCCCTCGAGCTCCACGTAGAGGTAGACCCCGTCGGGCGCGTGCCGGCTCACGCTGCGATCGATGAAGGCCTCGCCGCTGGCGAAGCTGTCGCTGCAGCGCGCGTCGTCCTCGGCGTCGCACTCGCGAATCCACACCTCCGCCTCGCCCAGCGGCTCGGACAGCGCGCAGCTCGAGAGCGCACACGCGAACAGCGCGCACGCGGCGCGCGTCAGAAGTGCCACGTCAGCCCCGTGGTGAGCGACGTGCGCGCGGGCGAGCTCGCACCCGCCAGCCGATGCACGCCGGGCAGGGTGCCCTGGTCGAGCGCAAGGGTGATGCGCACGCCGACCGACAGCTGCTGTAACACGCGCAGCTGCAGACCCGTCGACAGCAGTCCGAGCAACAGCCAGCGCTCCGCCGAGAGCGGCCCGAGGTCGGGCTGCGAGTAGCGACCTTCGACCCGGCTCGCGCCGAGCAACGCCTCGCCCAACCAGCGTAGCTCGCCCGACAACGGTACGTAGACGCGCGGACCCGTGGCGAGATCGTAGAAGCTGCCCTCCTCGTGCTGCGGGGGCAGGGCCGAGAGGCGCTCCTCCTCGTAGTGGCTCAGGCCGAAGTGGGCGATCCAGTAGAAGCGTGGGGGAAAGGCGCGGAACTTGCCGCCCGCGCCAAGGTCGGCCGACACGGCCACACCACCGTCGCCGCTCAGGGTCGCGCCCGCGCCCACCTCGAGCAGAAAGTGGCTCCCTCGGGCTTGCGCGCGATCGGGCAGCAGCGCCCCGGCTAGGAGCAGACCCAGCCAGAGCAGCGCACAGTTCGGGAGGGAGCGGACAGACACGCCGGCATGAAACGCAAGCCGTGTGCCAGAGAGAAAGCCCCGGGAAATGGGCCCGTCGTGACGGGCCTGTAGCAGCACCACCACACCCGTGTGCCGCCGCTGCACGCAGCGGGTGTGGACGTCGAGGCTTGGCGCGCCGGCACCCGGCCACTAGGCTCGGGCCCAGCGTGCGCGTCAACGCAACATCCCGACGCCTGTGGGCGGGCATTGCCGTATGCCTGGTCTGCGCCTGCGCCACCGGACCGGCACCGCGCCCCGCGTCTGGGGCCGATGCCCCACACGCCACGCGAGCGACGGCCCCGCCCGAGGTGCGCCCCGCGCCGAAGCCGCTCGGGCCCCTGCGCGAGTTCACGCCCAAGGAGTGGCGGCGCATCCGCGGCGTGCAGCGCTTCGTGCATGCCGCGGCGCGCCAGCACGAGCTCTCGGCCTCATTGATCAACGGGATGATCTGGACCGAGAGCAAGTTCGAACGGCGCGCGCGCGGCCGCCGCGGCCCGCGCGGTCTGCTGCAGCTGATGCCGCGCACGGCCAAGGCGATGGCGAAGCGGCTCAAGCGCAAGTACATGCCCTACAGCGCGGACTTCAACATCGCCGCAGGGGTGGAGTACCTGATGCTGATGTACGAGCGCTTCGATCGGGATCTGCACCTGGCGCTCGCCGCCTACAACGCTGGACCGGTGGCGGTGCGGCGCTGGAAGCAGAACGGTGGGCTCGAGCCCAAGCCGCGCGTGCGCTACGTCATGCACGTGGAGCGCGCAGCGCACGCCTTCTGCACGCGCCTGCCGGTCGCCCGCTACGAGCCCGGCGCGAGCCCCTTCCGCTGCGCGTCGACCGAGTAGGGCTACTGCCTCGAGGCGCGCCTGCTCTCGAGCAGCTCGAGGTTCGCGCGGATGCCGCCCTCGATCATCAGGCGCAGCTGACCGAGCACCAGGTCGCGGTTCTGGAAGCGCCCGGTCGCGATGGCCTGGATGGCGCCTGCCGCCATCGAGTTGACCAGCTCAGACTCGAGCGCCACGACGGGGTAGAGCTCGGGACCCACACCCAGACGCTCAGCGGCGCGCCACCAGACATCCGTCAGCACCGCGCGCTCGCGATCCATGATCTGCGCCATCGCCCGCCCAAAGGTCGTCGGATCCAGGCGGTGCCGGTAGTAGAGCAGGGTGAGCTCCGGCTCCTCCAGGTAGGGCTTGACCAGCTCCTCGACCAGGAGCTGCACGAGGCGGGGCAGATCGTCCTGGCCGCGGAAGCGCGACAGCGCACGCTCCCGGAGCCCGGGCTGGGGCGGGCGAATGCGCTCCACGACCGCGCGGCCCGCAGCCTCGATGCAGTGCTCCAGGCTCTTGAAGTGCTGGTAGAAGCTCGACTGGGCCAGGCCTGCCGCGGCGGCGATGCGCCCGGTCGTCACCGCCGCGGTCCCCTCGGCACCGATCAGCTCCAGGGTCGCATCCAGCAACCGCTGGCGCGTGCGCTGCCCCTTGGTGCGCGGTGCTCGCTGTTCGGCCTGTGACTCCATACAGGGCCCCAGATGCCTAGATACCACGATATTTCGAGTGATCTATCGGGTATGCCGGGAAATTTCGGCCACACTTGCGGCCCAGCCCCGATTACGCTATCGGTTTTATGCGTGGCTGGGGTCCTAATTTGGGATATGGTGATCTCTTGATGCATTCCGTGGGTGATTCGCTGTTCCGTGGCGCGCTCTGCGCTGCGCTCCTGGGTCTGGGTGCCTGTGCCGCCGATTCGGCCGCCGAGAGCTCGCGCAACCGCGGCTCCGGCGACAACCAATTCGGCAATGCAACCCCTGCCGGCGGCGCCGGTTCGAGCGGGGGCGCGTTCGGCAACTCCAGCGCCGGCACGCCAACGGCGCCCGCCGATACGCCGGTGCCACGCGTCAACGACATGGTCATCGGCGAGGGCGAGGAGTGCGCAGCCGACAGCTACAAGGCCGAGGCGCGCAAGCTCGACATCTACATGGTGGTCGACGACTCCGGCTCGATGATCCCGTGGTGGCCCGGCACGCTCGACGCCATCAACCAGTTCTTCATGGATCCGGGCTCGGCCGGCATCGGCGTCGGCGTGCAGTTCTTCGGCAGCGACTGTAACGCCTCGTACTACGCCACTCCGCGCGTCGGCATCGGCGACCTGCCGGGTCACACGGGCACGCTGCAAGCGGCCTTCCCGCTCGCGCCCTTCGAGGGCACCGCCACCGTTCCGGCCATGCAGGGTGCGGTGCAGCACGCCCGCGAGTGGACCGCCCAGAATCCGGACTCCAAGACGGTCGTGTTGTTGGTCACCGATGGCCTGCCGGACGACTGCGGTTCCACCGTGCAGGGCGTGGTCGACGTGGCGGCCGAGGGCTTCAGCGGCAGCCCCAGCATCCAGACATTCGTGGTCGGCATTGGCATCGGCCTCGACGCGCTCAACATGTTCGCTGCGGCCGGTGGCACCGACCAGGCGCTGCTGGTGGAGCCGGGAGCCGCCCAAGCACTTGTTGCCGCTCTCAACGAGATTCGCGGCGCCGCCTTGCCCTGCGACTACGCCGTGCCCGAAGACGGCGCCGCCGACATCGCCAACAACACGATCAACATGCGCTACACGACGCCGGATGGCGTCGAGACCACGATCGGATGGGTGCCGAGCGTCAACGATTGTGACGCCGCCCAGGGCGGCTGGTACTACGACGACCCCGCCAACCCGAGCCGCCTGCTGGCCTGCCAGAGCAGCTGCCAGCAGCTGAAGGACGTGGGTGGCGAGGTGCAGGTGGTACTGGGCTGCCCCCGAATCGAAGTCCCGTTGGAGTAGGTCGTACTCGCAGGGCGCGGGTGTCCCTCACTCGCGGGGGTTCTGTAGCGGGGCGTCGCGAATCTTGTCCAGGTTGCCTCGGCCGGGAACGTAGTTGACCTCGAGGCGGATGCCGTCGGGATCCTCGAAGAGGATCGAGTAGTAGCCGGGAGCCCAGGGGCCGTCCTCGGGCCCATGCACGATGGTGGCGCCCATGTCCTGCAGCAGGGTGTGGAGCTCGTCGATCGACTCGCGCGAGCGCGCGCGGAAGCAGAGGTGGTGCAGTCCGACGCGTCTCTGATCGAAGGGCACGTCGCGCAGAGCATCGGCGACCTGGGTGATCAGCAGGCCGGTGCGCGCGCCGATGCAATAGAAGATGCCCGGCTCGTCGTATTGCACGCGCATCTCGAAGCCCTCGACCAACAGCTTCCGATAGAACGGCTTGGCGCGCTCCACGTCCGTGACCGACAGCTGAATGTGCGCGATGCCGTTGATGTCGATGCTCATGCTCGCAGCCTAGCGGGCGCGCCGCGGTGCGTCGAGCCGGGCGCATCGCCGAGCGAGCGACGCGCGCGCAGCCCTGGGTGACGGTGCCATCCGAGGTCTGCAGCACGCGACCGATCAGCTCGACGAGCTCCAGATGGAGCGGGCGCGGCTCACCGGCGAAGTGCAGCAAGGTCAGGCCCGAGCGCTCGAAACCTCGTGGGCCGGCCTGCCGCGCCTCCGCCATCAGAAGCTCACGGCTGCAGCATGCGCTGCAGCTCGCCGCTCTCGAGCAGCGCGATCGTCTCGTTGGCGCCGCCGATCAGCACGCCCTTGACGAAGACCATCGGCAGGGTGGGCCAGCCGCTCCACATCTTGAGCGCATTGCGCCGCCGCCAGGGGCCGAGGTAGGAGCCGAACTCGACGTACTTGTAGGCGATGCCGGCCTTCTTGAGCGCGGCCCCGGCGCGCTTCGGATGCGGATTGGTCTTCATCCCCACCACGACGACATCGTTGTCGGCGACCGCGCGCTCGACCTCCTGGACGATGTCCCGGTTTCGCTCCGCCACCTGCTCGCGGATCGCGGGATGCACCCGCGCCTCTTCCAACACGATCCTCTGCATGCGCGCAACGCTAGCAGATTCCATCGCCGACGCTCGCGGTCACGAGGAAGATCGGATAGGCCGTGCCCTCCTTCTCGAGCACCACCGCGGTAGCGAAGCCGACGTCGCGGAACCCCGCGCGCTCCAGCGCGGCCCGCAGCTCCACTCGGTCGAAGCCGTGGTGGAAGACGCCTTCCACATCCGGGGGATGGAAGGCTCCGTCCTCGGTATCGAGGTCGGCCAGGGCAACGCGTCCCCCCGGAACGAGGTGGCGCACGAAGGACCGCAGCAGCGCATCCGTGTCCTCGACGTGATGCAGGGCCATCGCGCTCACGATGAGATCGAAGGTGCGCTCGAGGGGCTGCGTCAGGATATCCTGGCACACGACCTCGACCTTGTCGCGCAGCTCCGGCTTTGCCGCGAGCTTGGCCAGCATGGCCTCCGACACGTCGACGGCGTGGACCTTGCCCACACGGGGCGCCAGCTGGCCGCAGATCAGACCAGTGCCCGCGCCGAAGTCCATCACCTGCATCTCCGGCGAGAGCCTGACGTGCTCGAGGATGGCAGCACCGACCCCGTGAGAGATCACGGCGACCGCCGGGCGGGATTCCCAGTCCTCGGCCTTCTCTTCGAAGAGGTCCGTCATGACCAAGCCTCAGTCCCTCGAGACCTTCTCCAGACACCCCGGAACGTGGGCCTGCGCGGCTCGGCGGCCCAGCTCGGAGGCCGAGATGCGTGCGCCATCACCGGCGCATTGCCCGTCCATCCAGCCGTGCAGCTGCGGCTGCCGCTCGACCAGGCAGCTGCGCACCACCGCGACATCCTCCGCGCCCATGCCACCCTCCGCCAGCACGGACGCGGTCCCCTCGATCGACTCGCCCCACACAGTCGCGACGAACTCCTCCCTCTGGCTCGCCTCCCAGGCCCGCCAGTCCTTGCAGAGGTCCCGGGCCGCGACGGCCTTCTGGGCGCACTCGACAGCCAGGGCGCCACCCAGCTCCCCAACCCCGTCCGAGAAGTTGAAGGAGCCGCCCTCGCATCGCTGGTCGACCGACTGCACGAAGCCGGGCAACCCACCGATCACGCAGCGGTCGAGGACGCCCATCTGATGCGGGTCCAGCTTCGTCTCCAGCTCCGGCCGCATCTCCTCCATCGCTTGGCTCAACATCGCCCCGAGCAGCTGGGTGCGCTCCTGCGGACTGAGCTGTTGCCAGTCCGCGCAAACGGGCTCGTCGTCATCCGCCGCAGACGCCGCGGCGGGTTCCGGAGATCCTGCCCCTTCGGATTGGGTCGAAGCGGTTGCACAGCCGACTAGCACGGACAGCAGGAACACGATGAGGATGCTGGAGGCGTTGGGCATGCCCGGACGCTAGCACCCCTCGGCCCATCCTGCCCCATCGATCCGGCCCGGGCTCAGTCGCCGACCCAGTGGCCGCGCACCGTGGTCAGCGCACGTCCGGCGATCTCGACACGACCATCGCCGACCTCCAGCTCGAGGCGCCCCCCGCGCCTCGAGAGCTGCTTGGCGACGAGGGTGGTCCGGCCGAGCTGCCCCGCCCAATGGGGACCGCTGAAGCAGTGGGCGGAGCCGGTCACCGGATCCTCGTCGACACCCGCGGCCGGCGCGAAGAAGCGCGACACGAAGTCGACGCCCGCAAGGGTGCTGGCGGCGGTCACGATCACGCCACGGGCCTCGACCCGCGCGAGCGCCACCATGTCGGGTGCGAGCGCGGCGACCGCAGCCTCGTCGTCGAGCACCACCATGAGGTCCATGCCGTTGCGCAGCGCGCGACCGTCGCCAAGGCCCAGGGCGGCCAGCAGCCCCACCGGCGCCTCGCACGGCTCGCCAGGCCGGGCCGGGAAGTCCATCCGGATCAGCCCATCGGAGCGCCGGCAACTCAGCCGCCCGCTGCGCGTATCGAAGCACGCGACCTCGGACGCTCCGAGCAGCCCCTCCTCCCACAGGAAGTGCGCACTGGCGAGCGTCGCGTGCCCGCACAGGTCCACCTCCACGGTGGGCGTGAACCAGCGCAGATCGTAGGGGCCGCCCTTGCCGGCCGAGGCCAGCAGAAACGCGGTCTCCGAGAGATTCATCTCCATCGCCACGCCCTGCATCCAGGCTTCCGGCCGGGGTCCATCCAGCAGGCACACGGCCGCCGGGTTGCCCGTAAACGGGCCCGAGGCGAAGGCGTCGATCTGGTGTAGCGGAAGCATGCCCCAGCGTAGCCGCGAACGCGGGGTCCGCAATGGACCGCCGCCACCAATGAGCGTGTTCCAACGACACTTGAAGGTCCCACAGGCCTGTATTATGAGCATGATACAGATGAAGATCACCCTCGATCCACGGGACAAGCTGCCGGTACACCGCCAGCTGGCCGATCAGATCCGCTTCGCGATCCAGGTCGGGGAGCTGCGCGCCGGCGAGAAGCTGCCGAGCATCCGCAGTGTGGCGGCCGAGCACGGCATCGCGATCAACACCGTCGCCAAGGCCTTCAGGGGGCTCGCCGAGCACGGTGTGATCGCCGCGGGGACCCGCAGTCGCTACACGGTCAAGGGCGCGGTCGACGAGACACGGTACGGCGCACGCGGCGTCTCCGCGACCAAGGCCGAGGTGCACGGCGCGATCGCCAAGCTCGACAAGGGCCTCTTCCCGGGTGCCTTCTGCAAGATCACCGAGGACTATCTGACAGGCGACCCCGACCTCTGCAACGTGATCCACGCCGACGGGAGTGGCACGAAGTCGCTACTGGCCTACCTCCACTTCCGCGAAACCGGGGACGCATCCGTGTTCCGTGGCATCGCCCAGGACAGCATCGTGATGAACCTGGACGACCTGCTCTGCGTGGGCGTATCCGGACGCATCCTGATCTCGAGCACCATCAACCGAAATGCCAAGCGCATCCCTGGCACCGTACTGGCCGAGCTGATCGCGGGCACCGAGGAGGTCCTTGCCACCCTGCGCGCGCAGGGCGTGGAGATCCACAGTGGGGGCGGCGAGACCGCCGACGTGGGCGACCTCACCCCCACGGTCGTGGTGGATAGCTGCGCCACCGCGGTCATGCCGAAGGGCGACGTGATCACGGGCTCCGCGATTCGACCGGGCCTCGCCATCGTGGGCCTTTCGTCGGCTGGCCGCGCGCTCTACGAAAGCACCGACAACAGCGGCATCGGTAGCAACGGCCTCACCAGCGCGCGCCACGACTTGCTGAGCCGCGAGTACGGTCGCAAGTACCCGGAGACCTACGACGGACAGATCGACCCGAGCCTGGTCTACTGCGGTCCATACAGGATGGGCGATCCCCTCCCCGGCTCCGCGCTCACGGTCGGGCAAGCTCTCCTGAGCCCGACACGCAGCTACGCGCCGGTGATTGCAGCCCTGCTCCAGGAGCATCGCTCGCGCATCAAGGGGATGATCCACTGCTCCGGCGGCGGCCAGACCAAGTGCCTCCACTTCGGACGCGGCGTGCACTACGTCAAGGACCGCCTGCACCCCGTCCCGCCCGTGTTTCGCGCGATCCAGCGCGCCAGTGGCACCGGCTGGAAGGAGATGTACCGGGTGTACAACATGGGCCACCGCATGGAGATCTACTGCGCGCCCCGCGACGTGAGGGTGATCGTGCAGGTCGCGGAGCGCTTCGGCATCTCGGCCCAGCAGATTGGCGAGACGCACAAGAGCGCGGACGGGCGCAACCGCCTCAGCCTCATGCACGGGCGTCGCAAGCTGAGTTACGAAGGCGCAGGGCGCTTGTAGTCGACCACCCGCTCGGCGATGCGGAAGCCGAGCGACTGGTAGATCTGCGTCGCGTGGTAGTCCTCCATCGCGCACATCACGAGCCGCCGACCGGGCATGTCCGCCAGCGCACGCTCGCTCACGCGATAGACGAGCGTGCCGCAGATGCCCCTGCGCCGGTAGGCGCGGTCGGTCGCCACCTGCTGAAAACGGCTCAGCTCACCTACGTGAAAGAGGCCGAGCTGGGCGACCAGGCGTACGCCGAGGAACGCGCCCCATACCTGGCCGAGCCCGCGCCGCTGCATCTCACGAAAGCTGGTCAGCCGGGCGCGCTTGAACACGGCATAGGCCTCGGTGTCAGCGTGACCACTGTCATGAACACCGACGTCGATCGCCTGCGCCAGCGCGGCCTCCCACTCCCGATCCGTCCGCAGCGGCCTGATCTCGACCTCGCGGTTGACCTTTGGGGGAGGCGCGACCTGGCGCGCGGATAGCACGTACATGCGCTGCAGCTCGAAGCCGGCTCGCAAGAACGGCCCGGCCTCACCGGCAACGCCTTCCCCACAGTCGATCCGGAACACCCGGTGGTCGCTGGGTGAATCCCCGTGCTCACGCTCGAAGCTGGCCATCCAGCGCTCGAAGTCGCCAGCACCGGGCGGCGCGTCGAAGATCAGGCAGTTGCCGAACCAGTAGTGGGGATTGTCGTGAAAGCGGACCACCCAGTGGCCGGCACGGCGCTCGAGGTGGCACCCGTACTTGGCGATCGCCACCTCGGTACGCATCGCAAGGGTGCGGAGGTCATGGTCACCAGGGCGCATGCGGTGTGCTAGCACGCGCGCGCCGGCGCGCAACGGCGCCCTGGGGCTATGGCCGCAGCCGCACGGCGAGGTGCCGCGCGTAGTGCTCGAAGCCGAGTCCCTCGGCGAGACGCACGGAGGGGCGGTTGGCCTCGAGCGTCTGGTAGAGCACATGCCTGGCGGGCGCGCGATGCGCGATCGCCGCGCCGACCGCAACCCTCGCAAAGCCCTGGCCGCGGGCTTGCGGGTGGCCGACCACGCAGACGTCCATCGTGCGGGCGTCACGCTCTCGGAGGGCCGCGATCGCCGTGATCCGGCCGGAGGCGGTCGCCGCGAACCAGGGATGCCCAGCGGACTCGAGCCCCGCGTGATCCCATTCGGTGGCGCTGCACGCCCCGCGGAGACCATCGACAGCCGGATCGCCGGCGTCCACATGGCGCCATGGACCTGTTGGCATGCGAAATCGGTCGGTCAGGGAGCCGTGCCAGACGGGACCCACCAGGGTGATGGCGTCGGAGCCGAAGATCTCGCGGACGGCGGCCGCTTCCGGAAGCCCGTGACTGAGATCCGCACGGGTTACCAGCGCCTCGAGACGCGTATGCCAGTGCGACGGCGCGGAGAGGATGCACTGCGCGCCGCGCACGAAGAACCAGACGCCGGAGTAGTCGCTGAGGCCCACGTGGGGCACGACGTGCACACCGGGCGCGCCCCAGCGCGCTGCAGGAACGCCCAGGAACCGCCTCCAGAAGTCATCGGCCGCCGACTCGTCCATGTCACCTGCGAGCGATCATAGCGTGCCTTGGTCCGCGACGGGCGGTGCTACGCTGCATCGCGATGCCCGATCCGCAATCGCGCACTCGAGGACCGAGCCATGGCTTTCCCCGTCCATAGAATGGATGACGCCGAGGTGGCCGCCTACCTGGCACAGGTGCGCCACGCCATCGTCGCCACCCATCGCTCCGACGGTCCGCCGCAGCTGAGCGCCGTGTGGTTCGTGTACTCCGCCGACCAGCTCCACTTCACCATGGACCGCGCTAGCGCCAAGTACCGCAACCTGCGGCGGGACCCGCGCATCGCGGTGTGCGTGGACGCCGGCCATCCCGACGCCCGTTCCGTCAACTTGTACGGCACGGCCACCCTCGACGAGAGCGGCTCCGCCCACGTCGACGCGCTGCACCGCCAGATCGCGCAGCGCTACGCGTCGAGCGAAGCCGATGCCGAGCGCTACGTCCAGCTGGCCGAAGCCGAGGGCCCGGTCGTGCTGGTGTCCGTGACACCAGAGCGCATCGTCGCACTCGACTACAACTGACGCACAGCGGCCCGATACCGCGTGGATCACCCGAGGGCGGTGCCCCGTTCCGGGCGACGCTCGTGTTGAAGCGTGCCATCCCCGAGTCGCCGGGCGCTGGAGCACCGGGCACCCTGCTCATCGTAGGCGTCGGCGAAGGTCTCCGTCGTTCCGTCTTCACCCGCGATGACACCCACGACCGCGAGGATGCGCAGCGCCTCGGGACCGAGTGCACGTACAGGCAGCAGTAGCTCGTGGCCGGCGCGATGCGAGAGGCGGAGTATGCTGCCGTGGTCGAGGAATGCGCGCAGATCCTCGTGAATGAGAGGGCGCTCGAGCCGAATCGCCAGCTGCGCGCGCTCTATGGGGCAACTTGCCGGGGCGAGATGCCCCGCGGAGGCGCATGAGGTTCCGCCATCACTGCCGCCGTCCTTCGCCCGCGGCACGTCGTGCGTGGCGCAGGGCGGCGAGGATCTCGATCACCACGAGCAGGCCGATGGCCCAGGCCCACGCGGTCTCGAGCGACTCGGCCGCGCCCGAGAGAAAGCGGTCGCCCATGAAGCCGTCGGCGACGTTCCACAGCAGCCATCCATAGCCGAAGCTGAGGGCGCGCGTTCCCCAGGTGAGGAGGGGGTGCCGCGCCATCACGACGACGGCGGCGTGTACGGCTACCCACGGAACCGTGGGTAGCAGCAAGAAGAGGAGCTTGATGACCAGCGCCGCGTCCATGAAACGCTCGGGGATGCGACACGATACTACGGTCCCCGCGTGCCAACCCCGGCCGTCTCCGTCGCAGCCGGCTCGATCCCTCACAAGCAGCATGCATTCCCGCTTTCTTGGCGCGGATTTGTCGTTGTCTGTGCCTTCGCTCACGGCATCCCCGTGCGGCGGACCCAGGCGCGATGCTCCCGACATGGCGCCTCGAACGACCTGGTGCGCAGTCTCCGCGGGCGCTGCCCTCGCGCTCGCGGCGGGCTGTGAGGCCGGCATGGCCGGCTCGCCCGACACGGGCCCTGGCCTGGAGTCCGCGTCGCAGCCGTCGGTACCGCCACCCGCCAGCACCGATGGGATGACGCACGTGACCCCGGAGTCCCCCGCTCCGACGGCCATCCCCGAGGCCTCCAACCCGGGAGCGAACGACCGCGCCGCCGGCAGCCTGACACCGGATGGCGGCTCCCCGCTGCCGGAGCCCGATCCGGGCGCGAGGGTGGCGCCGTGCGCGCCGCGGCCGGTCGCCGCAGACGACGGAGCGCTCCGCATGCACCACGTGCACTTCAACACCCGGGACCCCGCCACGAGCATCGCCTTCGTGGAACGCTTCTTCTCGGCCACGGCGATCGACTTCTGCACCGACGAGGCGGGCTCGCGAGTCACGCGGGCGGCGAAGACGGAGCGTGCCTACTTCCTCTACACGCGGGTCGACGCGCCGCCGTCCGACATGCGGCTGAACCGGCTGGCGCACATCGGCTTCAACACACCCGACGTGGAGGCAGAGCTGGCGCGCTTGCTTGCCCTCGACGCACCGCTCGCAGACGCGTCGGTTTGTGCCACCGCAGCCGAGGGCACCCCCTGCAACACCTTCACCGTGCAGTGGTTCTACGTCGACAACGACGAGGGCGCGCGCTTCGAGATCGCGTCCGGACCCGGACCCTCGGCGAGCGGCTTCGCGCACCTTCATCTGGTCGAGCCCAGCTATCCATTCTTCGAGGACGTTCTCGGCGCAGCGCTCCAGGATCCCCGTGGCACGCCCCACGTCGACGGCGTCAACATGGTGGCCTCCGGTCGCAGCGGTGTGCTCGACCCGAACATCGTGTACGAGGACACTCGCGGCGCCGCGGTCGACCACGTGGGCTTCAGCACCACCGACCTCGAGGGCGCGCTGGGCCGCATCGAAGCCGCCGGCATTCCGATCGAGGAGCCGATCTCCTTCAAGGAGAACTACGGCTTTCGCAGCTTCATGCTTCGAAGCCCCGAGGGCGTCTGGGTCGAGATCGTCGAGGACTCACCGTTCATGTAGGCGCAGGCGCGACGTCGAGGGCGGAACGTCACGCGCTCATGCTGGGACGAAGCTCAGCGGCACCGCGCGCGCGCCGATCTCCGGACACCGCGTGGGCACGACCTCTCCGGCGAGCTCGAAGCGCCGCGTGCGAGCCAGCAGCTCCTCGAGCGCGATGCGCAGCTGCAGCCGACCGAGGCCCGCCCCGGGACAGCGATGGGGTCCGCGGCCGAAGGCCAGGTGCTCGGCGATGTTGGGGCGGTGCAGCACGAAGCGGTCGGCGTGCTCGAACCTGGCCTCGTCGCGGTTCGCGGACGCGTAGACCAGCGCGATCGGCTCGCCGGGCTCGATCGTGCGGCCGCCGCGCTCGATCGGGCATGTCGCCGTGCGCGCGAAGCCGCGATAGGGCGTGTAGAGGCGCAGGAACTCCTCGATCGCGGCCGGCAACAGGCCCGGGTCCTCGCGCAGCCGGCTCTGCAGGGCCGGGTCTCGCGCGAGGTGGACCGCGATCGAGCCGATCATGACCGTCGGCGCGATGATGCCAACGACCAGCACCTGGCGGATGCAGCCGAGCACCATGTCTTCGGGCAGCGGCTCGCCCTCGTGGCGCGCAGCCAGCAGCGCGCTGGTCGGATCGACTGCGGGATCGAGCGGCTCGGCCTGGCGCCGCGCGATGAGGCCCCGCGCCATCTCATAGAGCTCCAGGCTGCTGCGCTTCATCAGCTCTTCCTGGTTGGACTGCACGGCGATGTTGAACGCGCGCCCCACCGAGGCGAGGCGCCCGGCCTCCTCGTCGCGCAGCCCCATCCACTCGGCGAAGACGCGGATCGGCAGGTGCGTCGAGAAGTCAGCGCAGATGTCGCCGTGCCCACGGGCGATCAGCGGCTCCAGCAGCTCCACCGCAAAGTGCCGCGTCGGCTCCTCGAGTATGGCCAGCCGCGCAGGCGTGAGCAGCGGGTTGAGCGCGCGCCGGTAGGGTGTCTGCTCGGGCGGGTCGAGATGGAGCGGTGGCCGCCGGCCGGTAAACGCGACCTTGGGCACCACGTTCTGCACCGTGGTGGTGAAGGTCTCGTAGTCCGCGGCCGCCTGACACACGTCATCGTAGCGCAGGAGCGCCCAGAACCCGCCCCACGCATCGCTGCGCGCCACCGGGCAGCGGGCGCGCAGCTCCGCGTACAGTGCGTGGGTGGAGTCGAAGGTCTCGGGTGCGAGCGCGTCGAAGTCCTCGGTCATGCGATGCGTCAGCTCGTGGCAGTTCCCATGTGTCGAGCGTAGAAAGTCTCATAGTGCTCGACCTCGAAGCCAGGGATGCCCATGTGCGGCCCGGGGTTGATGTGCATCGTCTTCTCCTTCGAACCGAAGGCCACGAACAGAGCGAGCGCGGAGTCTGGCGTCATCAGCTCGTCGTTCAGCTGGTTCATGAAGAGCAGCGGGACCTCGATCTTCTCCGCGGAGCTGGCCAGAGCTTCGCGCCCCATGGTCAAGGCAGCGAGCCCAAAGATGGCGCACGTGATGCGCGGCTCCGCCGCCACGAACGGGATGCCGAAGGCCGACCCCATCGACACACCCCAGTAGCCGACCGGCCCGGAGTCGCCGATCTCGTCCCGCCGTTGCAGGGCATCGAGCGTGGCCTTCCACTCGCCGGTAGCCCGCCTGCCGCGCTCGGTCAGCCTCTTGCGACGCTCCTCGGTCATCGCACCGCCGTCGCGGCGGATCGCCCGGTTGTGCTCCCGGTCCTCGTCGGTCATGCGATCGCCGTGACCCGGTGCATCGATGGCTGCGACGGCGTAGCCGCTGTGGCGCACCAGACGCCGGGCCAGCGACAGGACGTTCGGGACGCGCTTGTGCTGGGTCCCGCCATGACCCTGGAGCACCAGCGGGCGGGGGCCCTGCGCATGCTCCGGTGTCCAGAGGATGCCTGGCACCGTCTCGCCGTCCACCTCGAGCTGAAAGCGGCGCTCCGTGACGCCATGCTCCGTGATTTCTTCGATGGTCTTCATCCTCGGCTCCTCTCCCCGCGCTCCCGCGGAGCACCGTGGAGACCCACCCTAGCGAGCCGACGCCCCCCAAACATGTCCGAAGTCTATCCCCTCCCTGCGACCGCTCGCAGTCACCCGCGCCGGCATGCCATCCCTAGGGGAAGTCGCGAAACTCGGCATGGAGCGCCGGCAGGAATCCGGCGAGGTGGTTCATCTCGCTCGCGCAGTGGTGCAGCAGATCGTGGCCCATGGCGTCGGGCGTGCGGCTGCGACCGACGGCCGTGACGACCGGGGCGAGGGCGCCACGGCCGAGTGCGCTGGTCAGCACGCGCCCGGCGAGCGGCTCAGAGACGGAGTGCGGCGGAACGTCGAGCACCTGGGCATGCCCGAGGAAGAAGCGCGAGCGCATCTCGCAGCCGTCCTCCGTGGGGCGCACCTGATGCACGATCCAGCCTGCGGCGACCGGGACGTCGCTGAGGCCAACTCGCGCGCAGATGTGTGTCGTGCCGGGACTGTCCTCGAAGCCCAGGCGCGCGGGATCGAAGAACCGGATGGCGAGCCGCGTGTAGGTGGCGCCGACGTACTCGTCCACGTAGGAAACGTTACCGATGTAGCGTTGCCGGTCCGTGAGGCTCCGGTCACCGCTGCGGTCGTCGGCGATGCCGCTGTAGCGGTGCGCCGCGGGATGCCAGAGCTTGTAGCGGGCGCTCTCGGTCGAGTGCCAGCCGAACCACCAATCCCACATCGCGGCTGTCACCCCGGGCATGTCGGTAAGGCAGGCGACCAGCAGGGTGCCACCGCGGGTGCGGGTCCAGCCGGTCTCAAGGCCCTGGTAGCCGGGTGCGGAGAGATGCCGCACCACGTCGTCGACCTCGAGACCGAGCTCGCGCGGCACCCTGCCAGCGAGCAGCGCGTCGCGGGCCGGCGACTGCAGCGGCCGCAGCGTGGGCTCGAAGAAGTGGGCGAAGGGTCGTTGCTGCTCGGGTTCGCTCAGCCCGAGCTGGCGCCCCTCGGTCAGGTAGGAGGCGGGAAGCGGAAGGCGATCCGCCTCGCTCAGCTGGTATTCGGCCATGCGCGGCCCTCCCATGATTGCGGGTGTATCGATGCCCGGCATGCGCTACAGCTGTAGCGGTGAGCGCTACAGCTGTAGCTGTGGCGGCAAACGAACGCAAGGGACCACGTGCCGGCACACCAACAGGCCCTCGGCGCCGCCGCCATCCTCGTGCTGTCTCGGCAGGGAAGCCGCGGCTTCACCCATCGCGCCGTCGATCGGCAAGCCGGCCTCCCGGAGGGGACCGCGAGCCGCTACGCCCGCACGCGATCGGACTTGCTGGCCCTGGCCGCCGATCGGCTGTTCGCGGATGACCGCAAGACCTCCGAGCAAGCGCTGCGGGCCACGTCCCACGGGTTCACGAGCATCGAGGCGGTCGAGAAGGGGCTCGAGCGCGTGACCGCCGCGCTGATCCAGGCAGAGGACCACTATCGCGCGCGTGTGGAGCTCCAGCTCGAGGGCGCGAGGAACCCCGCGCTGCGACTGCACTTCCAGCGCGGGCGCGCCGCTTTCGTGTCCGAGCTGGCCTCCCTGCTGAGAGCGTTCGAAATCGATTCCGCCCGGGCATGCGCCGACGCGCTCGTGATGGCCGTGGACGGCGCGCTGCACCGTCAGCTCGTCCTGGGGTGCAAGCCGCTCACCAAGCGACACCTGCGGCGCCTCTTCGATGCCGCGCTCGAGGCGGGCGCCTAACAGCCGAGCACCGCGCCGCACGCGACTGGTGGGACACCGCCCGGCGCGTTCCTGTTCCCGGCCAGGGCTGCGGCGAAGCTGCTTTGTCGGCCTCCAGGTGCTCAGGTGATGCGACGCCGACTGGCATCGCGGACCTCTGGCGCGCGATAGGTCTGATGGATGAGGCGCCGATTGTCGGCGTCCGCATAGCCCGCCTCGGCGTCGAGGCGGCCGACGCCACGCCGGTCCAGGTCGTCGGACAGGATCGACAGCGCCATCGGCAGCGTCAGATCGTCGCTCTTGTCCCGGAACACTCGGAGCGCTGCCTCGTCCTCGAAGGCATAGGCCTTCCACAGCACGGAGTGGCGCATCTCTTCTTCAGGGAAGGAATACCGGCGGTCGCCGTCCTCGATCGTCCAGGTGCCGTCCTCGTAGTGAAGTACCGCCTTGCGCGAGATCGCCCCGGGCGCGAGGTGGTCGCGGTCCCGGCCGACCCCGCCGACACGGTGGAACATGTACTCGTTGTCGGCAACCACCGCCCGATTCCACAGCGGCGAGGAGAGCGTCATGCGCTCACCGTCAGGGCCGTCCGGCCAGTAGTCGAAGTCACCTCCCGCGCCGCGGTAGAACCAGCAGAGCGCCGAGGCGATCGGGATCGCCCAGGGATGAAAGAGCCCCGAATGACCCATCGCAACCAGGAGGTCGAAGGGGAAACGCTCCGCTCCGCGGAAGTGCGGCAGATCCAGGTGCGGGTGCCCGCCCGCCATCGGCGCGTTGATGTTGTTCATCAGCGAGCTGGGGACGACCACCTTCGCCCCGAATGACTCCTTGGCGGCCTCGATGAAGCGCGGATTGTTGAAGATGAAGTCCGCGCGCGGGTCCGCGAGCATCTCACCGTAGGCCCAGAAGACACGAAACCAGGGCACGTCCTTGCCGGTCTCCCGCGACTTGTGGACCGCGGCGGACAGGCGGTACGGCGCCGACTGCCGGATCAACTCGAGAACGCGCCCCTCGTCCTCGAAGGCCGGGTCGAGGGGCACGGGCTTTGCCAGCATCTCTTCGGGACGCAGCGAGGTTACAGTTGCGGATACTGCCATGGCGGCTCCCTCCGGGCGCGGCGCCACAACCCAAGACGAGCAAGGCGAACCGGCCCCCTTCGGAGAGCACAACATCGCGTCCGCCCCGTCAACCCGTGCGTCACGGACTGGGTGGAAGGACTCTCGACCTTTCCCAGCTCAGGGCGAGCGGGCGATGTCAGCCAGCCAATCGGCGTTTTGCTCGAGGGCGAAGGGTTGAGTGGACTCGGGGTCGACCCAGGAGGGCTCCAGTCGCAGCGTGGTGTCCACGCATGAGCGGCGATCGAACCAACAGTGATCGGCGCTCGAGGCGTCGGGATCGGCGAGCGCGCTGCGCAACACGCGGATCCACCCACTGCCGTTGGAACGCAGGCACCGATCCACGTCAGGGCCACAACCGGCGCCGCCGAATCCAGCGATTCGGTTGAGCGCTTCCGGGCTGCCGTTGCCGAAGTCGGCCTCACCGTTGACCACGCGCAGCCTCTCCGGCGACAGGCCCGGGCTCGCGTCGCCGCCATAGCCGGTGGCCCACACACCCCGCACGCGCGGCTCCAGGTCGGCCGCCGCGACCCCGACGAATGCGCCCTGGCTGTGTCCCCACGCCGCGATGCCGAGGTCACAATCCACGCGGGGCTGCGCACAGGCGACGGCGATCAGGCTCGACGGGCTATCGCGCGAGAACAGACAGCGCAGCTGGTTGCCGTGGTCGCTCAGCCAGGCGACCGCGCCGTTGTCGTAGGCGACGGAGAGGGCCACATAGCCACGACGCGCCATCGCCTCGGTGACCGCGAGGGCCGCCGGGCTGTCGTGGTCGGCGCTGAGATCCCCATCGGCGAAGCGGGTACCGACGAAGTACAGGAAGAGGGGATGGAGCGCGTCGTCCCGGTCCTCCGGCTCGAACCCGACCGTGGGGTAGTCCCGATCGCAGCTCGCGCCGTTGTCGACGCTGCCCAGGTAGCTGGGCGGGGTCGTGAGGGGCCGCGCAACCCAGCGCGCAGCCGGAGTCGATCCATCGGGTGCCACAGCCGCGTCCTGTGTGGCGACGCGGGCATCCGCCCCCGCATCGGCGGCTTCCGGTGGGGTGGCATCGGCGCCCGGACCGGGCATCGCCGCATCCGCAGGCGCGTCGGCGCCCAGGGGCCGCTGCGGGCGGACGACCCCGGCGTCGGACTCGCCGCCGGCGCCGGGTGATGTCACCGCGGGAGGATCCTCACCTCGCCCAGCACGGGTCTGGCATCCGAGCACGGTCGCCGCCCCCATGAGCAGAACGGCGAGCACACGGCGGTCGGCTCGCGATATCGCGGGATTCTTCCCCCGCTGCGTTCCACCTGCGGGCGCTCGGGTGTCAGAAACCCGCGGACAATTCCCGGAAAAACAGCGTCGGCGGTGGGACCGTGGCGCACTGCCTCCCGAAGGGAACGGCAATTGGGTACGTTTCGTCACAGGTGCGTCACGGGCAGTGTATCGCCATTGTGGGTGGTGGCCCGAAGGAGGCGTTTGATGAGGATTCTCGATTCGGGGCGGTGTGGCCCGCTCGCGGCCGCGGCCCTCCTCCTGGCCGCGCTCGGCTGCGGCGGGGACGATGGTGGGGCGGATGATACAGGCCAGGCGGCGGTAGTGGTCCTGCCACCACCTGCCGACCTGGGCACGATGTCCCAGCCGATCATGCCACCTCCGGCTGAGACGGCGATGCCGCCCGCAAGCTCGACCGACACGATGACCGACACGCCGCCGCCAGCCGATCCCGCGCCGGTGGACGGCACCGCCGGCGCAATGGCGACGGG
>JAPPOT010000380.1 GCA_028817855.1 Myxococcales bacterium
GTCTCCAATACCTACAGGCGCAAACCTAGGGGACGATCCCTGGGGATCCTTCAGAGTCCGAGTCCGAGTCCGAGTCCGAGACCGAGACCGAGACCGAGACCGAGTCCGGCTCGTTGTCGCGTTCGTGAAGCAACGAGCGCTCTAGGCAGCCGGGTCGCGCAGGCAGCTGGCGACCCCGGCGCAGGGGAGGTCGAGGCATGCGCCGGCGAGCATGCGACCGCGATTTGTGAAGATCAGGAACAGCCCGCAGAGGTCCTCGCTGAGGGTGTCGCAGCTGCGGGAGAGCTCCGCGCAGCGGGTGTAGTCGGGATCGGCCGCCACCTGGCGCTCGTCCTCGATGCCGAGCGCCGCGAGCCCGACTGTGGTGCAGGCGTCGTCCGAGCCCTCACACGGCAGTGTCTCGAAGCACTGGGCCGCCGCCTCGATGTAGCTCGGCTGGGCGAGCTCCCAGGGTCCCATGGGGCACTCGCTCTCGCCCCAGAAGGGCCCTTCGCGCGGGGCACCCTCGAGCTCGGCGCAGGCCATGTCCCAGGCCAGGTGGGCCCCGCAGAGCTCGTCATCGCGTCCGTAGTCGAGGCCGGCGGCGCTCCCGCTGGCGGAGCCGTCGCCGCTACCGTCGAGGCAGCCCGACAGCAGGCTGCACCACAGGAACGCTGCGCCGAGGCGAGCCATCGGCCTCACTGTACCGGCGGGCGTGGTGGCGGCCAAGGACTGGCGGATCGGCGCGCGGTCGCTGGGTACCCGCGAGGGGCCGTGCGCTATTCGTTCCGGCCGAGAGCGACCAGGATGGGGACTTCCCGGTCCTCGTGGTGGAGACGCAGGTGGACGCCGGCATCCTCCCAGATCGCGATCCACTCTCCGACTGCCCATTCAGGGAATCGGTTCGATTCCCAGTCGATCACCTTTGCTTCACCTGCGAGCGCCTGGGAAATCTCCCGAACCTTCGCTTCGAAGAATGCCTTGTACTCGGGATAGACGTCGGCAGAGAGGTCGTAGTTCTCGACGTCATAGAAGTCCCGCGACACGGCAAGGAAGACCTCAGTCTCCTCGCCCGATGATACAGCCTCGAGGCAATCATCGATGCCTCGGCTCTCGAGCAGCTGACAATGCGGAAGGGGATGACTGGTCATGACTCGGGCAGGATCGCTGAGGTGGGCGGTTGGCAGCGAAGTGCTGCGCGGGTCATGTCACATCAGCGTGTACTGAAGCACCATGTAGCCGCCGATCGTGAGGCTCTCAGCGCTGCCCAGGGAGGCCCAGCCGATCGGGGCATGGAGGCCGACCAACCAGCCGGTGGCGGTGCCGCCGCGAATGCCGGGTACGAAGGGATCGGGAGTGACGAAGTCGATCATCGGCACGAAGGTCAGCTGCTGGATCAGGAAGTCCTCTTCGCCCTCGCGCGTGTCGACGCCGCTCGCCATCAGTCGATAGCGCAGGCCGGTGCCGAGCGACAGAGAGCCCCACTGCGCCAGGTCGATGCTGGCGCCCGCGCCGCCACCGAAGACGGGGTGCCCCCTGGGGGATTCCATGCCGTCGGTGGTCGTTCTGGGCTCGCAGATGCGCTGGCTGCAGGATGCAGCGCCGATGATCGGCTCGCCGACCAGGTGCATGGCTCCGATGCGCTTGCCGATCGGGAAGCGGAACAGCAGTATGGCGTCGACGCCGCGCGGGCTGTCCGGCAGCCAAGCGCCGCCCATGGTCACCCCCCAGGTCCAGTCCTCCACCTGCTCCCAGTCGTGGCCCGGTGCGCGCTGCACGAGGGGCAGCTCGGCGCAGCGATAGTTCCCGGCGGGCTCACGCAGCAGGATGTCGATGCGCGTGGGGCCCTCGAGCAGCATGCGTCGGCTGGCGAAGCGCAGGCGCACTCGCTGGCCGGGATCGGGGCGTTGCTCGAAGCCACTCCAGGGCCGCCCGTCGATCGATTCGATTTCGCTTGCGACGAGGCCGTTGCTGCAGGGGCGCTCGTAGTCTCGCGCCAACAGCACGCGTTCGATGCGGCTGCCTGCCGCGAGCCGATGGAAGCGCGCGGTCACGTCGAAGTAGCCGTCCACCATGCCAAAGGCGTTGCGCTCGAGGGAGCGGAGCTCCACGCGGTTGTTCTCGTCCTCGGCGACCCGCGGCGTGGTGGGCAGGTGCGTCAAGGTGCAGCCCCCCAGCACCAGCGTGAGCGTGGCCAGACGGATGGTCGTGCGACGGCGCACGGCTCTGCTGTACCACGAAAGCGATGCCGGCACCCGGTGGCTGTGGCAGAGTGGGCGCATGGCGATGTGCCACAGGCGGGGGCTGCTCTCGCTGCTGCTGGTCGCCGGCGCGGCGGCCTGCAGCTATGGCAGCTGGGACGCGCCTGTGATGCGTCCGCGCATCACCCCGGTCAATCCCCACCGCCCACGCTTCGAGTATCGCCCGCGCTTGGCGCAGACCAAGCTGAAGTCGAGCGAGGTTCGCGTCGCGGTGCGCGACCTGCGCCTGCAGGCGGGCGGTCCGCCGCCGACCGTACGCCTGCAGTGGCCGCAGGACGGGCAGAGCGAAGCGGCGGGTATGCACGAGGACGTCCCGCGGCACGCCGCGCAGCTCCTGATGCCGATGGTCGCAGGCGAGGGCGAGGCGCTTCAGGTCGAGCTGCTCGTGTCCGAGCTGAACGCGATCCGCCGCGGCCCGCTCTACGAGCTCGCGCTGCGAGCCGAGATCCGCGTGCACGTGGTCGAGCGGGAGGTTCCGCTGCTCCAGGTGCGGGTGAGCAACCGGCTTTCGCTCCACGCTCCGCCCTACGATGACGACGAGCTGTCGGAGTTGCATCGCGCGATCGCGCTGCACGCTCTCGAGCAGGTGTTCGGGGATGAGGCGGCGGTGTATCGGATCAACGAGGCGCTCGCGGAGCCGGTGCGGCCGGAGGTGGAGGGAGTCGCGATCTAGCGAGGCCGGCTCCGCGCTCGGTTCCGGTCTCGGACACGGTTTCGGACACAGTCTCGGTCTCGGTCTCGGTCTCGGTCTCGGACTCGGCCTCGGTCTCGGTCACGGTCACGGTCTCGGTG
>JAPPOT010000678.1:0-2787 GCA_028817855.1 Myxococcales bacterium
GGCGAGGGCTTCGGCATCCTGATGTCGGAGCTGCCGCGCGAGCGCACGATGATCGCGGCCGTCGCCCTGGCCGGGGCCGAAGCGTCGCTGGCGTGGGCCGCCGGCTACGTGCGCGAGCGCGAGGCCTTCGGCAAGCCGCTGGCAGTGCTCCAGAACACGCGCTTCAAGCTCGCCGAGCTGCGCACCGAGGTCGACGTGGGGCGGGTCTTCATCGACCACTGCATCGACGCGCTGGCCGAAGGCCGGCTGGACGCGGTCCGTGCCGCGAAGGCCAAGTACTGGTTGACCGAGCTGCAAGGGCGGGCCTGCGACGTCGGCGTCCAGCTGCATGGGGGCTACGGCTACATGGCCGAGTATCCGATCGCGCGCGCCTGGGCCGATGCGCGGGTGCAACGGATCTACGGGGGCGCCAACGAGATCATGCTCGAGATCGTCGCGCGCTCCTTCCTGGGGCGCGCCGACTGAGCGCGGGAGAGGACAGCGATGGGAGAAGCCTGGATCATCGACGCCGTGCGTACGCCGCGCGGCCGCGGCAAGAAGGATGTGGGTGGCCTGTCGCGGGTGCACCCCCAGCAGCTGCTGGGGCAGGTGCTCCAGGCGTTGCAGGACCGGGTCGGCTTCAACCCGGCCGAGCTGGATGACGTGGTCGCGGGCTGTGTATCCGCAGTCGGCGAGCAGTCCGCCTGCATCGCGCGCAATGCGGTGCTGGCGGCGGGCTGGGACCCGCGCAGCACCGGCGGCGTGACCCTGAACCGCTTCTGCGGTTCAGGCCAGCAGGCGGTGAGCTTCGCCGCCATGGGCGTCATGTCGGGCCAGCAGGACCTGGTCATCGGCAGCGGCATCGAGTCCATGTCGCGCGTGCCCTGGGGCTCCGCGGGCGGAGGGCTCGACGGCGACGACCGGGAGCTGCTCTCACAGTATCCGCTCGTGCCCCAGGGGATCTCGGCGGACCTGATCGCCACCCTCGAGGGCTTTTCCCGTCAGGATGTCGATCGCTATGCGCTCCAGAGTCAGCGCCGTGCGGCCACCGCGATCGAGACGCGGCGCTTCGACCGGAGCCTCGTCCCGGTGCACGACGCGGATGGCGCCGTGGTCCTGGAGCGCGACGAGCATCCGCGGCCCGACGTCACCCCCGAGGCCCTGGCACGGCTGCGCCCCGCCTTCGAGTCCCTGGGCGCGGCCTGCTCCGACCACGGGATGCGCACGGTCGACGAGGACGCGCTGTCGGTCTATCCGAAGCTCTCTCGCATCGAGCACGTCCACACCGCCGGCAACTCCTCGGGCGTGGTCGATGGTGCGGCCGGAGTGCTGGTGGCGGCGCCCGAGTACGCGCGCGCCCACGGCCTGAAGCCCCGCGCCCGCATCGTGGCGATGGCGACCGCAGCCGACGAGCCGGTGATCATGCTGACGGCCCCAGCACCCGCCACGCGTCGCTGCCTGAAGCGAGCGGGCATGACCCTGGACGACCTGGATCTGCTCGAGATCAATGAGGCCTTCGCGGCCATCGCGCTGAAGGTGATGCGCGACCTCGACATCGATGACGAGCGGGTCAACGTCAACGGGGGCGCCATCGCCCTCGGGCATCCGCTGGGCGCGACCGGTGCGATGCTGTTGGGCACGCTCCTCGACGAGCTCGAGCGCCGGGACGCGACGACGGGCCTGGTGACGATGTGCATCGGCGGGGGGATGGGCATCGCCACCGTCATCGAGCGCATCTGATGGCGGGATCGTGCCGCCAGGGACCGCTCGCGGGTGTCCGTGTCGTGGAGCTCGCCGGGATCGGGCCGGGGCCGCATGCGGCGATGCTGCTCGCCAACCTCGGTGCCGAGGTGCTGCGCATCGACCGCCCCGGTGGCAACGGCTACCCGAACCCGGTGGTCGACTCGGTCCTCAGCTCCGTGACGGTGGACATTCGTACCGAAGCGGGTCGGGAGCGTTGCCTCGACGTCATCGAGGCGGTCGATGTGCTCATCGAGGGCAATCGGCCGGGCGTCATGGAACGGCTGGGCCTGGGCCCGGACGTGGCGCTCGAGCGCAATCCAAGGTTGATCTACGGAAGGATGACCGGCTGGGGCCAGCGCGGACCGCTGGCGCACAGTGCGGGCCACGACATCAACTACATCGCGTTGACCGGAGCGCTCGACGCCATCGGGCGTCCCGGTGAGACGGCGCAGCCGCCCCTCAACCTGGTCGGGGACTTCGGCGGTGGCTCGATGTTGTTGGCGCTCGGGATCGTGGCCGCGCTCTGGGAGCGCGAGCGCTCCGGCCAGGGGCAGGTCATCGACGCCGCGATCGTGGACGGCGTGGCGTCCCTGATGACCTTCTTCGCCGGGCTCGTCCCGGGCGGCTTCGCTTCCCTCGCGCGCGACGCGAACTTCCTCGGCGGCGCCGCGCCCTTCTACCGCTGCTATTGCTGCGCCGACGGCAAGGAGATCGCAGTCGGCGCCATCGAGCCGAAGTTCTACGCCGAGCTGCTCGACCGGATCGGCGCGGACGACGCGCTCAAGGCCGACCAGCACGTGGTGGCGACCTGGCCCGCGCGGAGCCAGGAGCTCGCGCGCATCTTCGCGACCCGCCCGCGCGACGCCTGGTGCGCCCTGCTCGAGGGCACGGACGCCTGCTTCGCCCCAGTGCTGACCCTGGAGGAGTCCTTCGAGCACCCGCACCTGCGCCAGCGCGAGCTCTACACCCGGCGCGGGGATGCTCACCACGCGACCGCGGCCCCGCGCATCTAGACCAAACCCAACAACAACGAGACGGCCACAACGCGCGACTACCTGCTGCGAT
>JAPPOT010000678.1:2797-3024 GCA_028817855.1 Myxococcales bacterium
GCATGTCGCCGAGCCCCCATCCCAGACCTCCCCCCGGAGAGGGGAGGGGGCGGTCTCGCCCGATTCGGAGATGGCGGGCTGAATCGCCGCCGGGTCCGCGCACGCGCACGAGCACGAGTACGAGTACGAGTACGACTGAGCATTGGTCACAAGGTCCTCGTGCCTCGGGATCGAGGGACCGAGACCGAGGCCGAGACCGAGACCGAGACGGAGGCCGAGACCGGGAC
>JAPPOT010000479.1 GCA_028817855.1 Myxococcales bacterium
GTTCGGCGGCGGCCGCGGAGTCGGACTCGGAGTCGGTCTCGGTCCCGGAGTCGGACTCGGCCCCGGAGTCGGACTCGGTCCCGGACTCGGTCCCGGACTCGGACTCGGTCACGGTCTCGTGGCCGGCCTCGGTCGCGGGGTGGGCTCGCTCAGGCTTCGGCGTTGCGGCGGGTGAGGCGGCGGAGCAGCGGGGGGACCACGATATGGTCTCCGCGCCGGTGTCGGAGCCACCAGAGCACGGGCGCGGCCAGCAGGCCCCCGGGTGCCAGCAGGACGATTCCGATCAACAGCTTTGCGAGCAGACCACTCATGGTCTGGGAGATACGCAAGAACGGTGCCACGTATTCATCACCTTCCGCGGCGGGGAATTGTCCGGGGCTGTCGGGCCCCGCAATGACATTCGTGTCGCGCGCGCCACGAATCGTGGCACCACGCGCACAGGGATGCACTGCTCACTGTGTCATCAGGTGCAGCACCGTCCGCCTCAAGCCACTCGACGATTCCCTCCCCGCCCCACTCAAGTGGAGCGGCAGTCTTCGCACATGCCGTATAGCTCGTGCTTGTGGCTCACCAGCTTGAAGCCGTGGCGCTCGGCCAGGTGCTCCTGGAGGCGCTCGATCTCGTCGTCCTCGAACTCGACGATGCGCTTGCACTCGAGGCAGATCAGGTGGTCGTGGTGGCTGTCCTCGTGGGCGATCTCGAAGCGCGTGACGGTGTCGTCGAACTGGCGCTCGTTGGCGAGGCCGCACTCGACCAGCAGCTTCATCGTGCGGTAGACGGTGGCGTAGCCGACCTTGGGATCCTGCTTGCGGACCAGCGACAGCATGTCGTCGATCGAGAGGTGGCCGTCGGTTCGGAAGAAGACGTCGCTCACGACGCGCCGCTGGGCGGTGGAACGCAGCCCCTTGCGCTCCATGTAGGCGCTCAGCTGATCCTGCAATTCGCCGATCTTGCTCTCGGTAACGCCGCTCATCGTCCAACCCCAAGCGCGTCTCACGACATAAGGTAGCATCCGGGCCATGTCGAGTGCCGCGCCGGGCGCTTCCCTGGGCTTTTTCCGATTCGCGGAAATTGTCGGGCGGATTGTGGTACCCGCGGCCGCCGGTCTGACCCTGGCCTCGATCCTCGTGGGCCGGGGGTGGACGGTGGAGCACGATCTGCACCTCGTGGCGCCCCTTCGCGCGGAGTCCGGCGAGCGCATCCCCGTGCGCGCTCTGCTCTACGCGGGCCTTCGCCGACCCCAGGGGCCACACCTCCAGCCAGCAGCGCTGACGGTTTCGTGGGTGGGTGAGGGCGGGCAGCCGGTGCGCCTGCAGGAAGGCTTCCGTCAGACGATGGAAGGCAGCATACAGGTCCCGGTTGATGCCCGCGGTGTGCTTCACCTGCAGGCGGTGGCCCAGGTGGGCGAGGCGCGCGCGAGCGCCGAGCGCGAGGTGCAGATCGGGGCGACCGAGCCGCGCGTTCCCCAGCCGCGCGAGCTGGGCGCCCTGTCGCGCCTCGCCCACGGGCCCGTGAGCGCGCATGACCCCTCGTCGCCGCCGCCCGATCGCCTGCAGCTACGCGTCGCCGGGGGCGCCTGCGTGCCCGAGCATCCCTGCATCCTCTACGTGCACGTGGGCGAGCCCGCGGCGTCGGTGCACCTGGAGCCCACCCCGTCCGTGACGCCGTCCCTCAGCGCGTCCCACGCGACGTCGTCGGTGGTGCGGCTCTCGGTCATCACGCACGGGCCGGAGGCCCTGCTGTCGCTGGTCGCCAGGCGCGATGGCCGGGACGTGGCGCGTCGGCGCGTGCGCTTGCCGGTCGCGCTGGGGATGGCTGCCGCGCGTCCATCGGACAAGCCGCGCATCCTGCACGGCAGCCAGCTGGCGATCGGGCGGCCCCGCGACGAGCCGGGCGGTTGCATCGCGGACCTCTTCGCAGGCGGGCGCTGGCGCGGCAGCCAGACGCTGCCTGCGTGCCGCGGAGCGGAGTCGGTCGAGCTGGGCGAGCTCCGCGGTCTGCTGCGCCTGCAGCTGCGGACCGATCCCTTTGGTGCGGCCTCGGCGACTGTCCGCACCCTCTACCGGCGCTCGCCGGGCGAGAAGGATGCGGAGGTGCTCGGCGCGCTCGCCCAGCATGCCCGCGCACGCGATCCCGCCGACGTCCTAGCGCGCACCGTGGCTTCCGATGCCGCGGGCGTGTCGCCACTCGATGCGGCCGCCGTGCGCGGGTACCTGATGGCGCTGCTCGACGAGGGTCTGCTGCACCCGCCCCGCTCGGTCTCCGGCCATCCCGCTGCCATGGCGGCCCTCGAGGCGCGGCGCGACCGGGTCCGGGGCATGGCGCTGTGGGTGCTCTCCCTGTGCGGTCTGCTGCTGATCCTGCTGCTTTCCCTGCGCGGGCTGCGGGCTAGCGCCGAGGCCGGGGAGATCATGGAAGCCGCCGGCGAGCAGCCCGCCGCCCTGGGGCGCCAGCGCCTGCGGCGGGGGCTGCGCCTGGCGGCGATGGCGGTGAGCTTGTTGCTGGCGTTCACGGCCATCGCCATGTATGTCATCGCCCGTGCTTCCGGCCCCTGAGCTGACCCCAATTTGGGTACAGTCATTGCGCGGGCGGCGCGCCATGCTTAGGTTGCTCTGCTCCGCTGCAACCTAGCTTTTTCCAGATTCAGGCCGGCAAGCACGCATGTTCGACGCCCTAGTCAAGAAGTTCGTAGGCACCAAGCACGAGCGCGAGATGAAGCGCATGCGTCCCATGGTGGACGCCGTCGGGGCCCTCGAGGACCAGATCGCCGCGCTCGACGACGCCGGCCTGCGGCGCAAGACCTTCGAGTTCCGCGAGCGCATCGACAAGGGCGAGACCCTCGACGACCTGCTGGTGGAGGCCTTCGCGGTCTGCCGCGAGGGCGCAAAGCGCTCCCTCGGCATGCGCCACTACGACGTCCAGCTGATCGGCGGCGCCACCCTGCACAAGGGCCGCATCGCCGAGATGAAGACCGGCGAGGGCAAGACCCTGGTCGCCACCCTGGCGGCCTACCTGCACGCGCT
>JAPPOT010000501.1 GCA_028817855.1 Myxococcales bacterium
GGCGATCACCATCTGGGAGATGGCCAGGGCGACGATGCGCTCACGCCCCGGGTCGTCGGCCGGCGGCGCCGGGATCAGCCGGTCCAGGTAGCTCGACTCGCCGGTGTGCTGCAGCGTCAGGCGGATCCATTCGCCACCGCACTGGACCTCGATGGTGAGCTCTACCGACGCTTCCTCGTCGCGGCTCAGCTCGAGGCGCACAAGCCGCTCGAGCTCCGCGTGTTGCAGACCGTCGCATCCGCTGATGCGCAACGCCGGCGCCGCTCCCTGGGCATGCGCGGGCGCCGGTGCGAGCGACGCGAGCACGGCGGAGGCTGCGATCGAGCACAGTGCGCGGCGGCCGGGCATTGGGGGACGGTACCAGGTGGCGCGCCACGCAGAGCCTGAACTTGCCCCTGCCTCGCGCGAAGGAAACCCAGTCCTCATGCGCCGGGCAAGGGCCGGCGCAAGTGCAAGGGCAGGTTGGGCGGGTACGAGCTCGTCTAGCGCTGGGAGAGGCTGCGCATGCGCGTGGCGTGGGTGCCGCCGGGGTAGCGGCTCAGGTAGCGGCTTGCGCTGGCGCTGGCGCGCGCGTCGCGGCCGGCGGCGGCCCAGGCCCGGGCTGACTCGGCCAGCGCATCCTCGGCCAGGGTACCGCTCGGGCTGCGCTCGAAGCAGCGCTCGAAGGCGCGCGCGGAAGCCTCGAAGCGGCCCCGATCGGCCTGCACGCGGCCCAGGGTGAACCAGGCGCTGATCGCCCGCGGGTCTCTGGCATGCTGCCGGGTGAGCGTGGTCAGCGCCTGCGCGGCCTGGCCGAGACGGCCGGCCTGACGTGCCGCATCGGCCTGCGCGAGTAGCCCGTCTGCGCTCGCGGTGGCGCTGAGCGCGCGCCTGCGGGCCTTGCGGCGCGGCCGCTTCGCCGCCGGGGACGGCTCCTGCACCTCTGGCTCGGCCAGCTCGGCGCCCTCCGCCAGGAACATGCTCTCGCCGCGCGTGAGCTCCACCCGCCGGTTGCGATCGCTCAGCGCGACGCGGCCGCGCTCGACCGACACCTGCACGCCGTCCTCGAGCAACTCGACCGAGAAGATCGTACCCAGGACCCGCACCTCCACGTCGCCCGCGTGCACGACGAAGTCGCGCTCCGGTCGCTCGGTCACGTCGTAGCGAACCTGCCCGCGGCTCTGGCGCACCGCGACGCGCGAGCCGCTCTGCTCGAGGGCCTGCACCGCCGCGTTGGGCGAGAGCTCGGCGCGCGAGCCGTCCGACAGGGTCAACACCGACCCGGCCGGCGCGGACGGCTCCTCCACCGTCGGCGGTGCCGAGGCCGGTGCCCGCTCGGCGATCTCCGTCGGCTCTGGCTGCTCCGGCGCGAGCATCAGCAGCGTGGCGGCCGCCACCGCCGCCGCGGCTCCCACCGCCGACGTCGCAAGCATCGCCTTGCGACGCCGCCGGCGCCCGTGGCGCACCTCCTCGAGCACGCTGCCGAGCACGCGCGTCTCGCGCAGCTCGTCCCAGGGCGGCGTCTCGAGCCCGCGCCGTACCCGTTCTAGGCGCTCATCAAGCATCGAGTCTCCTCCGAATCCGTGTGTCGGCGTCCGCCACGCGTCGCTTGACGGTCGCCAGTGACACCCCGCAGGCCTGTGCGACCTTTGGCAAGCTTTCCCCCTCGATGCGCGCCAATACCCACGGCACCCGCAGCTTGGGCGGGATGCGGCCGAGCACGTCGTAGAGCTCATCGACGTCGCGGCGCGTGCGGGGGTCCGAGATGAAGCTGGCGGCCTCGCGGCTGAGCTCGGCACCGAGCATGCGGCGGCGGGAGCGTTGGGCCAGACGGCGCTGGACCCGACGCACCGAGATGGTCACCAGCCAGCTGCGCACCTTCGCCGGCTCCTTCAGCCCGCCCAGCCCGCGGGAGGCCGCGACGAAGGTGTCTTGCACCACGTCGTCCAGCTCGGAGGCGTCGCCCATCAGGCGCAGCACCACGCCGGCGACGTAGCGGCTGTGGCGCCGATAGAGGCTGGCGAACGCGCGCTCATCGCCCGCGCGCGCCCTCTCCACGAGGGTTGCGTCGTCGACAGTCACCACCTTGGGGCGGGGCGCGGCGTTGGTGCTCACGTCCTAATAGTGCCTGGCAACAGCTGAGCGCAGCTCAGCATTTTTGCGGCTCGCCCGAGGGCCGCATCCGACCAGTGTCCAGCGAATCGGCGATGGCTGGACAAGCTAGCGAAACAGCTCACCTTTTCTAGTGAGAGCGGAGGTTCACAGGCCTGCGTTCACGGTGAAGCCACCATCGACGACCAATTGGGCACCGTTGACGTACCGCCCGGCCGCGGAGGCCAGAAAAACCACGGCCCCCTTCATGTCGTCTCCACCGCCGAAGTCGCCGGTGGGGATGAGCTTGAGCAGTGAGGTCCCGACCGCCTGAAAGAAGGGCCCCTCGCGATCCTTGATCATCTCCATCATACCCTCCTCCATGTTGCCCGGCAGGATGGCGTTGACGTTGATCCCGTGCTTTCCCCACTCGACCGCCAGCGAGCGCGTCATGCCCACGGCGCCGATCTTGGTGGTCGCGTAGGCGGTCATGCCGATGCCGAAGCCCACCTGACCGTTCTCGCTCGAGAGGTTGATGATGCTGCCCGACTTCTGCTCGATCATCAGCTTGCCGATCTCACGGCAGCAGAGGAATGCGCCGGTCAGGTTCACGTGCAGCATCTCGTTGAAGGCGTCGACCCCGACCTGATCGGTGGGGCCCATCCCGCTGATGCCCGCGTTGTTTACGAGCACGTCGCAGCGGCCGTAGTGCTCCTGGATCCGGGCCGCCATGGCCACCACCTGGGCTTCGTCGCTGACATCGCAGGGGATTGCGAGCGCGTTGCTGCCGAGCGCCTTCAGCTTCTCGACGGCGGGCGCCAGGGTGGCCGTGTTGCGGCCGCAGATCGCCACGTCCGCCCCAGCCTCGGCCAGCCCCTCGGCCATTAATTAGCCCAGACCTCGGCCACCACCCGCGACCAGGGCGACCTTGCCGTCGAGCTTGAAG
>JAPPOT010000640.1:0-4688 GCA_028817855.1 Myxococcales bacterium
CCGCCCCCTTGGCGACGTGACGGCCCGCGGGCGCATGCGCGGCGCGCGCGGGGACGACGAGGCGGGCCGCGCGAAGTTGGCGATGGAGCTCGGCATCCACACCTGGGTCGAGGGCGAGGTCGAGGGCGAGGACGACGACTGGGAGGTGGAGATCGTCTTCCTCTCCGCCACCGGCGACGAGCAGGCGGAGGCCGAGTTCGAGGCCAAGAGCGCGTCGGGACTCGAGATCCGCGTGCGCGACAAGCTCTGGCCCGAGGTGGGCACGCGCGTTAGCCCGGCGGCGGCCGAGGCGGTGGTCGCGCGCGAGCGCCAGGTGGAGATGCGCAAGCAGGCGGAGGAGCAGCAACGCGCGCAGATGCAGCGGGCGGCCGCCGAGCGACGCGCGGCCGCGCGACGTCCGAGGCGGTCGGCCGCGCCGCCGATGACGAGCGAGGGCCCGATCGATGTCGGCGACGACACGGAGGTGGGGACGCTGGCCGGCGGCTTCCGCTACACCCCGCTGGTCGTGGCCCTGAAGCTGCGACCGCAGGGGCGATCGCTGGCCTACGCGGACGCCTTGCCGGGTCTGTTCGACTATGACCACGCGCCCACGCCGCTGCTCGAGCTGGACGCGCGCTGGTTTCCCTACGCGGCCTTCGGCGGCATCGGTGGGGACGTGGGGCTCGACCTGCGCGCGATGATACCGATCGGGCTGATCCGCTCGGAGACGCCGGACGGCGCCGAGCTGGAAACCACCACGAGTCAGTTCCAGCTCGGCGTGCGCGGACGCATCGCGGTGGGCGAGCACGAGGTGGGCGTGGTCGGCGGGGTGGCCCTGCACGACTTCAGCCTGGAGGAAGAGGACGGCATGGAGGTTCTGGTGCCGGACGCGACCTATACGTCGGTGCGGGTCGGCGGCGACGCCCACTTTGAGGTCTACCGCGGGCTGACACTCGGGCTGGCCGCGTTCTACATGCGCCCCCTGAGCTTCGGGCAGCTCGGCAACGACGACTGGTATCCGCGCATCAGCGCTCACGCGATGGAGCTCGAGGGGCGCGTCGGCTACTGGCTGGCCGACACCATCCGCTTCGAGATGGGCGGCGGCGTGCAGGCCTACTTCCTGAGCATGAACATGCGCGAGGAGGACCCGGCCTTCGAGCAGCGCGCGAGCGAGAGCGCCCTGGACTTCTATCCGTCGTTCTACGGCGGCATCAGCGGCCGGCTGCCGGGCAGCTGAGTCTTTGGCCTGAGGGTGCGCGCCGTGAGAGCATCGGGGGGTGGCGCCGAAGGTCTCGGTGATCGTGGTCTCCTACAACACGCGCGAGCTGACGCGCGAGTGCCTGGAGGCGGTCTTTGCCGACGGCTATCGGGGTGAGCTCGAGGTCTTCGTGGTCGACAACGCGTCCCGCGATGGCAGCGCGGCGATGGTGGCGGAGCGCTTCGCCGAGGTGCGGCTGATCGAGAACGACGACAACGTCGGCTTCGCGCGCGCCAACAACCAGGCGCTGGCAGTGGCCACGGGCGAGCAACTCTTCCTGCTCAACTCGGATGCGATGGTGCGCCCGGGTTGCATCGAGGCGCTGGTCGGCTGCCTCGAGCGGGAGCCGGAGGTCGGGCTGGTGGGGCCGGCGCTCTTCAACGTCGACGGCACGCGCCAGCCCTCCTGGGGCGACTTCCCGACGCCGCTCCAGGAGGCCCTCTTCCAGAGCTACCTCTTCAAGGCGGTGCCGGTGGCCTTTCCGCTGGGTCGCGAGGTGCACCCGCTGCTGCGCGGGCGCTACGCGCGCGCCCACCGGGTCGACTGGCTGACCGGGGCTGCGCTGATGTTGCGCAGTGAGGTCTACACGCGCGTGGGCGGGCTGCCCCAGCACAGCTTCATGTACGGCGAGGACCTGGAGCTGTGCGCGCTCGCCGCCGAGGCGGGCTTCATGTCCCACTACGAGCCACGGGCGGAGGCGGTGCACCTGCTGGGCGCATCCTCGCGCAAGGATCACGCGCGCTGGATCGACCACTACACGGAGGCCAACCTCGGCTACTACGCGCGGTTCGCGCCGGCGGCGAAGCGTCGCGCTGCGGTCGCGGTGCTGGTCGGCAGCGCCTACCGCAACGCGATCTGGTCGGGTCTCGGGCTGGTGTCGGAGAAGCGGCGCGTCGAGGTGGCCGGACGCCGCCGTGGGTATGCGCGCGCGATCGGCCACGCCTGGCGCGCGCTCAGGGGTTGAGCCTCGCGCCGGGGCGTGACCCGGACGCTCACGGCTTCGGCAGCGCAACCTCGGCCCAGATCGCGCCGCGCAGGTCGCCGGGCGAGTAGCCGGTGGCGCGGTCCTGGGCGTAGCGCTCTCTGAGCAGGGTTCGGACGCTGGGCGGAATGGCCTGCGGCGCTCCGTGGCAGGTCAGGCAGATGCCGTCGACTGCGATGGGCTGGAGCACGCGTGCGGTGCCGTTGTCGATGGTGTCGATGCCGACGACGCCGTCGGCCTTGCGCTCACCCTGGACCTCGAGCCACTGCTGCACCCAGGCGGGAGCGGTGTTGTTCGGATTGCGCAGCCGCAGCGAAGCGCGGCCGGCCCGCATTCCCTCTGCTCGGAGGCCGGCCGTGATCGCCTGCGCCTCGTCGGCGCAGACGCGCACCGCCGCCTCCGGACCTCCGTCGGCCATCGCGGCCTGCAGGCGTGCCTTGAGCTCGCCGCCTAGCTGCTTCATCAAGGCGCGTGCTCGCTGTTGGGCTGGTCCTTCCGCGGCGGGTGAGCGCGCCGGAGGTGGTGGTGTGGGAGAAGGCTGTGGCGCCGATTGCGGTTTCTCCGGCCTTGCCGATGCCGCCGGGTCGCCGTGCTCCTCCGACGCGTCCGGGGCCTCGCGCCCGCAGCTCGCCGTGCAGAGCGCCAGCACGAAGAACGAAACGGCGGCGTGACGGGTCCATGGAGGTGACATTGCGGGAGCCTAGCGCGGAAATCCGGCGCCGAGAGGTCATTTGCGCGTTGTGCGCACGCCTCGGGCATCCGTGGACGAAAGGGCCCACACTCGGCGTGGCCCCGGTTGCTCTGCCGCGCCCGTCAGACCGTGGAGGTGCGGTCTTGCGGGGGAGAGAGCAACGAGAGCAGCTCGAGGAGGATCATGGAGACGCCGGTCGCGGCGCAGGCGACGATCATAGCCGCTCCGAGATCGGAAGGGACGAAGCGCTCGGAGGCGAGGGCGTCTGCTATGGCCCAGAGCACGCCCACGCCGAGCCAGCACAGTAGGCGCAGCACGATTCGGGCAACGGGTCCACGCGTGTCGATCACCACCGCGTTGTAGACGGCGAGCAGGGAGACGGTGGGTGGGCCGACGGCGAAGAGCAGGACGGCGGCGAAGATCGGACCGGGTCCGGAGAGGGCCTTCTGCACGCCGGTGGGACCGATCCAGGCCGCGAGGGCGCACAGGGCCGGGCCGGGGATCAGCAGCAGAGCTCGGATCAGCGTGAGCACCGCTGGATGAGACGGGGGGACGCAGAGCGCGATTCAAGGCCGAGGTGGCGAGTGTGGGCGCGGGTCGCATGGGCGACGTGGCTGGAAACAGCCGACAGCGACTGCGACAGCGACTACGACTACGTCGGTCGGCATGCTGTCAGGGCATCCCGAACGGTGCGCCGGTTTGGAGGGGGGGCCCAGCGCGGCACGCGTCGTCGTCGTAGTCGCTGTCGCAGTCGCTGTCGTCCGTTCCCATGGAGGCCTCGCTCCGAAGCACGGGCCCCGTCGATCTACTCGCTCACGATCTCGGCCCAGATCAGCTCTTCCTGTTCCGAGCCGGGGCATCCTCCGGTCCCGACGATGTTGCCCTCCTCGTCGTACTCGATCGCGGGCTCGCACTCGGCGGGCAGGAAGCCGAGCACGGTGAACATGCCGGTCAGGCGCGCGCCGCCGGTGTCGTTGGGGCTGTAGTCGAGGGAGAGGTCGAGGGAGAGCTCTTCGTAGCCCTCGACGTCGAGGTCGGTGACGCCGTAGGGCGCAGGGGTGGGATCGTTGCTCAGGTACTGCCAGTCGGCACCGGCGCTGATCGTGCCGCCCGCGTCTTCGGGAAGGGCCGTCACGCGGATCGGCCAGCTCGCGCTGAGGCGCAGGTCTTCGCTCTCGACGCCGAGGGTGCCGGTGAGAGCGAGCGCGCCCGCGCCATCGCCGCTCCAGGGATCGCTCTCGAGCTGCGCGCAGATGCCTTCGCCGCGTGCGGTGAAGGCGAGCGTCGCGCTCGTCGTGGTGCCGTCGTTCCAGCGTAGCTCGGCGCTGTCCACGGCCTCCAGCACCGCGATCACATCGGCGCCGCTTCGAGCGAGCACCTCGTCCTCGAGCCCGATCGGAACGTGGCCGTATTCGCAGTTGCCGGCGCCACTCGGGCCCCAGCTCGCGAGCGAGCCGCCGCCGGCCACGCCGGGTCCGGCCGTCACCGCGTCGTCGGTGCGCATCTCCAGGATCACGTCGAGCCGGCCGCTGGCGCCGAAGGGCGTGAACTGCATGCTCAGGTCGATCTGGGCGAGCTCGAAGCCGGGCTCGGTGGGCGTGATGGTGAGCGCGCCGCCCAGCGCATCCGGGTCCGGGCGCAGGAAGGCGCTGGCGAGCAGCTCGCTGCGTGCGGTCAGCGTGACGTCGAGGCTCTCGTCGAGCGCGCCGCCAGAGGACTGGAGCTCGACGGTGACGTCGATCTCGAGCCGCCCCGTGCAGTTGGTCGCGATCTCCAGG
>JAPPOT010000640.1:4698-14284 GCA_028817855.1 Myxococcales bacterium
ATCTCCAGGTGGAAGTCGGGGTCGGGCACCGATTCCACCCAGCGCACCTCGCCGTCGCCGCGGGTGACGGTGACCGTGATGCTCTGCTCGCCGGTCTCGGGCGCGATCGTCGCGTTGAAGGGCTCGTTCCAGGTGAGGGTCTCCTCGTGGCTGCCCTCGGCGAAGGCCAGCACGTCGGCGGCGGAGAAGCCCAGATCCGTGAGCGCATCGACGTCGACCACGGTCGGCTCGTCGAGGCAGCCCTGGTTGCCGGCCTCGGCGGCCCCGTGGCCCAACGTGGGGTTGCCCTCGAACGTGTCGTCGGTGGCAATGTCGGGCACGGGGTCGCCGCCCCCGCCGTCGGCCGGATTGCCCGTGCTCGTGCCCAGGCAGCCAGCCAGCAGCCACAGCACGCTCGAGAGGATTGGGGTCGCTCGCCTCATCTCAGCTCTCCTCGTCCCCGTCCTCGCCCGCAGCGGACAGGGGAAACATCTGCAGGTTGACCTGGACCACCCGGGTCGACTCCGCGTCGCTCTGGTAGCGTTGCAGCAGCTCTTCTCGGATGCGCTGCAGCTCGGTCTTGAGCTCGTCCATGCGCGCCTGGCTCAGGCACAGGGTCAGGGACGCGATCTCGCGCTCCTCGCGGGGGACCCGATCGAGGGCGTCGGTCGCGCGCGCCATCATCGCGCGGTGGAAGCTGACCACGTGATGGGAGAGTGGACCCGCCGGCGTCTCCACGAGAAGCTCGGATTGCACCAGCTCCCCGTCGTCGTCGCGGCGCAGCAGCTCGAGCTCGAGCAAGACGTCGAGCGCTTGCTGGGCCTCGCGCGGGGAGATGGCGGGGCTGAGCGCGCGTGCGATCCACCTGGAGTCCTCGCGGAATTCCGCCGAGGTGACCAGCTCGCGCACGGCCGGGATGTACCAGTGGCTGTGGTAGGCCTCCTGGGCGCGGTCGAGCTTGTGCACCCGCCGGTAGCCGCGGAAGCGCCTGACGCGCGCGTAGGCGCGCTCGCGCTCGGCCGCGGTCTTGGCCTGGTTGAAGGCGACCAGCTCGCAGAAGTAGTCGGCCGCCTCGCCGCGCAGCCCGCAGGCCTGGGCGAAGCGCACCGCCATCTCCGGGCTGAGGTTGCGGTCGCCGTCCATTACGAGCTTGAGGTAGTTGGAGGAGCGCAGGCCGGCGTAGCGCGAGAAGGCGCGTAGGGAGAAGCCGTACTCCGAGCGCTTGCGGTGCCCGTAGAAGGCGCGCAGGTAGCCGCGGTAGTCGCGGTGCTCGAAGACGTCCGGGCGGGCCAAGTCCACGCTCACAGGATGGTCCACCGGGCGGACGAGGGCCAGCGAGAGATGCCCAAATTTGCATACAACTCGTATGCAAGATCGATCATCTGCCATTGTAATTATTAGAGAAATTGCCTACCCACCAGTTGCCCTGGCTCAATACTTGTATGCGCCCGACCTGCCGGCGTGGGCTATGCTGCGCGCGATGCCGCCCGGCGCCTACCTTACGATCGATCCGAAGCAGCTGGTGGCGACGGTCGCCCGCGTGCGCGCGCGGGTGGAGGCCGAGTTCCCCGGGTCGGGCCTGAGCAAGGTGGCCGCGGCGCTGCACGACGTCTCGGTCGACACGATCGCGGACTCCCAGAAGCTGGGTAGACCGATCCGCTGGCTGCAGGGGCTGGTGGCCGTGCTGCTGATGGGCATCCCGCTGACGCTGATCGCCACCGTGCACGAGAGCATAAAGGTCGGGATCGCGACGGTCGTCGACCTGGTGACGATGCTCGAGGCCGGTCTGGGCACGCTGGTCTTCAGCTGGAGTCGCCTTCCTGCTCACCTTCGAGGCGCGCCTGCGCCAGCGTCGCGTGCTGGAGGGCATCCACCAGTACCGCTCCCTGGCCCACATCGTTGACATGCACCAGCTGAGCAAGGGAGATCGGCGGGCGAGAGCTGGTCCTCGGCCTCAATGCGGGGCGCGCCGCCGGGCTGGAGCTGGAGGACCCAGTAGTGGTCGCCGCCGTCGACGAGATCGAGGAGCTGACCACCGGCCTGTGCCGCAAGATCTGGCAGAAGGCGATGGTGCTCAACGCTCGCCACCTGATCGACTCGGGCCAGGCGGCGGTCGGCTGAGCCCGTTGCCAAGCGGCCGCACGGGCTTACGTCGCCCAGCGCATGCCCGAGCCCAACGAGCAGCGCGCCCGCGGGGTCTTTGCCGGCGCCCCCGCCCTCGACCAGCTGGTCGGGTACGTCGCCTTCCTGCTGCGTAGCCGTCTGTGGCTGCAGATCGTCGTCGGCATGGCGCTCGGGATCGGCGTCGGCCTCGCCCTGTCCCCGACGGGTGGGGCGCTGGTCGAGCCACGCACCGCCGACATGATCGGCCTGTGGCTCGCCATGCCCGGTCACGTCTTCCTGGCGCTGATCCAGATGATCGTCATTCCACTCGTGGTCTGCTCGATCGTGCTCGGCATCGCGTCGAGCGAGGACCTGAGCTACCTGCGCCGCATCGGTGTGCGCGTGCTGCCGTACTTCGTGATGACGACGACGGTGGCAGTCGCGATCGGAGCGGTGCTGGCCCTGACGATCGAGCCCGGCCAGTACATCGACCCGCAGGTGGTGCGCGCCACCATGGCCAATGCCTCCGCCGTCGCGGCGCCTGCCTCGCCCGAGATCGGTGGGCCGCTGCCGGAGCAGCTGGTGGGCCTGATCCCGACCAATCCGCTGAGCGCCGCGCTCGACCAGAGCATGCTGCAGATCGTCGTCTTCGCGATGCTGATCGGCGTCGCGCTGGTCTCGATCGAGCCCGAGCGCGCCAAGCCCCTGCTCGACCTGATCGGCTCGATTCAGCAGCTCTCGATGGAGATCGTGGGCTGGGCGATGGTGCTGGCACCCTTTGCGGTCTTCGGCCTGCTGTCCCAGATCACGATGAAGGTGGGCCTGGCTGCGATCGTGGGGATGGGAGTCTACGTCGGCACGGTGCTGCTCGGGCTCGCCCTGCTGCTCGTCTTCTACCTCACGGTGCTGACGGTGGTGCGCGGCCGCGATGCGCGCGGGTTCCTCGCCAAGGTCAAGGAGGTCCAGCTGCTCGCTTTCTCGACCTCGAGTTCGGCCGCGGTGATGCCGCTGTCGATCCGCGCCGCCGAGGATCAGCTCGGCGTACGCCCAAGCGTCGCGCAATTCATCGTGCCGCTCGGCGCCACCATCAACATGGATGGCACGGCGCTCTACCAGGTGGTGGCGGCGGTCTTCCTGACCCAGGTCTTCGGCGTGGACCTCTCCACCGGGGCCCTGCTCCTGCTGGTCGCCACCACCGTGGGGGCGTCGATCGGATCGCCGTCCACGCCCGGCGTCGGCATCGTGATCCTCGCCACCATCCTGCAGAGCATCGGCGTGCCGCCGAGCGGCATCGCGCTGATCATTGGCGTCGACCGCATCCTGGACATGTCGCGCACCGCCCTGAACGTCACGGGAGACCTGGTGGCGTGCGCGGTGATGGATCGCTGGTTGCCCGACCGCCCTACGACACTGGACGCCGAACCGGTCTCCCAGCAGACTTAAGCTCGCATGGCGTCGACCGGTGAGGTGCGCGCGGCGCGCAGGGCGGGGAGGAAGCCGCCGACCAGACCCATCACGCCGCCGGTGACCACGGCACCGATCAGGATCGGTGGGCTGGGCTCGAAGGAGAAGACGATCTCGGACCAGGTCTGCATGTTCATCATCGAGACCTCGACCAGGCCCATGCCGATCGAGGCCAGCGCCCCGATCGCGCCGCCCAGGGTCGCCAGCAGGATCGCTTCGAGCAGGAAGGAGCTCAGGATCGTGGTCCGCGAGAAGCCGAGCGCGCGCAGGGTGCCGATCTCGCGCTGGCGCGCCGAGACCGCGCCGTACATCGTGATCATCGCGCCGATCATCGCGCCGATGGAGAAGAAGAAGACGATGCCGATGCCGAGGTAGCGCACCAGGTCTGCGGTGTTCTCGCTCTGCTTCTCGAAGTAGTCGCGCTCGCGCAGCACCTGCACGTTGAGCTGCTTGTCGGACTCGATGGCGCCCTTGAAGGCGTCGAACCTGGTGGCGCCCTCGAGCTGGGCGGTGATCGAGGAGACGATGCCCTCGCGGCCGAAGGAGGAGCGGACGGTTTCGATGTCCGCCCAGACCTCGCTCTCGAAGGAAGAGCCGCCGGCCTCGAAGATGCCGACCACCTGGCCACGCCGGTTCTTCTTGAGCTCGAAGCTCTGACCCAGCGCCAGCCCCTTGAACTCGCCCGCGATGCGCCGGCCGATGATCACCTCGTCGGTGCCCGGCTTGGCGGGCCTGCCCTGGGTGATGCGCACCTGTGGCCGCACCGCCATCACGTTGTCCGGCACGCCGCGCAGCTGCACGTTGCTGACCTGGGCCGCCTCCCGGTCGTCGGGCGCGTCGGCGCGCTCGAGCGCGACCACCAGCTGGACCTCGCCCACGCCCAGGGGCTGGCCGTCCCCGCCGCGCTTGATGCCCGGGCCGGCAAGTACGAGGTTCACGAAGCGCGTCTCGATCGCGCTGGACATCTCGGCGTCGGCGCCCTTGCGCATGACGATGACCTTGTCGACGCTGCCAGACAGGCCCATCGTGCGCTCGATTCCGCGCGCCAGCATCTGCGACGAGGCGAGCACGAAGACCACCAGCGCGATGCCGAGACCGGTGGCCAGGGTGGTGGCACGGCGCACAGTCAGGCTGCGGACGTTGTAGCTGACGGGGATCATCCCACCCTCCGCAGGGCGTCGATCACGTCGAGCTTGCCCGCGTTGTAGGCGGGGATGGCGCCTGCCAGCGCGGAGGCGACCACGGCCACCCCGAGCGCGAGCAGGGCGTCGCTGTCTTCGAGCCGGAAGTAGGGGAAGAGCCCGGTGAAGTTCTCCTCCATGAAGCGCCCAACGCCCTGGTTGATCATCGGACGCGCCAGCAGCACGCCGAGCACGCCGCCGCACAGGCCGATTGCTGCCGACTCGCCCAGCACGAAACCGGCGATGTGGGGCGGGCGGAAGCCGATCGCGCGCAGCACGCCGTACTCGTTGGTGCGCTCGCGTACGCTCATCGCGATCGTGTTGCCGAGGATCAGCATCATGATCACGAGGATCACCACGCTCACCACGTCGACTGCCTGTAGGAGCGCGCCGAGCATGCCCAGGAACGAGGTGTTCATCGCGCGCTCGCTCATGCTCAGGGTCTGGATGTCGCGGCTGTCGAAGACGCCGTCGATGCGCTTGGCGATGCCGGCCGCGCGCCCGGCGCTGTCGACCTTGCTCACGATCCAGCCGACCTGATCGCGCATGGTCTCGGGCAGGTCGGCGTTGTCGTTCAGGTAGTCCCAGTGGAACCAGAAGGTGCTCTGGTCGATGGACCGGCGCTTGGTGCTGTAGACCCCCTCGATCGTGAACTCCCAGTCGCCCGGGAAGATGGTGCCGGCCAGGGTCACGCGGTCGCCCGCCTTCCAGCCCATCTGGCGCGCCAGCTGGGCGCCGACGATGGCGCCGCGCCGGTTCTGCAGCCAGGCCTCGCGCTGCGCGGGCGGCAGCTCGATCTCGTCGTAGACCCTCAGGAAGCTCTCCGGGTCGGTGGCGATGTTGGCGAAGAAGACGTCGTCGCGATCGGGCAGGCGCGCGCCGAACCAGTTGCACCAGGTGACGGCCTGGACGCCGTCGGCCGTGGAGATGTCCTGCACGTAGCGCTTGGGCAGGCTCATCAGGAAGGTCACCTTGTGGCGCGTGGCGACCCGGTCCTGGGCGGCGTGCTCGGCGCCCATGGTCCACGCGCTCAGGATCGTGCGCAGCAGCACGAACGCCACCATCGCCACCATCACGCCGAGCACGGTGAGCGACGCGCGAAAGCGGTTGCGCCCAACGTTCTTGATGGCGATCCGAGCGAGGCTCACGCAGGGCTCCCTTTCGTCGGGCCTGCGGCCCGACCCGGGGAAGGGTCACGCGACCCTTCCCCCCGCGCCGCAAAGCTGCCCGGGGCCCCCCATCCCGCGGGGTCGTCGCTTCGCTCCTCCGGCCTCATGACGGCGCAGCCTGGGAGGCGAGGGCGCCCTTGTCGAGCTGGTGGATGACCTGGGCGCGATCGGCGGCGGCGGGGTCGTGGGTGACCATCAGGATGGTCTTGCCGAAGTCGGTGTTGAGCTTCTCGAGCAGCTCCAGGATCTCGTCGGCGCTCTGCCGGTCCAGGTCACCGGTGGGCTCGTCGGCCACCACGATGCGCGGGTCGGTGACGATCGGAAGAATCTTCGGGTCGGTGACGATCGCGCGGGCGATCGCGACGCGCTGTTGCTGCCCTCCCGAGAGCTGATCAGGTCGGTGGCTGGCTCGGTCCTCGAGCCCTACGACCTTGAGCGCGGTCTGGGCCCGGCGCTTGCGCTCGGACTTGCCGAGCTTGGTTAGCAGCAGCGGCAGCTCCACATTTTCGAGCGCGGTCAGCACCGGCATCAGGTTGTAGGTCTGGAAGATGAAGCCGACGTTGGCGGCCCGCCAGGCGGCGCGCTTGCCCTCGCCCATCGCCCCCAGGTCGGTGCCGTCCACTAACACCCGCCCCTCGCTCGGGTTGTCGAGCCCGGCGATCAGGTTCAGCAGGGTGCTCTTGCCCGAGCCCGAGGGGCCCATCAGCGCCTCGTAGGCGCCCTCGCGGATGTTCAGGCTGAGATCCTTGAGCACCTGCAGGCGCTCGCGCCCGCGCTGGTAAGTCTTGCCTACGCCCTCCACCCGGATCAGGGTCTTGGCTGGCTCCTCCTCGTCCCTCATCTCAGATCTCCTCCTGGACCTGCTGGCCGTCGCGTAGCTCGGGCGCGGGCTCGCTCACCACGCGCGTGCCCGCGGGTGGGCCCTCGAGCAGCTCGAAGCCGCCGCTCGCCGCCGCACCCACCCTCACCGTGTGCATCCGCAAGGCGCCGTCGTCGATCGCGAAGACCACTTTGGCGCCGCCACGCTCGACCAGGGCGGTGCCCGGCACGATCGTCTTGGGCTCGGCCTTCATCGCCTCGTCCTCGAGCGCTTCGGTCAGGAAGTTCACGCGCGCCGACATGTCCGGCAGCACGCCCTGTGCCGCGTCCACGAACTTCACCTTCACGCCCACGGTCGCCTTCGCGCGGTCGACCCGCGGGCTGATCTCGGTTGCCTCGCCGCGGTAGCGCCGCTTGGGGAAGGCGTCGAGGGCGATCTCGCACGGCGAGCCCACCTTCACCATGTGCAGGCGGCCCTCCGGGATGTCGGTCTCGACGCGGATGGTGGAGAAGTCGGCCAGCTCGATCACCTTGCTGACGCTCGTGCTGCCCAGGTCGGCGCCGACCAGCTCGCCCACCTCGGGCGGCTTGTTGATCACGGTGCCCGCGATCGGCGCGCGCACCTCGGTGTAGTTCATGTCGACCTTGAGCGCCTTGACCTCGGCTTCGGACGCGCGCACCTCGGCGCGCGAGGCCTTGACCGCTTGTTGCAGGGAGGTGACGCGGGCTTCCAGGTCGTCCGCCCGGGCGGCGGGCGCCACGCCACGCTCGGCCAGGGCGCGCTCGCGTGTGGCCTGCTGGCGCGCCTCGGCCAGGTTGGCTTCCGCGGTCGCGACGCGTGCTTCGGCCGCGACCGCACGCATCCGCGCCGCCTCGATCGCGGCCTTGCGGTCGGCGCGCTCGAGCTCGATCAGCAGGGCGCCCTGCTCCACCATGTCCCCCTCGCGCACGTGCACGGTGGCGACGCGCCCCGGCACCTTGGCGCCCACGCGCGAGACCGTCTGCGGCACCACGTAGCCGGTGGAGGTGAGCTCGACGGCGGCCTGGCCCGGGGTGACCACCACGATCTCGGTCGCGCGCACCTCGGGCTTGAAGACCCGCGCCTCCAGCTCGGGCAGCCCATAGCTGTAGCCAGCGAAGCCGAGGGAGCCGAGCACGGCCAGCCAGAGCAGCGCCTTGAGCGCGCCACCTCCGCCGCCACCGCGACCCTGGTCCCGGTCGATGCGCAGGGACGCTAGCTCGTCTTTGAGGGAATCCGACACGGTCTAGGGCTCGCGGCAGAGAGGTTATTGTGCAATTGGCCCGGTGTGGCAACACGCACCGTGCGACGGGCTCAGCAGCGCTGGAAAAAGCGCCTAGGGCAGGAAGTCGGGCATCGCGGGCTTGGGACGCTGGGCGCGGCGCACCTGGCCCGGTGACAGACCCGCGCTGGGCTGCGCCTCGATGGTGGCCTCGGGCCGGTGGCCAGATCGATGGCGGTGACCATGAGCAGGCCGTCGGAGTCGATCGCGAAACGCACCTTGACCTGGACCCGGCCCGCCCGTTGCGCGGGCAGCCCGGTGAGCCGGAGGCGCCCCCTTCCGCGCTTTGGGTCTCCACTGCCCGCTGTGAGCGACCGTACCGTCCATGCGACTTGCCAGCTTGCAACGCGTGTCGGTCAGGGCGAAGGTCCCCAGGTCGGTCGACGTGCCCATGACGGACGACAGCTCCATCGCAGCGCGCATGCGGGCCGCGCTGGCAACGCCGCAGCTCCGCCTGCTTGCGCCTGTCGCCGTTGCGATGGGCGCGCTGGCGGTGGCCACGCGGCTGTCGCCGGCGGTGGGGCAGGCCCGCGATGCGGCGCGCGATCTCGCCACCGGCTTGCTCGCCTTCAGCCCATGGCTGCAGGACGTGCTGCGCCCGTCGATCCACTACATTCTGCTCAGCCCCGGCTTCTACTGCCTGCTCTCGGGCCTGCTCTGCCTCGAGATCCTGTTGCCGGCGCAGCGCGAGCAACGGCCCCTGAGCCCGGCGCTGCTCAACGATTGGCTCTGGGCCCTGCTGCAGCTGTCCTTCTTCGCGACGGCGGCGGGTGCCTTCGGCGGGCTGCTGGAGCACCGCCTGTGGCCGCTGCTCGGCCTGCCGGTGGTGCCCCTGGGCGACCACCTGCCGGGCCCCCTGCACCTGCTGTCCGTGATCCTGATCGTCGACTTCCTGGAGTGGCTGCACCACCTGATCCGCCACAAGGTGCCGGTGCTGTGGGCCTTCCACACGATCCACCACTCGCAGCGCTCGCTGAACCCGATGACCGATGCGCGCTACCACGTGGTGGAGTACTTCGTGGCCAGTCTGGTGATGTTCATCCCCGGCACGCTGCTCGATCTCGGGGCGGAGTCGATGACCGCGTGGCTCGTGGCGCGCTCCTGGTACACGCGCTTCTACCACGGCAACATCCGCCTCACGCTTGGGCCCCTGCGTTACGTGCTGGTCACGCCCCAGTCCCACCGCATCCATCACTCCCGGCTGCCCGAGCACCGCGACCGGAACATGGGCGTGCTGCTGTGCGTCTGGGATCGCCTCTTCGGCACCCACAGCGACGATCCGCGCTACCCGGAGACCGGCATCGAGGACGACCAGGGCTTCCCGCACGATCGCAGCGCCCGCCAGGTGCTGAGCCTGCGACCGCTGCTGATGCAGCAGCTCTATCCCTTCGTGTACATCGCGCGCCTGCGGCGCGCGCCACGCTGAAGGGGCTCCGGTCCCGCAACAGCCCGGCTTGCCCTGCCCTTGCCCGTGCCCTTGCCGGGTTGAAACCAAGGCGAACGACACGACGGGATACCTCGACGCCCGAGCCCCGCTTCCATCAACGGGTGGTCGGGTGGGGGGTGCGGG
>JAPPOT010000023.1 GCA_028817855.1 Myxococcales bacterium
CACCCGCACCCCCCACCCGTTGAAGGTAGTGGGGCTCGGCTGCCGTGTGTGGCTGGGCGCGAGCTCCCGAGGACGAAAGCCGCTCCTGGGCGAACCTCGACGATTCCCTTTGGACTTGTGACCGACCTAGCTAGGTGGCGCTGTCTATCAGTTGCTTGTGGTCAGCCGCGGCGCGGGCGGGGATTTCCATGTACGGCAAGTGCCCCGCCTCGTCGTAGATCACCGTGCGCGCGTTGGTCAGCTTCGGCTCCATCGCCTCCACGACCGAGACGTCGATGATGCGGTCGTGGCGGCCCCACATCACCAGCGTCGGCGCCTCGATCCTCGACAGCAGCGGCTCGAGCGAGTCCCAGTCTTCCCAGAGCTGCTGGAAGATGCGCTCGTTCTTGTCGACCCTCGCCATGCCCTCCGAGGCGTAGATGCGCTTGGCGACTGCCGGCAGGCGCATCTTGCGATGGAAGCAGTGGTCGAGTAGCACGTCGACGTCCGCGACCGAGCGCACGATCAGCGCGTTCTGACCCGTCTCCTCGATCGCCTGCTGGAAGCCGGATGGGTTCGGCATCTCCACCGCGCCGTTGTCCATCAGCAGCACCGACTTCACGTCGGCCGGATGGGTTGCCGCGAAGATGCCGGCGATGCCGCCGCCCATCGAGTTGCCGGCCAGGTGCACCGGCCCCACCGCCAGCGCGTCGAGGAAGGCCTTGAGGCGCGCGACCTGGTCCGGATAGCCGTAGCGCTCCGCCTCGTCGTAGCTGCTGTCCGCCCAGCCCGGCAGGTCCGGGATGATCAGCCGGTAGCCCTTCATGAAGCGCGCGTAGCTCATCCAGCCGTCCTTGTTCGAGCTGAAGCCGTGCAAGAGCACCACGGGCTCGCCCGCGCCCCGCTCGAAGTAGGCGATGCGATGGCCCGCCGCGTCGACGTGCTTGCGCGCCATGCCGGCGGCGCGCCGGCTCAGCTCTTTGCCCAGCTCCAGCAGCCGGTCCGGCACCGTATGGCTGGCCACCACGAAACCGACCGTGCCCACCGCCGCCACCGCGCCGGCCACCGTGATCAACTCGAGCACGTGAGCTCCATCATCAAAAGCTGCTCCATACTTTCCAGTCCCCCTCATATCCAAAAGCGGGCGACAGGCAAACCACCGAGGGGGCACCGTCTCGGCCTCCGAACGTGTATTCTCTGGAAGCGGGCGGGGGCTGAGTGCTTGTCGGAAAGTGACACGGAAGATCGGGACGAGGTCCCCACGGTGATCCGTGGGCGCGCCCCGGGCGGGCCTCGGCGCGTGCCCTCGACGCCGCCCGAGAGCCAGATCCGCGCGGTCAAGAGCATCCCGGCCCCGGTCGCCGAGGAGACCATCGCCCAGGCGGTGGCCAGCGAGGAGACCACCCGCGCCAAGGCGTTCTCGCGCATCGCCATGTTCATGGTGGCGCTGGTGGCGATTCAGCTGCCGGTGCTCGGTGGCGACCCGCAGCTGCGCAACGCCGCCGCCCTCTCGATGGCGGTGATGTTCGCGCTCTCGGCCTGGGGCCTGTGGCGCGCCAGCCAACCGGGCGGGCTCACGCGAACCGTCTTCCGCGTCCAGGGCTACGGCCTGGCGACCGGTATGTTCCCGGTGCTCGCCTACGTCGGCTTCTTCTCGCCGGTGACCGTCGTGCTGAGCCTCGGCATCTACCACCTGGGCCAGTCGACCGATCGGGTGCACGCCGTCGCGCTTCCCCTCTACATCACGATCGGCTGGGTGCTCGGCTGCATCCTGATCATGACCGGGCTGCTCGAGGATCGCAGCCTCTTCTCCACGCGCGGGATCGAGCTCTACTCTCTGACGCTGATGGTCAGCGGTGTGGGCTGCGCCATGATGCTCACGATGCTGCTCGCCGCGATCGCGCGCGGCAGCATGCGTGAGGCGATCCTGCAGGCCAACCAGGCCCTGCTCGAGGCCCAGAAGCGCGGCGCGCTGCTGCAGGAGGCCCACAACCAGCTCGACCGCGCCATGCGCATGGCGATCGGAAAGCCCGGCCGCCACACCGGTGCGCACGCCGGCGACTACCAGCTCGACGAGGTGATCGGCCTCGGCGCGATGGGCGAAGTCTACGCCGCCACGCACACCCAGGACGGCCATCGCGCCGCGGTCAAGCTGCTGCACGCCGACGCCCTGCTGCGCGAGGACATGATCGTGCGCTTCCTGCGCGAGGCCCAGGTCTGCATGCGCTTCGACCACGACAACCTGGTGCGCGTCTTCGACGTGGGCCGCATGGACGATGGCGCGCCCTACATGGTGATGGAGCATCTGGAGGGCGACCACCTCTCGGCCGTCCTGCGCGAGCGCGGCAACCTGCCCGCCGAGGAGGCGGTGGCCCTGGGCGATGCGCTGGCAGCGGGCCTGTCCCACGCCCACGAGCAGGGCGTCATCCACCGCGATCTCAAGCCCCAGAACATCATCCGCGTCGAGCTGGAGGCCCTCGTATCCGAAGCAGAGGCGGGCGTGGGTCCGTCGGCGGTGGGCGACAGCCCATCGTGGAAGATCCTCGACTTCGGCATCTCCAAGCTGCTCGACTCGGGCGGCACGCTCACCGGCGACGGCGGCGTGCTCGGCACGCCCGCCTACATGTCCCCGGAGCAGGCGCGCGGTCGCGAGGTGGACGAACGCAGCGATGTCTTCTCGCTCGGCTCGGTGCTCTACCGCGTGCTGACCGGCCGCCCCGCTTTCCCCGGCGCCGACACCCCGCGCATCATGTTCTCGGTCGCCTACGCGATGCCGGTGCAGCCCTCGGGCCAGGTCCCCGGCCTCGGCCCGGACGTGGATCTGGTGCTCGCCACCGCGCTCGCCAAGGAACCCGAAGACCGCTTCGCCACCCCCAGCGAGCTCACCGCTGCCCTGCGCGCCGCCCTGCTCGGCACCCTCGACGACACCACCCGCACCCGCGGCACCGAGGTCCTCGCCCGCCGTCCGTGGGGCTATACCCCAGAGGACTCAGGACACTAGCAGCCCGCTGACACAGTCAGCACCACCC
>JAPPOT010000794.1 GCA_028817855.1 Myxococcales bacterium
GATCAAGCTAACTCTCGGGCTTGCCGAAGAAGCTGCGGCCGCGAATGCGCGGATTGCCGGTGTTCTTGCGCGTGGGCGCGGGGGGCAGCACCCGCGCGGGCGGCAGCATCGGCGGCGCCGGCGGAGGCGTGATCGAGTCGGTCAGGGCCTCCGGCACCCCGCCGTCGGGCACCGGCATCGGCACATCGACCAGCTGGTTGCCACGCACCTCGACCGCGCCGCCATCGGGCGTCACGTAGGCGCCGATCTCGCTGTCGTACTTGGGCACGCCGAAGGGAATCGGCTCCTTGAGCTTGCCGCGGATGCGCCCCTCGTGGACCCTGACCTTGAGCGGCTTCTCGAGCTCGAAGACGTAGCCGCCGTGCTTGAGGTCAAGGTTGTAGGTCTCCTCCTCGTACTCGATCGTCTTCTTGAAGGCGAGGGGCTGCTGGCCGACGCGATAGTGGGGCCGGTGGGCCAACACGAAGCTCATCAGACGCACCGCGATGTGGTTGTGCAGGCGGTGGCAGCCATGGGAGTGCCGCCGCATGATGCTCATGTAGTCGACCGAGCCGTGGGTGCGGATGCCCTCGTCGCCGCCGATCTCGATACGCCCACTGCCCCGCTCCATGTACTTGCGGTGGTAGGCCGCCACCAACCCATAGGCGGAGGCATAGCTCGGGCCGGTCTCGTGGTAGTTGATCTGGTACCGCGGCTCGCCCTTCTTGCGGTTGCGACGACGCTTGAGCAGGTCGCGAGGAGGCGTGGAGTCGGGTGGCAGCCAGACGGGCGAGGCCACGATGCGCGACCAGACGCGCGACCCGATCGGCGAGTCCTTGTACTTCCACATCACCGTCTCGTTGATCTTCTCGCTGCGCCAGCCGCCGATCGTGGTGCCGAAGCGCGCCAGCGGGACGCGCTTGCCGAGATAGCGCGTGGACAGGGAGACGCGTGGCCGCCGCTCGACCGGCTGGGCCCGCTGCTTGCCCTCGGTGTCGTAGGGAAAGTCGTACCAGACGTCGCCGCGGTCGTAGTCGAGGGTGAGCTCCATGTTGCCGTCGTAGTACTCCGGCAGCTCCGGCCCCTGGATCGCAACGTAGCGGTGGCCCTCGACGGGCAGCTCACCCAGGCCCTCGAGCCAGGCCAGCGTCGATTCCGGCGTCTGCAAGCCGAAGGCCTCGATCACGCGCTGCTCGAGGTCGGCGACCAGGTTCGGGATCTCGTGCTCCTTGCCGTCGGCACCGGTGTAGGTGCGCGGCGAGCCGTCGCGCTTGGGCAGGATGCTGCCGTCCTCGATCACACCCGAGGCGTGGATCGCGCGCTCGGTCAGCACGCGGATAACCGCGCTGCGCTCGGCCTCGAGGGTGTCCATGCGCAGCACCTTCAGGGTGTCGCGCCCGAGGTAGCCCCAGCTGTAGACGCGGTGCCGGCGCTCGAACTCGGCCAGGGCATCGTGGGTAGTCCAGTCGAGCGCGCCGCGGACCGGGCGTCCCCGATCCTTGAAGTAGCCCTCGCACTTGAGGCGGTCCTGGGTCGCGGCGACCGCATACCAGTCGGGCGCCTGGCGCAGGTAGCGCTTGAGACGGTCCTTCTCGCGGTCCTCGAGCTGCTCGCGGTCGAGCTCGGCCGGGTCCTGGACGCCCTGCTTCTCGAGGTACTTGTTGACCTGATTGCGCAGGAAGAGGAAGTCGCGCGCCTTCTTGCGGGCCGCGTCGTTGCTCCGGTAGGTGATCAGCCCCTCGAACTCCTTCAGGGCGGTGATGTCGACCTTTTCGGCACAGCCCAGCTCTTTGGCTTCGCGGAATCGGATCCGCAGCAAGTCGAGGGTCGGCATGATGCCGTAGAGCTCGAGGTACTTGTCGTTCTTGGCGCGCTCGCCGTGGTGGTCATCGGGGAAGCTGCCGCGCGCCAGGTTCAGATACGTCGTGCGGTAGCCGTTGGTCAGGATCTCGGGCTCGGCGTCTTCCGGGGCGTCCGCGGGCAGCGCGCCCGGCCCTTCCGTAAACAGGTAGGGCGTCCAGGCCTCGCCCAGGTCCACGATCACCTGGCCGTGTGCCATGGCGGCGGCAGCGTCCACCTCGCGCGCGCTCTTGCCCCCATCCCACAGCGGGACCGGGTCCAGCATCGGCGGCGGCTCGGGCATGGGCGGCTTGCGCGCAGGCTCGGGCTCCGGGGGCCGCTCGACCGGCTCGGCAGGCGGGGCCGGCTCGTCGGCGACCGGATCGCAGCCGGCGCCGACCCACAGCAGGGTCAGCGCGAGCAGGGCTCGAGCCGAAGTGGGGCGCAAGGGACGCATCAACACCTATGCCTGACCATTGGGCAGAAGCCCGTGGTTCGCAAGTTCTTGGAAGCAACCGTCGGGGGGGCCGCACTGTTCCACAACAGGGGTTGTGGGACGGTTACGCACAAGGGCGGTCGGGCGTGGTAGATCGGCGGTCCATGGAGGGTCCGGGTTCGAGCCGCGCGCGCTGGGGCGCGATCCTGGCACCGCTGGCATTCGCCATCGTGTGGCTGCTGCCGACCGGGCTCGACCCCGTCCAGCAGCGGCTGGCAGCCATCGCGGCGGCGGTGATCGTGGCGTGGGTGACGGAGGTGGTCCCGATCCCGGTCACGGCGCTGATGATCGCGCCGGCGATGGTCGCCGCCGGCATCACCGACGCCAAGAGCGCCTTCCACCCCTACGCCGATCCGCTCCTCTTCCTGTTCTACGGCAGCTTCTTCATCGCCGCGGCGATGGGGCGCCACGGGCTCGACCGACGCATCGCCCACGCCATCGTCAACCACCCGGCCATCGCGGGGGTGCCGTGGCGGACGCGGGCCGCCCTGATGGGCACCGGGATGCTGCTCTCGATGTGGATCAGCAACACGGCCTCGACCGCCATTCTAATGCCGATCCTGCTCGGCACCTTCGTGATCGCGGCGGACGATGCGGGCCAGCGGCGCGCCCTGACCGGGGGCCTGCTGGCGATCGCATACGCCTGCTCGATCGGGGGGGTGGGCACGCTGGTGGGCACGCCGCCGAAC
>JAPPOT010000874.1 GCA_028817855.1 Myxococcales bacterium
AGCGCGGTGGCCTCACCGAGCTGGGCCCACGGTGCCGCGGGCTCGTTGCCATGTCGGGCCAGCATCGCCCGGTAGCGATCCATCGCAGTCTCGGCGCGCGCCGTCGCGCTGACGTAGGTCTCGTCCACGCCCTCGGGCTTCTCCGCGTCCTCGGCGACGATCGGCGAGATCGACGTCGTGACGCCCTCGGCCAGCGCGCGGGCGCCCTCGCGGCCGGCCTGGCCGGCTTGCTCGCTGATCAGCACCGCGCCGAAGCCGATGGCCACGCCGCCGACGATCGCGATCCACAGCGTCCTGGCGTGTTGCTCGTACCAGGAGGCAGCGCTCTCCACCTTCTCTTCGACCCGATCCGGGATGGTGTCGGCGCCGCGCTTGGAGGCCTTCGCGGCGGCCTTCGCCGCACGCCTGGCGGCGAGGCGACGGGCCGCGTCAGCCTGCCGCTTTGGCACCTTCTTGCCTTCCTGTTCGCTCGACCCTTGCTCGCTCTCGGCCACGGAAATTCTCCGAAATTTCGCTGCGCGGCGGGTACTTGCGCCGCCGGCGGCGAATAGCATCGGGCCTGGACCAAGTCAATTCAGCCAGCCCCCGGCCACCGCGTGCGCCGCCCTGTGCTATGGGCCCGGGCGTGACACGCCCTGCCCTCGCGCTGGCCACCCTGCTGTCGCTGCTCGCGCCTGCCTCCCAGGCACTCGCCTACGAAGATCAGCTGACCCTCGGTCTCTCCGCCGGCTACGCCCATGCGCCCCGCGCAACCGACAGCCATGGCGTGGTCGTGGACGCCGCGGTCGGCATCGGGCTCGACCCGGTCTGGACCCTCCGCCTGCGCGGCGGCTACGGGCTGCATCCCGGTGATCAGGCCACCCACCTGGGACTGGCCACCGGCGAGCTGCTCTATGTGATCGACGTTCTCGAGGTGGTGCCCTACTTCGGGTTGGGGGCCGGCGGGCTGCTCGCGGTTGCCGATGGCGGGTCCACCGCCGACGCGATCGCGGGCCCGGTCGTGGGCGCCGACTACCTGCTCTCCCGTGAGCTCGCCCTCTCGCTGGACCTACGGCTGAAGGTGCGCCTCACCGCCCTCGACGACGACCCGTTCTACTTCGTGGCCGCGGGTGGCGTCGTGATCTTCTTCGACCTCTACTGAGGCGGACACCTCGAGCATCGGCGCCAGCCGCGCGAGCGTGCGCGGGCCGATGCCGGACACCGCCCGCAGGCCGGCGATGTCCGCGAAGGGGCCGTGCTCACCGCGATGGCGCACGATGCGCTCCGCCAGGCGCGGGCCGATGCCGGGCAGCAGCTGCAGCTCGTCGGTGGTCGCGCGGTTGGCGTCGATCCGCCCGCCCTCCCGCAGGCTCGCGAGCGCCCCGTTGCCGGACGCGGCCTTCGGTAGCGATCGTGGCGCGTGTGGCTCGGGTCGCGCCGGCGGCGCGGGCGTCTCGCTCGAGGTCGTAGCGAGCGTCGAGAGGCTGAGCGTCACCAGCACGAGGCCGAGCGCGCCGAGCGGGCGGGAGTCCTGCATGCTCCCCTCATCGGCCGCCCGGGCGCCCGGTTGCGGGTCGTGCCGCTTAGCTCTGCTTGCTGCCCTGCCCCACTCCGGTCGCCCGCCGCAGCACCTGGCCCATGTTCTTGCGCAGCCTCTCCGGCTCCTCGGCGATGCGGCGGCCCCACGCCTGCACTACAGGCGTGGCCTCCTCGTCGAGGGGCTCCATCCACTTCTTGCGCTTCATCGCCTCTTCCAGATACGGGCCGAGCTCTTCCATCTTGCGCTTCTCGCGCTCGGCCTCGCCCTCGTGGAACTCGGGCATCACGTCCTTGGCGAACAGCTCGAGGGACTCGCAGATGTGGGCATGCTGGTTGCGTCCACCCTGCTGGATGAAGATCACCTGGTCCACGCCCGCGGCGGCAAACGTCCGCAGGTGCTTGCGGATGTGATCGGGAGTGCCGATGCAGGCCGGGCTGCGCTCCTGCTGGGACTTGACCTTCTCGAAGCGCGACCAGATGTCGGTGTGGCCCGGCTTGTGGTCACCGAAGACGTAGTGGTGCCCGAGGGCGAAGCCGAAGAAGCGGAAGCCGTCGTTGCCGCGCGCCTCCGCCTCTGCTTGATCGGGGTGGCAGCTGAAGCCGGCCACCATCGCCACGTTCGGGTTGATGGTGTGCCCGATCGGCTCGCACTCGGTCTTGAGGATGTCGTAGTACTCGTTGACCCACTTGCTGGCCTCCTCCGGGTCGACGAAGGAAAAGGTCAGCGCGCCGATCCCGGCGCGAGCCGCCAGGTGGATGGTGTCGCGGCGCGAGCACGCCACCCACAGCGGAGGGTGCGGCTTCTGCAGCGGCTTCGGCACGACGTTGCGGCATGGCATGCTGAAGTGTTTGCCCTTGAAGCCCGGGTACGGGGTCATGGCGAGCATGTTCGCGCACTGCTCGGTGGCTTCCTTCCAGGACTCCCGCTTTTCCTTCACCGGGATGCCGAAGCCCTCGAGCTCGAGCGCCGCGGACGACTCGCCCGTCCCCCAGTCCACGCGCCCTGAGGAGACCAGGTCCAGCGTGGCGATGCGCTCGGCGACGCGCGCCGGGTGATTGAAGCGCGGCGGCATCTGCACGATGCCGTGGCCGAGGCGGATGTTCTTGGTGCGCTGGGAGCAGGCTGCGAGAAAGACCTCGGGGGCCGACGAGTGGGAATACTCGTCGAGGAAGTGATGCTCGACCTCCCACGCGTAGTCGAAGCCGAGCCGATCGGCGAGCTCGACCTGATCGAGGGCCTCCTGGAAGAGCGTGTGCTCGTCGCCCTCGTTCCAGGGCTTCGGCAGCTGGTGCTCGTAGAAAATCCCGAACTTCATCCCTGTCGTCTCCTCGTTCGCCCAGCGCCCCAACCTGTTTGAAGAGGATTCAAACCACTAACTTACAGCGGTGTCAATAGCGGCTCCGCGAAGCGCGCCCCTGCAAGCGCTCAGAGCGCGCGCCCGTGCGAGCGCGAACCCGCGCGCGAAAAGAGTCAGGCCCGGCCATCCAATCGGCACGAAGGCAAGCGCCCAGCTACTTCTCCGGTCCCGGTGCGCCCTCCTCGGGCGGGGTCTCCTTGCCCTTGTCGCCCTCCTCCGGCGCTGCCGGGGGCTCCTCGTCGGGCTCGGGCTTCTTGGAGCGCGGCGGGCCGAAGTCCGACTTCAGCTTCTTCTCGAGCCGGCCCAGGATCATCATCTCGACGTACTCGGGCATCTGCCCGATCTGCACCGCCACGCGCACGCCGGCCACGCCGCCGTCGCGCACGCGCGCCAGCTCGATGCTGCCGGAGTAGTCCTTGCCCTGATGCGGGAAGTTGAAGAGGAAGTAGCCGTCTTCCCTCTCCTTCTCCGTGATCGGGCTGTTGTAGTCGACGCGCATCAGCCGCACGGCGCTCGACCACACGCGGTCATAGGAATAATTGAAGGTCTTCAGACGACGGGCCTCGGCCACGGGGGCCGAGAGCAAGAGCACTACGAAAGCCAAGCAAAGCGTTCGCATCGGCCCCGGTTGTCCCACCGCCGTCCGCTGGCGGGCAACTTTTCGACAAGGTCGGTGACAGGCGATCAGCCCGCGCGGGTCGCCGGCGGAGGGTCGGTCTCGCCGACCTCGACCCGCAGCAGGTCCGCCATTCGCAGGCGCATCGCGTAGAGCGGGATCACCCCGGCTACCACCATCACCGTCGACTGGAGCAAGTAGAGCAGGAAGATGAAGATGGCGCCCTGGCTGCCGACCAGCGTCTCGGCGAAGTAGAGGCGCAGGGCCGCCGAGACGGCCAGCTGGAAATTCCCAAACAACCCCGGGCCAGTCGGGAGCAAAATTCCAATCGCCAGCACACCCATCACGGCCACCGCGTGCCCCAGGTCCATCGGCAGGCCACAGCCGACGCCGAGCGCCCACACGCCGAGCGCGTTGCAGCCCCAGTAGAGCAGTGACTCCCCGAGGAAACCCAGCGCGAGCCGCGCGTTGCCGATCGAGCGTATCCCGTCGGCCACGTGGGAGACCTTCTGCGCCAGCGTCTCGGCGAGCGCAGGCGCGACCAGCCCCACCGTCATGGCTGTGAGCTTGCGCGCCAGCGCCCGCTGCCAGAGGAACATGGCCAGCGCGATGAAGGCGCAGGTGAAGAGCCCGAGCGCGGCGTAGCCATAGGTCGGCAGGTGAGTGGCGATCGGGTCGGAGGTCTCCACGCGCGGCAGCACCAGCAGCGCCCAGGCCACGCACAGGCTCGTGATCAGCCCATCGAGCACACGCTCCACCGCCACCGTCCCGAGGCCCACCGAGATGGGGATGCCGTGCCGCAGCTTGGTCAGGGCCGGCCGCGCCAGCTCGCCCAGCCGCAGCGGCATCGCGAAGATGGCGAAGAAGCCGATCCAGTTGAGCAGGACCACGTCGCGCATCGGCACGCGCTGCACCGGCTCGATCAGAAAGCGCCAACGGCTCGCGCGGAAGTAGTGCACCAGCAGCAGCGAGGTCAGGTAGAGCGGGACCGTCCAGGGGGCGACGCCCTGCCACAGCTCGGCGGTCGGCCACAGCGGTACCCCGCCCCGCGCGACCAGCCAGGCGAAGAGCGCGCCCAGGACGATGGAGATCAACAGCTTGGGGCCGATGCGTCGAAGCAGCGATGCCTCCGACTCGGGGTTCGCCACATCGCCCTGCCCTGCCGGCTCGGCACCGACGCTCATGGCTCGGCCTCTCCGCGCAGGATCGCGCGCGGGTGCTCGCCCAGCAGCGCTTGCGCCTCTTCCTGCCCGACCAGCTCGCGCAGCCGCTCGATGCCGGCGCCCACGCTCGGCACGTCCTCGGGCTTGTGGCAGTCGCTGCAGGCGGCGTAGTAGACGCCCTCCTCCAGCATGCGCTCGGAGGCGCGGCGCGGCCAGCGCCCGTACTTGCCGGTGAGCGACATGATGTCGAGCAGCGGCAGCACGCCCATGTTTAGCAGCCGATCGAGCGCGTGGGTCCTGCGAAAGAGCGGCGAGTAGCGCTCCGGGTGTGCCAGTACGGGGCGCACGCCGCGGACGTTCATCTTGAAGACCTGCTGCTCGAGGGCGAGCGGGATGCTGTCGCTGGGCAGCTCGATCAGCAGCGCCTTGCCGCCCGGATAGGGCAAGGCCTCACCGCGCTCGAACAGCCCGATGAAGACGTCGTCGCAGAAGTGCTCCGCCCCCAGGCCCAGCTCGGGCATGCCGGTCTCGCCCGCGCTCTGATCCGCGAAGCGCGCGAAGCGTGCCTCCAGGTCACCCCTGCGGTTGTCAAACATGGCGGTGCGGATGTGCGGCGTGGCCACCACCTGGGCGTAGCCGAGCGCGGCCAGCCCCTGGCACAGGGCCACCCCGTCGGCGTGGCTGCGCACGCCGTCGTCGACGCCGGGGATGTAGTGGCTGTGCAGATCGACGAAGCCGCTCATGAGCGATGCATCTCTTGCCCGATTTCGTCCACCGCGTCGAGCAATCGGTCGCGCTCGTTGAGCGCCGGGTCGTCGAGCACGCGCACAAGCAGCTTCTCGAGCACGTCGCCGATGATCGGCCCCGGTGGCACGCCCAGCCGCTTCATCACGTCCGTGCCGCCGATCGCCAGGTCGCGCACGCCGAAGGCCGCACCCTGGTCCACGGCCGAGTCGACGCGCGCCTGCAACCGCTCGAGCGCGGCCAGTTCCTCGCCCACTTCGCGCCCCTTGGCGAGCACGTCGGCCCGGGCCAGGGCGAGCAACGCCGGGACGCGATCGAGTCCCACGCGCTTGATGAAGCGACGCACCGCCGCATCACTCCAGCTGTCCTCGTAGCAAACGAGGTGGTGACGCACGAGGTGCACGACCTGCTGGCGCTCGTCGTTCGAGAAGCGGTAGCGCTTGAGCCAGCCCTCCGCCATGCGTGCGCCCACCACCTCGTGGTTGTAGAACGTGTAGTCGCCAGTCTTGTCCGACAGCTCGCGCGTTTTGGGCTTGCCCACGTCGTGTAGGAGACCGGCCAGCCGGTGGATCGGCCCCTGCTCGCAAGCGTCCATGCACGCCATCGTGTGCCCCCATACGTCGTAGGCGTGGTAGCGGTTCTGCTCGCATCCCACCTGGTCCATCAGTTCGGGATAGGTGATGGCGAGGATGCCGGTGTCGCGCATCAGCTCGAAGCCGCGCGAGGGCACGCGCGCCGCGAAGGTCTTGAGCCACTCGTCGCGCACGCGCTCCGGCGAGACCTTGCGGAAGGATTCGAGCGAGCTGGTGATGCCGTTGCGCGTGTGGCGCTCGATGTCGAACTCGAGCACCGCCACGAAGCGCGCGGCCCGCAGGACGCGCAAGCCGTCCTCGGCAAAGCGCTCCTCGGCCGAGCCCACGGTGCGCAGCAGCCCCGCATCCATGTCGTTCAGCCCGCCGAAGGGATCGATCAGCCGATCGTCGACTGTGTCGTAGGCCAGCGCGTTGACGGTGAAGTCGCGGCGCGCGAGGTCCTGCTCGATGTCGTCGATGAAGTAGACGTGGTCGGGCCGCCGCCCGTCGCTGTAGCCGCCCTCGCCGCGCAGGGTGGTCACCTCGTAGGGCTCGCCATGCCACAGCACCGTCACGGTGCCGTGCTCGATGCCGGTCGGGATCACGCGCCTGAAGAGCGCCGTGATCTGCTCGGGCGTCGCGCTGGTCGCCAGATCCCAATCCTTCGGGTCGCGCCGCATCAGCAGGTCGCGCAAGCTCCCGCCCACGACCCACGCACGGTAGCCCCCGTCCCGGATCGCCTTGCAGAGCGAGAGGACCGGCTCCGGGATCGTTCCCGCGTGTACGCGACGCGCCGTCATGGCGGCCCATGCTGACCGCTGCCGCCCTCCCCGGCAAGCTCCCAGAAACCTGCTCCTGCGCCTGCCCTTGCCCCTGCCCGGGTAGCTACACCCGACTGCGCGGCGGCGCCGCCGCCGGAATCCGACTGGGCCGGATCGTCAGCCCCCGCCGCCGCTCCAGCAGGTCCTTGGCGCGCTTGCGCAGGCCCGCGACCTGCTCCCGCGCGGCCTCGTGCTTCGTACGCGCGAGGTAGCTCGCGTAGGCCTCGCAGCTGCGCGCCAGCTCCAGGTCGTGGCCCACCTCCTCGAGCAGCCGCATCGAGCGCTCGAACTCGCGCGCGGGATCCGCGCCGCCGCGCCCGCTCCAGTTACTCGTGCCGCTGATCTCCGCCCGCGTGCGCAGCGCCACGCCCAGCTGCGGCTTGCTGCCCGCGCTGTCGAACAGGCGCACCGCGCGCTCCACGTCACGCATCGCACCGGGCAGGTCGCCGATCAACGCGCGCGCCTTCGCCAGGCTCCGCAGCGTGTCAGCCTCCTGCATGCGGTCGCCCAGACTCGCCGCGATCGACTCCGCCTCCTGCAGCAGCGAGATCGAGCGCTGTCCTTCGCCCGCGCGGTAGGCCGAGCCACCGAGGCAGGTCAGCACGACCGACTCGCGTACGCGGTCGCCGCTCGTGCGCGCCAGCGACAGCGCCTCGTTCCAGAGCCGCTCGGCCTCGCCGTCGTCCCCCAGATGTCCCTGGACCACGCCCTGGAAGGTGAGCGACTCGGCCACGCCCTGGGCGTCGTCGATCTTGCGCCAACGCCAGAGCGCTTCCTGAAAGGACTCGAGCGCCTCGTCCCAGCGCAGCGCCTCGCGCAGCACGATGCCCAGGTCGTTGTGGCAGCGCGCGATCGCGCGGTCGTCGCCGAGACCGTCGAAGGTCGAGAGCGCCTCGCGGATCAGGTGCTCGGCGCCCTCCGCGTTGCCGCGCAGTCCCTGGAGCACGCCCATCGACTCGAGCGCACTAGCCTCGCCGTGCAGGTCGCCGGCGTCGGAGAAGAGTTGGTGCGCCGCCTCGTAGTGCCCGAGCGCCGCCGCCAGCTTGCCCTGGTCGCGATGCACGCGTCCGAGCTGACCGTGGGCGCGCGCAATCTCACCCGGCAGGTCGAGCCGGTAGGCCAGCCGCCGCATGCCCTCGAGCGCGCCCAGCGCGTCGTCGCTGCGGCCGCACTGCTGCAGCGCTTCGCCGTAGTGCTCGAGCGCGCGCACGCGCGCGTTGCTCTCGCCCACGGCCAGCAGCACGAGCCCGCGCCGGTAGTAGTCCGCCGCGCGTGCCGCGCTGAGCCGGCGCCGCGCGCGCTCCCCCGCGGCCAGGAAGTGGAGCGCGGCCCGGTGGGGCGCTCCGCCCCGTTCGAAGTGCTGTGCGAGCAGCTCGCAGTGCTCCTCGGTCGGCTCGCCGAGGCGCGGCTCGAGCCACTCCGCGATCGCCAGGTGGTAGCGCGCCTGCAGCGTGGCGCTGGTGAAGCGGCGCAGGGACTCGCGCTCCAGGTTGTGCTTGAAGGCGTACTCCGGGTCGCCCGTGATGGTCGAGTCCGGCATCTCGAGCAGGTAGTCGCGCTCGATCAGGTCTTCGAGCATCGCGCGTAGACGCGCCCGATCTGACTCCGCGCCGGTCGCGTCGTCCGGCGGGCTGCCATCGAGCCGCTCCAGCGTCAGCAGCGAACCCAGCCAGAAGACCCCTCCGATGGTCGCGGCCATCTCCAAGGTGTTGCGCTCGGACGGCGTGAGCGCGGCGATGCGCGCAGCGATGGCATCCTCCACGCTCAGCGGCAGCTCGATGTCGTCCACGCGTCGGAGGTCTACCGCCCAGGCGCCGTCGTCGAGCGGCACGAGCACGCCCTCCGCTAGGAAGGAGCGCACGATCTGCTCGACCAGGTAGGGGTTGCCGGTGGCCAGGTCCACCGCAGTGTCGATCAGCTCCTCCGGTGGCTCCCCGGTTGGCGAGAGCAGGTGCTCCACCATCGTCGCGGTGTCGTCGGGCTCGAGCGGAGAGAGATCGATGCGCAGGTCGCGCTCCTCGGGTAGCTCACCTCGCTGTTGCAGCAGCTCGTTGCGGCCGGCGGCGATGATCAGCAGCGGCACGTCCTGGGCGGTCTCCGCGACGTACTCGAGCAATGACAGCAGGTCTTCGTGTGCCCAGTGGCAGTCCTCGATTGCGATCACCAGCGGGGTGGCGTCCGCGTCGAGCTCGAGGAATCGGCGCAGCACGGTCCGACCCAGGCGCAGGCGCTGGGCGGGCTCCTCGTCGAGGGCGTCGGTGAGCGGCGAGCTCGGCAGCTCCAGGTCGAGGAAGGCGCCGAGGAAGCGAACGAACTCGCCGGTCCGGCGCTCGCCTATCAGGGCGTGGACGCCATCGCGAAAGAGCGGGAAGGCGACCTGCGGCGCCATCTCCTCGGTGATGCCGAAGCGCCCGCGCAGGATGTCGCGAATCGGCCCCAGCGCCGGCCCGTCCTCGCGGCAGGCGGCCACCCGCACCTCGACGCCGGAGCTACGGGCGCGCAAGTCCGCCAGGAACTCGCGCAGCAGCCGGCTCTTGCCGACTCCGGGCGCGCCGGTGAGGGTCGCGAGCTGTGGCAGCCGTCCGCCGAGAGCGCGGTCGAAGGCTTGCTCGAGCGTTCGCAGCTCCCGGTCCCTGCCGACCAGGGGAGCGCGCAAGCGATGCGTCGAAGACGGGGACATCTTGATTGGGGGTGGGAGTTTACCGCACGTCGGCCCAAAGCCGGAGGGTGCGCGCCATCTTCCGTCCCAACCAGGGCACGAAGAGACAAAGTGAGTGTCCCCTCGCAGGTCTTGCGACACTTGAGGGAAGCCGCCGCCGAGTGAAACGCCCGGGCCTCCGCGGCCGAAAAAAGGAGTGATGCGCCACGAGGCGCCCTGCTAGACTTGCAGTGTTTTCCTCGGGTCACGGGCCGCTTCGCGCCCGAGCAACGCCCATGTACCGCTGGCTTCGACCTTTTCTCGTCTTCTTCGCCCTCGGCGCGGCCTTCTGCATCACCTTCGTTTGGCCCCAGCAGAACGGCCTCGATTTCGATATTGATACCTCACCGCGGGCCAAAGCCGCGAAGAAGCGGGTGCCGTACGACCTCTCCCGGGTCCGGGTACTCAAGGCGGTCATCACCAAGGTCAACCAGAACTACGTCGAGCCGGAGCGCATCGACCATCGTCGCATGCTGCTGGCCGGGCTCAACGCCATCCAGCGCAACGTGCCGCCGGTGCTGGTGCACGCGGAAGCCGACGCCCCGAGCTTCAAGGTTCAGGTCAACGACCAATGGGGCGAGTTCAAGGCCGAGGACGTCAACTCCCCTTGGTCCCTCACCTGGCGTTTCCAGGAGATCTTCCGCTTCCTGCAGAAGAATCTGCAGCAGGACGAGGACATCAAGCTGCGCGAGGTGGAGTACGCCGCCGTCAACGGCATGCTCCGAACCCTCGACCCGCATTCGGTGCTGCTCACGCCGGAGGAGTACGGCGAGATGCAGCTCAACACGCGCGGCGAGTTCGGCGGACTCGGCATCGTCATCTCGATCCGCGACGGCCAGCTCACCATCATCAAGCCGATGCCGGGCACCCCGGCCGCGCGCGCGGGGCTCAAGACGAAGGACCGGATCGTCAAGATCAACGACGAGTCCACCCTGAACATGCCGCTCGAGGAGGCGGTCAATCGCCTGCGCGGCACCCCGGGCTCATCGGTGGGCGTGTGGATCGTGCGCGAGGGCAACAAGGGCTGGACGCGCCCGAAGCGCTTCGAGCTCGTGCGCGCGGTGATCCACATCGAATCGGTCGAGACGCGCATGCTCGCCGACGAGATCGGCTACATCCGCATCAGCAACTTCCAGTCCAACACCTGCGACGACCTGCGGCAGGGGCTCGGCAAGCTGCACAAGCAGAAGATGCGCGGGCTGATCCTGGATCTGCGCGACAACCCCGGTGGCCTGCTGCAGCAGGCCGTGTGCGTCGGCGATACCTTCCTGTCGAGCGGCACGATTGTCACCACCTCGAGCAACGACCCGGACAAGCGCGAGCGCAAGCTGGCGCGCAGCGAGGGGACCGAGCCCTTCTATCCCGTGGTCGTGCTGCAGAACGGCGGCAGCGCGTCGGCGAGCGAGATCGTGGCCGGCGCGCTCAAGAACCACGACCGCGCCCTGGTGGTCGGCGAGCGGACGTTCGGCAAGGGCTCGGTGCAGGTGCTCTACAGCGATGACAACGACGGCTGGGCGCTCAAGCTCACCATCGCCCAGTACCTGACCCCCGGCGACATCTCGATCCAGAGCGTCGGCATCGTCCCCGACATCGAGATCGAGCCGATGACCGTCGACCCGCAGGACATGGATCTGTTCGTGGACGGCGGCTACCCGCGCGAGAGCGACCTCACCGCGCACCTGACCCACGACCGCGCGCGCGACGGCCAGAAGCCGGCCCACGTGCTGCACTACTACCTGCCCGAGGACCTGCGACAGCGCCTGCGGGAAGCGCGTCCGGATGATCTCGAGGAGAACGAGCGCGAGGCGGAGTTCCTGACGCGCTTCGCGCGTGAGCTGCTCGACGGCGCGCGGCGCCCTGGCCGCCGCGAGTTGCTGCGCGATGCGCAGCCGGTGATCGAGTCCGCGACCGACAAGGAGATGAAGCTGACCGAGGCCGAGCTCGCCAAGCACGGCGTCGACTGGTCGGTGGGCAAGGACGAGGGGCCGAGCCAACTCGTGGTCGAGGTGAGCACGAGCGCGAAGGACGACGTCGCGACCGCCGGCGAGCCCTTCGATCTCGAGGTCACGGTGGAGAACCGCGGCAAGGCGCCGGTGTATCAGCTGCGCGCCACGACCAAGAGCGACAACCGACTCTTCAGCGAGCGCGAGCTGGTCTTTGGCAAGCTCGCGCCGGGCCAGAAGAAGTCCTGGACCGCCACGCTGGGCGTGTGCCTGAAGGACGAGGACACGGGCAAGCGCGAGTGCAAGCTGCCGAAGACGCTGGCCGAGCGCGCCGATGGTGTGCGCGTGTTGTTCAGCGAGGCCCACGGGCACGTACCTGAGCCTGTTGCGGTGCGCACCACCGTGCGCGCCCTGCCGACGCCGCGCTTCGCCTACACCGTGCACGTGGCCGACGACGGCCGCGGCAACGGCGATGGCCAGGTGCAGCGCGGCGAGCTCGCGACGGTGTACATGCGCGTCCGCAACGTGGGTGATGGCGCGAGCGAGAAGACCGTAGCCAACTTGCGCAGCCTCTCGGGCCATGGCGTGTTGCTGCAGGCCGGCCGCTTCCAGCTCGATGAGCTCAAGCCCGGCGAGGAGCACCAGGTGGCCTTTACCTTCGAGGTGCTGCCGGACTTCCCTGCCGATGAGGCCAAGCTCCAGGTGTCCGTCGGGGACACGGTGTCGCGTGAGAGTGCCGGGCAGAAGCTGCACGTGCCGATCGTCAAGGACAAGGGAACCGTGACTGCCGCTTCCGGGCAGGTCGTGCTGGGCAAAGGCGCGATGGTCTACGAGCAACCCAAGCGCAACGGCAAGGCCATCGCGCGCGTCGCGAAGGGCGCCGTGGCCCTACCCGCCCAGGCGAAGAGTGGCGAGTACACCCGTGTCGACCTGGGCGAGGGGCGACCCGGTTGGGTGCACCAGCAGGAGATCAGGGCGGGCGCTGGCGCGGACGGTGCGCTCAAGGACGTGCTGGCGCACCGACCTCCGCAGCTCGAGGTGGAGCACGGCGACACGCTCTTCACCCGCGAGCCCCACGTGCGCGTGCGCGGGAGCGCCACGGACGACAGCATCATCCGCGACCTCTACATCTTCGTCGGGCCGCGCAAGGTCTACTACCAGTCCAACCGCGGGGCCTCGACGCCCAAGAAGGTCAGCTTTGATACGACCGTGCCGCTTCGCCCGGGCATCAACTACGTGACCGTGGTCGCGCGCGAGGACAACGAGATTCTCTCCCGCGAGACGTTCATCGTCCGTCGGGATGGCGTGGATGGCGCGTTGCTCGAGACGCCCAAGAGTGACGAGTTCGAGCCCTTCGCAGACGACGCGCTGCCGCTGGACTGACGGCGCCTGTACGGCGCTTGAGGTGCGCCGCCGAAGCGGCTTGAGGTGCGCCGCCGAAGCGGCTTGAGGTGCGCCGCCGAAGCGGCTTGACGTGCGCCGCCGAAGCGGCGATGACGCCGCCATGCGTATCGTATGCCTGGACCTGGAGGGGGTGCTGATCCCCGAGGTGTGGATCAACGTGGCGGAGCGGACCGGTATCGAGGAGCTTCGGCTGACCACCCGCGACATTCCTGACTACGACGAGCTCATGACGCGCCGCCTGGGCATTCTGGACGAGCACGGCCTGGGTTTGCCGCGCATCCAGGAGGTCATCGACACGATGGAGCCGCTGCCTGGTGCCAGGGCGTTCATCGATGGGCTGCGCGCCGAGTACCAGGTGGTGATTCTCTCTGACACCTTCTACGAGTTCGCCGAGCCCTTCATGCGCAAGCTGGGTTGGCCGACCCTGTTCTGCCACTCCCTGGAGGTCGACGCCTCGGGCCGCATCACGGCCTACCGGCTGCGCCAGGAGGACCCCAAGCGCAAGGCCGTGCAGGCCTTGAAAGGCCTGAACTTCCGCACCGTGGCTTCCGGGGACTCCTATAACGACACCACGATGCTGGAGGAGGCGGATGCGGGGATCCTGTTCCGCGCCCCGGACAACGTGATCGAGGAGTTTCCCCAGTTCCCCCACGTGCAGGAGTACGCGGACCTGGACGCGGAAATCCGCAAGGCCTTCGAGCAAATAGCCGCCACTTCCTAGACCGTGTCGAAGACTCCATACATTTCACTACAATGTGTGAAGGTAGGAACTTTACACCCGCATCAAAGGATGCTATCGGCCGACCATCGCACTCCGGTGCTTGGGGGCCATCGCCCCCTCGAGCGTGCCCGGCGCGTACCCGAGGATCTGGGGGAACATGCCTAAAGCATTGAAGAAATCGGCGGCCAAGAAGGGCGGCTCCAAGAGTACCTCACGATCTGCCAAGGGCGCTGCGAAGAAGACCGCGGCCAAGTCCAAGGCCGCGCCGAAGAAGGCCGCCAAGAAGGCCACCAAGGCCAAGCCGAAGCCCCCCGCGAAGCCGGCCAAAGCGAAGGCCAAGAAGGCCGCACCTGCCAAGCCCAAGGCTGCGCCGAAGAGCAAGGCCACGCCGGCGGCCAAGGCCAAGCCGGCGCCTGCGGCCCGGCCCAAGCCGACCAAGACGGCCAAGGCCGCGGAGAGCAAGCCGTTGAATGGCACCGCAGCGGCGCCCGCAGGCACCGGTGGCAAGGTCGCGCTCAAGCAGCAGTTCGCGCGGCTCTCGACCGCCACCAGCAAGATCACCGGCCTCAAGCGGAGCCTCCCCAAGACGTTCTTCGACGTCGGCCTCATCCTCACCGAGCTCCGCGACGAGCGCCTCTACGAGGTGAAGGGCTACGGCTCGTTCGAATCATTCGT
>JAPPOT010000146.1 GCA_028817855.1 Myxococcales bacterium
CGTGGTGGCGTGCTTCGCCGCTCTTCTCGGGTTCGCCACCATGCCCGCGCCCGCCAGCGCGTCCCCCCTGCTGGAGCTGATCGGCGGCAACTTCGGCGACGGCGGCTTCAACGCGCGCGGCACCGGAGCGAGCGCGGCCTCCGCCTACTTCAACCCGGCGCTGCTGCCCCAGGCCGAGCAGGGGCTGGAGCTCGGCTGGCTGGTGCTCAACGACGCCATCAGCATCGACCTGGACGGGCGCAGCAGCGACATGGATGTGGGAGTCGGCAACCTCAACGTGCTGCGGGAGCAGTATCCCGTACCGACCCTCTGGCTCGAGGAGGGCTGCGCGGCGGGGGATGGGTGCATCACCGACATCCAGGCGCAGCCCCGGCAGAGCGCGGGCACCAGCGGCAACACCCGCATCTATCAGGTCGTCGGCTTCGTCAACCACGTGGTCGACGATCGCTGGACGCTCGGCGTCTACTCGGTGGTGCCGGTCGGCACGTTGCTTCAGGCGCACTCGTTCTTCGGGGACGAGCGCGAGCAGTACTTCAGCAACAGCCTGCACGCCGAGCTCTATTCGGATCGCCTGACGCCCATGTCCCTCGCCTTTGGCACCGGGATCAGGGCGACCGACTGGCTCTCCCTGGGCCTGACCTTCACGCTCAACCTGCTCAATGACGCGCGCGCGAGCACCTACGTCGGCAACGCCGGCAATCTGAGCGAGTCCCTGCTGCTGTCGACCGAAGTGGACGCCTCGATCGGAATGGCGCCCCACTTCTCGGCGCTGCTCGAGCCGATCGACACCCTCGACGTGAGCGTGGTCGTGCACACGCCCCAGATGCTCGAGATCACCGCGGACTCGGGCACCTTCCTGGCCAACGGCGACAGCCAGCGCGCCAAGCGCACGAACATCCACTCGTGGCTGCCGTGGACCTTCGCGCTCGCCGCCGACTTGCAGGTCCTTCGCAGCGAGCCGCACACGATCTCCGTGGCCGGTACGGCGATGTTCAGACGCTGGTCTGAATACCTGAACCGCCAGGGCGAGCGCCCCCTGCCAGGCTACGAGTGGTCCGACACCATGGCCGCCGCCGTCGGGGCGCGCTACCGGGGCCAGCGTTTCTCTGCCTTCGCCGACCTGACCTTCGAGCCCTCGCCCGTACCGCTGCAGACGGGCCGCACCAACTACGTCGACAACGACCGCATCGGCGCCAATGGCGGCGCGACCTACACCTGGCCGATCGACGCCTGGGACATCGCCCTGCGCTTCGGCGCGCAGGGCCAGCTCCATCTGCTGCGCGAGCGCCACCAGTGGAAGGGCAACCCCGTGGCGGCCAGCGACGATCGCTCGCTCGTGCTGGACGAGTGGCCCGACGACAGCACCGACATCAACGGCGATCCCATCCCCGAGGCCCAGGGACTGCAGACGAACAACCCGGGTTGGCCCGGCTTCGGATCGCACGGCACCATCGCTGGCGCGGTGCTTTCGGTCGGGCTGCTCTACTGAGTCAGCGGCTCTCCTTCGTGATCTGATCGCCGTCGGGCTCGCCACCGGCCTCCCCCGCCCGCGGCCGATCGGCCGCGGCGGTCCAGTTGCCCCGCGCCTGGGCCGCCACACGCACGCGATCCGCGAGCACGTGCAGGGCGCTCCCCCCCGCCCGCGCGCAGACCCGGTCGAGCGCAGCGAGGCGACGTTCGTAGGCGTCGCGGTCCCCGATCGCGAGCGCTGCCCGCGCGCACAGGGCAAGGCCCGAGGCGCGCGGAACCCCATCGAGGGCGCTGCGCTCGATCGCCTGCTCCGCGGCTGCACCGGTCCCGCGCGCCCTGGCGTGCTCGCAGGTCGCCTCCGCCAGAGCCTGACACGAGAGCAGCGCCACCCGGCCGAGCGGGTGCAGCGCGTGATGCCGACTGCTCGCCAGCGCCTCCCGCGCCCTGGCGGCCCCTTGCTCGGCGCGACCCGCGTCGATCTGCGCGCGCACCGCGACGGGCATGGCGATCAGCCACGCCAGGTGCTCGCCCGGGCGCACGTGTCCGAGCACATGCTCGGCCTGATCGATCGCCAGCTGCGGCTCGCCGCGATGCAGGTCATAAGCCGCGTGGGCGACGCGCTGAATCGGCTCCCACCCGCGATGGCGCGCGGCCATCCTCTCAACCGGATCGAGCAGCCCCTTGAGGTGGCCGATGCTCTCGATCAGCGAGTACACGATCACCTCGTTGTAGAGGAGGTCGCTGAGGATGCGCCGGGAGAAGCCACGGGCGCTGAGCGCGCGCAGCCGCTCGCGCACGCGGTCGGCCTCCTCGACGCGCCCCTGGTTCAGGTTCACGAACATCTCGATCGCGGCCGCCAGATCGCGCGTTGCCGGATCCCGATCGAAGAAGCGCGCGTGCTCCAGGCCCGGATCGCCGCGGCGCGCCTGCTCGAGGGCCAGGCGGTAGTGCAGCCCCATCCGAAGCAGCGCCTCGTAGCGGGCGTCGCCACGCTCGACGGCCTCCCGCCTGCCGCGCATCACCTGCTCGAGCTCCGGCAGCACATCGAGTCCCCGCAGCCCCTCGTCCGCGATGCGAACTGTGGTGTGCAAGAGCTGAAAGGCAGGCGATAGGGGCAGCACCGGGTCGAGCAAGGCGCGGGCACGGCGCAGGATCGGAAGATCGAGGGTGGCGCTCGCGCGGCCGAGGAAGCGCCCGACGGTCTGCCGGTAGAGCACCAGCGCCGTACCCGGGTCCACGCCACGGTGGGCTGGCGCGGTCTCGTGGCGCGAGCGGGCCCGCTCGATCGCGCGCTCGATCCGCCTGCGCGGGTCGAGCTCCTCCACGTCGGCGTCGTGGTAGTCGAGGCCGATGTCGTGGCGCAGGAGCGCCAGGGGCTCGTCGAAGGCCGGCAGCACGTCGAACATGGAAGCCAACGTGTTGATGCGCAGCCACAGGGCATGCAACAGGCGTTGGGGCTCACCACTCGACTGGGCATGGAAGAGCGCGCGCCGGAGCACGTTCGCCGCGAGCTCCGCGTGACGCACGTTGAGAAGGTCGAGCACGTAGGGGTCACGCCCCGGCTCGAGCCCTGGGCGGATGCGCTCCAGGGCCGCCGCGTCCTCGCCGGCCTCCTGGAGGTGATGGACCACGACCAGATCGCTCTCCCCGCGCGCAGAGCACGCACGGGCCAGCAGCCCATGAAGGCGGCGGGCGGTGGCCGCATCGAGCCCGCGGCGGACGGCGCCTTCGAAGCCCTCGCGCACGGAGACGCGGCCGTCGTTGCAGGACACGATCTGGCGCTCCGTCAACTCTTCCATCGCGGCATGGACGGCCAGCGGATCGAGCGCCGTGTCCGCGACCCCAACCCGCGCGAGCTCCGCCAGCGACAGCGGCGCGCCATCCAGGCTGAGCACCAGCAGGCACGCAAGCCGCCGCGCGTCGGCACCGAGCCCGCCCACCTGGGCATCGAGCGCCTCCTCGAGACTGTCCGGCAACGACAGCGCCTCCAGGTTGGCGGGCAGCACCCAGCTGCCCTGGGAGAAGCGCGCATGCCCCTGGTCGACCAGGTGCTGCGCCAGCGTCATGGACTTCTGCGGATTGCCCGATGCCAGGCGATGGACCCAGCGCGCGGTCACCGCGAGCCCGGGAACCGCTCCGAACACGGACTCGAGCAGCGCTTCGGTCTCGTCCGCGTCGAGCGGTCGTAGCGCGATCGGCGAGGCCAGCTCGCACAGCAGCTGGCACGCGTTCCCGACCGCGGCTCCCACGTCCCGGGTGAAGGCCATGAGCACTGGGACGCCTTCCGGATCGGTCGCGAGCATCGACAACACGGCGACCGAAGCTTCGTCGGCCCGTCCGAGATCATCGATCGCCAACAGCAGGGGACGGCCCGCCGCCAGGCGGCGAAAGAGGCGCGCGAGCGCTTCCTGAATGCGCGCCACGCCAACATGCCTGGGCAGCTCGGCAAGGGGTGGCGCCCCAAGCTTGTTGTGCAGCCCCGGCAATACGTGCCCCAGTGTGGGGCCATCGGGCGCTGCAGCCTCCAGGATCTCGGGCTGCACGACTTCGAGCCCCGTCGCGCACATGGCGCGGGCGAGACTGAAGGGCTCCGAGAGCAGGTCCGCCGCGGACACGCGCAGGGCCGTCACGCCCGCGAGCTGCGCCGCGAGCACCGCGCCATCCAGCATGCGACTGCGGCCGAGGCCGTAGGAGCCCTCGATCACGACGCTGCCGCCTTCACCCTGTGCGAGCCGCCGGACGGCGCGGTGGACGGCGTCCAGCTCCGACTCGCGACCGATCAACGACGGGGTGACGAGATAGGCTCGCGAGAGGGCCTCCGGCTCGTCCCGATCCAGACCCGCCAGCGCCGTCAGTCGTTCGATCACCTCCGCCGCCGTGCGTGGCCGGGCATTGCGGTCGAGGGCAAGCAGCTCGAGCACGAGCGCATCGAGCCCCTCGGGCACCTCGTCCGTGAGCAGCGAGGGGGGCACCGGCGGATGCGCCCACTGTTTGGCGAGATCGCGAAAGCGGCGCGCCCTGTAGGCATGGCGCTGCGTCAGCATGTGATAGAGCAACGCGCCCACTGCGTAGAGGTCGACCCTGCCATCGAGCGCATCGCCGTGCAGGGCCTCCGGCGGTACCGCGGGCGGAGTGCCGACGAGCGTGGCTCCGGCGCCCATCGTGGACATGGCGCCGAAGTCGATCAGCCGCGCTGCGCCGCTCGCGTCGAGGCGCACGTTGCGCGTGCCCACGTCGCGGTGCAACAGACGGCGCGAGTGCAGCAGGGCGAGGGCGCTACAGACGTCGCGTGCGATGGCGCAGGCGCGCGGCCACGGGAGCGGCAACAGCGATCGCAGGTCGGCGCTCTCGAGCAGCTCCATTGTGTAGAAGGGGCGCTCCGAACGGGCGTCCACGTGCACCCCGTAGTCGAAAACGCGAACCACGTGGGGATGGCTCAACTGCGTCAGCACGTGGTACTCGCGCTCGAAGAGCACCGCCTGTAGCTCAGCGGTTCGCCGGTCCTCGTGGACGGCAGGAGCCTTCAGAGCGACCGTGCGGCCATTGGCCTGGTCGAGCGCGCGGTAGACGGTGCCCATTCCGCCGCGCCCGACCGGACGCTGAATGCGGTAGCGCCCTGCGAGCACCGTGTCGGGCGCGATGTCGCCTGTGGCACCCCCCTCGCGTGCGACCCCCATCTCGACGGTCTTTCTGGCTGGCAGCAGCGGGCGCACCGTGCGTCGCCTCGCAGCGGTGCCATCCGGTTGGGGCGCATTCTCCATCCGCGCGATGTACGAAAGGCACGCCGCCCACTGAGTTCGTCCAGACAGGCGGCGTGCCTTGCACGGGTCTGTGTGTGTGTGGTCTACGGGTGACGGCATTCATACCCTCGCGCGCGCGCTGGCATCCTGCAATGTCCGCGGAGTGCCTTGGCTGCTAGTGCAAACGCTTGGCCGGCCCCAACCGACCGCGCAGGGCACTCACGCTCTTGCGTGCGCGACGCCAGGAGACTGGCTGCAACCGGGCGCGAGGGAGCGATAGACACGACCCGGCAGGGGGCGCTCCACCAGTCGTTCCGCCAGCTGCGCCGCGGCGCACAGTCGCGTCAGGTCGACTCCCGTGTCGACGCCGAGACCATGGAGCATGTAGACCAGATCTTCGGTGGCCAGGTTCCCGGAGGCCCCGGGCGCATAGGGGCAGCCGCCGAGGCCGCCGACCGATCCATCGAACGTGCGGATGCCCATGTCCAACCCGACCGCCACGTTCGTCAGGGCCATCCCGCGCGTGTCGTGCAGATGCAACGCGAGACGCTCGGCCGGGATGCGATCGAGGAAGCGCTCGAGCAGCGCCCGCGTCTGCCCAGGTGTGCCCACGCCATTGGTGTCGCCCAGCGAGACCTCGTCGCAGCCGAGCTCGAGCAGCTTCGTGGCCAGGTCCACGGCGCGCGAGGCATCGACCTCGCCCTCATAGGGGCAGCCCCAGACCGCCGACAGGTAGCCGCGTACGCCCACACCTTGCTCCACGGCCGCGGGCACGAGCTCCTCGAGGATGGCGAGCATGCCGGCGATCGACACGTTCGTGTTGCGCTGGCTGAAGGTCTCGCTTGCGCTCAACAGCACCGCGATCTGACCGATGCCGGCGCTGCGCGCGCGCGCCAGCCCCTTCAGGTTCGGCACCAGTGCGCTCATGGCGATGCCGCTGCGGCGAGGCAGGCGCATCATGAGCGCCTCCGCATCTGCCAGCTGCGGGATCCGGCGCGGCGACACGAAGCTCGTCACCTCGAGCCGCGTCAGCCCGGTGTCCATCAGCGCATTGGCGAGCGCCACCTTCCCACCGGTGTCGATGGTGACCGGCTCGCTCTGCAGGCCGTCGCGCAGCGCGACCTCGTGCACCGCCGCGCCGTCAGGTGGACACGCCAAGAAGCCGGCTCCCGTCGGACATTCCTCGCTCACGTTCCCCATCTCTTCGAGTCGTGGGTGGCTTGGCGGGTGCGAAGACCTCGCCTCACCAACCTTGGGGCATGTAGCACGGTGCGGAATCGCAACCGCGGCCAACGACTGTTCCCTGTGACCATTCCCGTCCCTCTCGCGAGCCCGCCAGCCGGCAGAGCCTGGCCAGTCTTGACACCGACGTCAAAATCAATCAAGGCTCTCTGTAGTGATTCCTGCAGAGGAGTGAGACATGCCGATCGCTCGCAAGTGCGACTTCCCCGTGTTCGATGCCGACAACCACCTCTACGAGACCGAGGAGGCGTTCACGCGTCACCTACCCAAGAAGTACCGGCACGCGATCGACTACGTGAGCGTGCGCGGTCGCACCAAGATCGTGGTCAACGGAACGATCAGCAACTACATCCCCAACCCGACCTTCGAGGTGGTCGCGCGACCGGGGGCCCACGAGGACTTCTACAAGAACGGAAACCCCGAGGGGAAGACGATGCGCGAGCTGACCGGCGAGCCGATGAAGTGCATCGACGCCTTCCGTACCCCCGAGCCCCGCATCGAGCTGATGGACGAGCTCGGCATCGACCGCACCCTGATGTTCCCGACCCTGGCGAGCGTGCTCGAGGAGCGCATGCGCGACGACCCGGATGCGATCCACGCCATCGTGCACTCCCTCAACCAGTGGCTTCACGAGACCTGGTCGTTCAACTACGAGGACCGCATCTTCACCACCCCGGTGATCTCCCTGCCGATCGTGGACAGGGCGATCGAGGAGCTGGAGTGGGCGCTGGAGCGCGGCGCCAGGGCCATCCTGATTCGCCCGGCGCCGGTGCCAGGCTTCCGCGGCTCGCGCTCCTTCGCCTTCGAGGAGTTCGATCCCTTCTGGAAGCGCGCAGTCGACTCCGGCGTGCTGGTCACGATGCATGCCTCCGATAGTGGTTACGCCCGCTATCAGGCCGACTGGACTGGCCCGTCGGAGATGCTGCCCTTCAAGGATGACGCCTTCCGCATGGCGACCGCCACCAAGCGTCCGATCGAGGACAGCATGGCCTCGGCCGTATGCCACGGGCTCTTCAGCCGCCACCCGGAGCTCAAGATCGCCGTGATCGAGAATGGCGGCAGCTGGGTCCCGCACCTGCTCGAGAACCTGGCCGAGACCTACAAGAAGATGCCGCAGGCCTTCGACGAGGATCCGGTCGCTACCTTCCAGCGCCAGGTCTACGTGAGCCCCTTCTTCGAGGACCACATGGTCGAGCTGGCCGAGGCCATGGGCGGCACGAACAACATCCTCTTCGGGTCCGACTACCCGCACCCGGAGGGGCTGGCAGAGCCCACGACCTACGTGGAGCACCTGCCGTCCAGTATGAGCAAGGACGACGTCCGCAAGATCATGGGCGGCAACCTCGGCCGGCTGATGGGCCTCGACGAAATGGTGGCGTGATGGACCTCGACCACGTCCTCTACGAGGTCACCGACGGCGTCGCCGTCATCACGCTCAATCGCCCCGAGGCGGCCAACGCCCAGAGCCGCAAGGTGCTGGAGGAGCTGGACGGGTGCTGGAAGAGCGCGGATCACGACCCCGCGGTGAAGGTCATCGTCTTCCGATCCAACGGCAAGCACTTCTCGGCCGGGCACGACATGTCGAGCACGCGCGACAGCTCGGAACCGGTCGAGTGGCATGCCGACAGCTACTACGACTGGGAAACGCGCCACTACCTGGGCTATGCCAAGAGCTGGCGCTCGGTCCCCAAGCCCTCGATCGCGGCGGTCCAGGGCAAGTGCATCGCGGCCGGTCTGATGTTGTGCTGGCCGTGCGATCTGATCGTGGCGTCCGACAACGCCCAGTTCTCCGATCCCGTCCTCGCGATGGGGATCTGCGGCGTCGAGCTGCACGCCCACGCCTGGGAGTTTGGCCCGCGCAAGGCCAAGGAGCTGCTCTTCACCGGCGAAGCGATCACCGCGCAGCAGGCGGAGCAGATCGGCATGGTCAACCGCGTGGTGCCACTCGAGGAGCTGCAAGAGGCCACGATCAACCTGGCACGGAAGATCGCGCGCAACGACGCCTTCGCGCTGCGCATGGCCAAGCGCGCGGTGAACCAGACGATGGACATCCAGGGCTACACCAACGCCATCGACTCGATCTTCGACATGCACCACTTCGGCCACGCCCGGGCCGCGCTGGTCACCGGGGGCATCCCTTCCCTGGCCGGCCTGCGTGCGATGCAGGACAAGGGCAAGGCTAGGAGCAAGGGGTAGCCGTGGCTTTGGCGAAGGCGGCCGAACAGACACCGCGGCGCCCCGTGTGGGGTGATGTCTCGGACCTGATCGCGCTTCTCGACGTCCGGTCGCGGAGCGAGGGGCGCTTCATCAGCACGCCGCGCGACGCCGACAGCGATCATCGCGGCGTGGTCGAGGGCAGCCAGATGCTCGCCCAGTCGATCGTGGCCGCCTCGCGCCACACCCAGGGTCGGCGCGTCGTGCACGCATCGATGGTGTTCATGCGCGCGGCCGGGACCGGCGAGCCGCTCGAGCTCGAGCTCGAGGAGCTCAGCGGCGGGCGGAGCTTCACGACGCTGGCTCCGCGCGTACGCCAGGGCGACCGCACGTGCGCGAGCGGCATCATGCTGCTCGACGCCACGGCGCCCGACGTCATGCGCCACGCGGTGCCGAAGCCGGTGACCGCGAGCGTCGACGCCAGCCCCCCCTTCGACATGGGCGTGACCGGCCGCGAGATCCGCTTCGTCGACGGCGCCTACACGGGCGATCCGGAGGCGCCGGCCGGCCCGCCCGTAATCGAAGCGTGGGTCCGCTACCGCGACGTCCCCGAGGACCCAGCGATCCACGCCGCGCTGCTCGCCCACTTCACGGGCCACGTCTCGATCGCCGCCGCCATGCGGCCCCACGCCGGAATCGGCCAGGCGCAGGCCCACCGCACCCTCTCGACGGCGATCAACGCGATCCACCTCGCCTTCCATGCCGACGTGCGCGCCGACCGCTGGACGCTCTACCGACACCACTCGACGTTTGCTGGCGACGGCATGACGCACTCCGAGTGTCGCGTGCACGCGGAGGGCGGCGAGCTGCTGGCCTCCTTCAGCGTGGACGCCATGGTGCGCGGCTTTCCCAAGAAGCAGACGCCAGGCGGGCGGGGCGCCCTGTGAGCCTGACGACCGGACGCGGGCCACACAGCCGCAGCCCCGCCGGTCGCCTGGATCGTTGCGCGGACGGCGCCACGACCTACGTCGAACCGCTGCTGCGCCGCGTTCGTGCACGCGTTGGCGGTCGGACGGTGATCGACTGCGAGCGCGTGCTGCTCGTACATCGGAGCGGCCAGCCGCCCGCCTACGCCTTTCCAGAGGGCGACGTGCCGGACGATCTACTGCACGCTGCGGAGCCCAGCGCGCCCGGCCACGTACGCGTGCCGTGGGACGCCGTGGGCGACTGGTATGAGGAGGAGGAGCGGGTCCTGGGGCACCCGCGCAACCCGTACCATCGGATCGACTGCCTGCAGGTGCGCCGCCGGCTGCGGGTGGAGCTCCACGGTGTCGTGCTGGTCGACACGGCGGACGTGGTCGGCATGTACGAGACCTCGAGACTCCCGCAACTGTACGCGTCGCGGCAGGCGACGCGCATGGACCTGCTGGCGGCAAGCGATACGGTCACCTACTGCCCCTACAAGGGAGCGGCGACGTACTGGACTGCGCAGGTCCGTGGACGTGTCGTGGAGGACGTCGCCTGGTCCTACGATGATCCGTTGCCGGAGTGTGCGGCGGTCGCGGGCATGCTGAGCTTCGATCCGGCGCGGGCCGAGGTGGTGCAGGAGGTGCCGACGTGGTTCGCGGTGCCGTGAGATCGGCCGCTGGGGAGCGCCCCAGGCAACGAAATGGCCGTCGAGGGACAATCTGGCCGGCACGGCAAGGCGCTGACCGCTGCGATAGGCGGAGACTCGCTACGCTCCGATCGAGGAGGACCCTCCGTGATCGACTTCAGCGAACAGGTTGCCATCGTCACCGGCGCAGGCAGGGGCCTGGGCTGGCCAACGTGATCGCCCTCGAGGGCGCCCCCCACGGCATCCTGGCAAACACCGCGGCCTGCGCCCGGCGCTTCGCGCGGGCCTTCGTGGGTCTGGGAGAGGGCTGGGCCGCACCGCGCGACCGCACGCCGACCGCCGAGGACATCGCCGCCCATCTCGAGCGCGTCTCGGCGACCACACCGTTCGCGGTCCCCGGATCGATCGTGGACGAGGTACTCGGCGTGTGCGAGCGCCTTTCCATTCGGATCTGAGCTCGCGCAAATCGCCCGCGCTTATGCGGGCTCGTGGGGCTGCGTGGCACCCCCTGAACGGCCGGTCCCGATCGAGTGGGACACTCGACGTGACGCGGGCTCAGTCCGCCTTCTCCAGTACCACGAACATCTGCGCTGTCTGTGAGAAGGGCGCTCGGAGCAAGTCCAGGCCGGCGAAGACCACCATACACAGGGCAAAGAGCGGGTGGTGTACCATCGGACGCTGGTGCGAGAGCTTCACCCAGCCCCGCCGTAGAAGTAGCGCCATCACGCTCGCAGCCCACTGGGGCGCGCCCTGGGTGAAGCGGAGACTCCGCACCCGATAGCCGCACTCGAGCGCTAGGCTCGTGAAGTTCTCCCGATTGAACAGAATCCAGTGCCGCGGCGCGTGATAGCCACCCCAGTAGGTCCCTTCGAACAGGCGCCGATCTAGTGTCCGCGTGTTCGGCGTCTTGATCACCAGCACGCCCTCCGGCGCAAGGAGCCCCAGCAGGCGTCGCAGCACCGCCCGCGGGTCTCGCACGTGCTCGATCAGATTGAGCAACATCACGACGTCGAACGTCTGGTCCAGGTCCACCGCCTCGATCGTGGAACACACGAAGCGATGGCCCCGCGCCTCCGCCACCTCACGCATATCCTCGTTCAAGTCCACGACGACTGTCTCATGCACACGTGGGTCGCTACGTCGCAAGGCAGACGCGATCCAGCCAGTGCCCCCGCCGATGTCGATCACGCGAAGCTCGTCGCCCGGCAGCTCGCTCAGTAGCTCACGGAAAAACGCGCGGTCCAGCGCGTCCTTGACGCGTGCCAACAAGCCGCCACGTTCCTCCCTGTCGCTCGAGTAGTACGTAGGCGGGTAGATGCGCTCCAGCTGATCGACCGGAGGATCCCGCAGGAACACGGTCCCGCACCGCTCGCAGCACACGTAGTCGTACTCGTCGAGGGTCGCGAAGTACTCGACGTCACGTGTTCGCGCGAGGAATCGCGTGTCGGCACTCGCGCAGATGGGACAGCGCAGCGCCTCAGCCATGCCAGAGTTTTCGCGCAGTCGCCAAGTAGGTCGTGGTGCTCTGCGACACTCGATCCCGTAGGGGCGTGCACTCAAGGAAGCGCTGCATGTCCCCCAGTCTCGTATAGGACACCGTCGGATCCCAGTGGTGCAGCATGTGCTTGTTGAATCCGGCGCCGCCGAACGTGCGTGAGAAGAAATCCTCGCCGAAGATGCGATTGACTGGTCCCTGCTCGGCAGGCGACGCGAGGACGCGTCCCCCTGCACTCGGGGCCCGGTGCTCGAGCGTCTGGCGCACCGCCTGAAGCATGAAGTACGACAGCACTCCGAACAGCCAGCTTGCCGCCGCCGCGACGCCCCACGCGAGCCACAGACCCAGAACGAGCCCGGAGTGAAACAGGCCGGCGATCGGGAGCGTCGCACGCATCCCACCGCGACCCTGACGCTGCGCGGTGCTCCCTCTCGCGGACACGCTCGCGTAGCGCAGGGCCGCGGCGATCGCGCCAAGCCCACACAAGTCTCCAATCAAGCGCCTGAAGTTGAGCGGCCTGCAATACGAGATCTCCGTGTCTCCCTCCATGCCGAGAAAGCGGTGATGCTGCCAGTGGATGCGGCGGTAAGTGGCCACGGTCACGCCGAACAGGGGTGTGTACATCAGCGACGCCAGCAGATCGTTTGCCCTCCGACTCGGCGCGAGGTTGTAGTGCGCGGACTCGTGAAGGAAGAGCGAATGGGCGTGTAGCCAGTATCCGGTCCAGAGCCCTGATGCGACGATCCATGGCCACCGCGCCGCGCCGTCCACGTACGCCCACGACGCCAACCCGGCGCCCAGCGCGACCAGGTTGACCATGGCGTCCGCGATCACACGTCCCCATCGCGGAGTGAGCCCCCGACGAATCTCCACCCACGCCTCGCCCTGCTCGTTCCTGACGTCCTTGGTGTTGGGAACGCCCGACAGCGAGCCTCCGGCGGTAGTACCGGATGCGACATCGTCTCCCTCTGGGGCTGGGGTCAGGGCCATCGCGCTGGCGCACTGGGCGCACGGCAAGGTTACACGCCAACGGCGGCTGGGTCGCGGAATCGCGCCACCGCGGGTGCGCTAGAGGCCGTCGAAAGATTACGCTCACGGCCGATTGGAGCGATAATGGAGCGCGATGGACAATGACGAACGAGCACTCGTCGAAGGCCGCCGCTTCACGGTCACCGGAGGCGCCGGCTTCATCGGATCGTGGCTGGTCGAGCGGCTCCTTCGCAGCGGCGCCGCCCACGTCACCGTGATCGACAACCTCCGCTATGGCGACCCCACGTGGATCCAGTCGCTGGCGGGCCGGGACCGCCTGACGCTGCTGCGCTTCGACCTCGGAACGGACGACTGCGAAGTGCTCGATCCCCACCTCGATGGTGCCGATGGCCTGTTTCACCTGGCCGCGGAGAAGCACAACCAGGCCCTTGGACGGCCCGCCCGCGTCCTCCGTGCCAACATCGAGGGCACCCTCGGTCTCTTCGAGCGGGCAGCACAGCGAGGCGTCGCCAAGACCGTCTTCACGTCGTCGCTGTACGCACACGGGCGGATCGCGGGCCCGCCCATGCGCGAGGACGAGCGCGCGGAGCCGCGCACGGTGTACGGCATCTCGAAGCTCGCGGGCGAGCACCTCCTCTCCCACGTTCATGGGTCGGCCGGCCTTCCCCACACGGTCTTGCGATTGTACTTCGTGTACGGGCCTCGCCAGTTTCAGGGGAGTGGATACAAGTCGGTCATCGTGAGGAACTTCGAGCGTATCCTCGGAGGCGAGCCTCCCCTGATTCGGGGCGACGGGAACCAGGCACTCGACTACGTGTACGTCGACGATGTCGTGACCGCGCTGGTAAGGTCGCTCGACTCGGCCGCCAGTGGCGCCCTGCTGAACGTGGGGAGCGGCCGAGCCGTCCGCATCATCGACCTCACCCGCGCGATGCTCGAGGTCGCGGAGTCGGATCTCGAGCCCACTTTCGGCGAACCGGACGTCACGGCGGGAAGCCATCGCGTATGCGTGAACGACCGCGCATGTCGAGTCCTCGGCTGGAAGCCGAGCGTGGACCTGACGCGTGGACTGCGCAAGGTGTACGATTGGCTACGGAACGAACGTCGGTCCGCCCAACCGAGCTGATGGCATCGATTCCAACACTCGCCGATCCCGCACCTCAGCCCGCACCGAGCTCGGGTCCGCGGTACGTCGCGCTGTCGGTCATCGCGCCCTGCTACAACGAAGAAGCGAACGTGAGGGCCCTGACCGAACGGGTGCTCGCCATGTTCGACGAGCGCAGCATCGTGGGCGAGCTGGTCCTCGTCAACGATGCTAGCACCGACCAGACCGGACCCGTTCTCGACGAGCTCGCGCGACAGCACCAGCGGCTGGTCGTCGTGCACCACGAGACCAACCGCGGCATCGAGGGTGGATGGCGCAGCGGGCTCAAGGCCAGCCAGGGCAGCGACGTCTGCTTAATGGACGCGGATATGCAAAACCTTCCAGAGGACGTCTGGCGCCTGTA
>JAPPOT010000301.1 GCA_028817855.1 Myxococcales bacterium
CCGCGGCGGTCGCGCGCGCCCTCGCTCGCTACGCCCACGAGCCCAGCGTCGCCGAGCTCGTCGCCGCCACCGAGCGCGCCCAGCGCACGCGCGACCCGGCGGCCCTCGCCGCCCGTGCCCGTGCGGCCGGCTGGGTCCCGCGTGTGACGCTGCGCGCGCGCCGCGGCCAGGCCGTCGACCTCGATGGCGCGGGCGACAGCCTGCGCCTGTCCACCGACGACGACCTCACGCTCGAGGCCGCGCTCGTCTTCGAGCTCGACCGCCTGGTCTTCCGCCGCGAGGAGACCGCCATCCACCGCGACGCACGCGCGGCGCGACAACTGCGAATGGCGCTCGTCCGCGAGGTCGTCGCCCTCTACCACGAGCGGCGCCGCCTGCAGCTGCGGCGCGACCTGGCACCCACGCGCGACGTGGAGATCCCGCTGCGCATCGCCGAGATCGAGGCCCTGCTCGACATCTTTACGAACGGGGCATTCCTGGCGATGATGGCCGACGCCCGATGGAGAACCGCAGACAGCACACCCGCTACGAGGCCGAGGTCGCCGCAGAGATCGAGCTCGACGGAGACACCCTGATCGGCGAGACGCGCGATATCTCGGAGGGTGGAGTGGCCGTGATCCTCGCCCAGCCCCTCGACGAGGGCAGCGACATCGAGCTGACCCTGATCCTCACCCAGGACGGCATCGAGGATCCGAACGAAGAGCCCTTCGAGACCACCGCCAGCGTGATGTGGGCCGCCCCGACCGAAGACGGCAAGTCGATGATGGGCCTGCGCTTCGAAGACACCGCCGGCGATCAGACACAACGGCTAGGCCGCTTCCTGTCGGCGCTAGGCTGAAGGTGCAGCCGGCCGCGCGCGGCCGCCGCGAAGCAGCAGCCCAACGAGCCCGACCCAGGCCGCGATCGCGAAGGCACCCAGTGTGCCGCGGCCCAGCGCGAGATCGAGGGCCTGGCTCGGATCGAGGTAGACGTCGAGCGCGGTGAGCACGACCACCGCCGCGCACACCGCCGCGGTCGCGGGCCAGCGCAGGCGTGCACCCAGCTCCACGCGCCGGGCCAGCTGCAGCACCGCAGCGAAGCCCCAGCACTTGAGCACGAAGAGCACGGCACCGGTGAGGCGCGGCGGCACCTGCTCGAGGTAAATCTCCGGCGGGCTCTGCCAGCCCCCGGCGTAGACCGCCACCGCGATCGCCGACAGCACCACGTTCGTCAGCACGCGCTCGGCCACGAGCAAGCGCGCCGCTGCGCCCGGCCGGTGCTCGTCGCCCAGCGCCAGCGTCGCAGCGCCCAGGCGAGCCGCAAACACCAGGAAGAGCGGGAACGAGATCAGCAATGCCGGCTTGCGGAAGAGCGCCCACTGCCACGGCCAGGCGCCCTGATCGGCGACCATTCCATCGAAGGTGCGCGTCCCCGACAGCGCGCAGGCGCACAGGATCAGCACCACCAGCACCATCATCCGGAAGCCCACGTCGGCCGCGACCCGCACGCGCGCGCGCGCGCTGCCCGTCTCGGCCAGAAACGACAGCCCCACCGAGACCGCGGCGAAGGCCAGGTAGATCGACAGCGAGCGCAGCCGCAGCACCCCGGCCGGCTCGAGCAGCACCACCAGGACCGCAGCCAGGCTCAGGGCCGCTGGCCACAGCACGCAGCGCGCCAGCCGGTCGGCGCGCGCCAACAAGCTCGCCCCCGCCGGCAGCGCGGCGCGGCGCTGCCCACCCCACAGCCGCAAGCGCTGCGGCGGCGCGCTGCGCAGACGCTCGCGCCAGCGCGCGAACCAGGCGGCGGGTGGCGGCAGCGGCGACAGCAGCAACAGGCACAGCAGCGTGAAGCACAGCACGATGCTGAGCCGCTGATCGCTGATGTCGATCGTCGGCGCGTCCAGCCCGGCGAGCGAGAGCGCGATCGGACGCGCGTCGCGCTGGGGTGGCGTGCGCACCTGCAGGCGCAGCGCGCTGCGGTTCGGCGCCGGCGCCAGGTCGCCGAGGGAGTGCACCGTGACCCCGCCGGCGGCCACGATCACGTCGCCGTGCACGAGACCCGCGCGCTCCGCCTCGCTGCCGGGCCGGGTCCAGTCGATCACGAGGCCCGCAAGCGTCGAGGCGCTCTGCGCTGGCACGATGCCGACGAAGCCGAGCACCTCCCGCGCGCGCTCGCGCAGGCCGTGCCGGTGCACCGGTCCGCGCGCCATCGGCTGCACCAGGTCCAGGGTCGCCGGCAGCGTCCCGGTGATGCGCCCGTTGCCCTCGGCCGCCTCGAAGGCCAGCCGCAGCTCGCCCTCGAAGGTCCCGTGCTCCCCCAGCTCCGCGAAGGCCGCGGCGCCCAGCCGCAGCACCAGCTCGTCCTCCGACAGGGCACGACCGACCGCCGTCGCGCTCACCTCCCGGGTCGGCGCCCCGGGCCGCCGCACGCGCCCCGAGAGCGTCACCTCCCCCTCGCGCCCCACCGGCAGCCCGCTGCCGAGCACCCGCAGCTGTGCCCCCGGCTCGACCAGCCGCGGCTCGACCCGCTCCAGCGAGAGCAGCTCCACCTCCGCGGGCCCAGCGCAGGCCAACAGCAACCACGAAAGCAACAGCGAGGGCCACGGCAGACGCACCGAGCCAATGTCCTAAATGCCCGCAGATCCGTCCAAAAACCGGCCCCCCACGGCCCGGCCATTCAATTTGAAGCCGACCCCAAAGTGTCGTACAACGCCACTCCCTCGGGGCCGTAGCTCAGCTGGGAGAGCGCATCACTGGCAGTGATGAGGTCAGGGGTTCGATCCCCCTCGGCTCCACTCAATAGCGCCGTCGGCCTTTCGGCCGGCGGCGCTCTTTCGTGGGCCGAGCGGCCTCGGCGCCGCACTCGCCTGCGGCTCGTTGCGCCGGAGCGATCCCCTTGCTCGTACAGCAAGCTCAACGGCGCACTCGGCCTTTCGGCCGGCGGCGCTCTTTCGTGGGCCGAGCGGCCTCGGCGCCGCACTCGCCTGCGGCTCGTTGCGCCGGAGCGATCCCCTTGCTC
>JAPPOT010000752.1 GCA_028817855.1 Myxococcales bacterium
GCTACTCGAATCGTCGAGGTTCGCTCGGGAGCGAGCGCCCCCGCAGGGCCCACCGCAGGCGTACTCACGTACGTCGAGGATGGGCCCGAGGAGGTAAGCCGCTCCTGGGCGAACCTCGACGATTCCGCTTCAGTTTGAGCAGGCGGAAAGGACACTGCGCTCAGGCGGCGGTGTCAACGGGCGGCGGCACGCTGTCGCTGCTGTGTCGGTCGAGCAGCAGGCGGCGCAGCAGCTCGCGCTCGGTCACCTCGTAGAGCACGGGCGGCACCGTCGCGCGCGGCACGGAGAACAGCGACAGGGCGCCGCTGTCGTCGAGGGCGCGGGCGTTTTCGCCGTCGAGAATCAAGTGCAGGTTGTGGGAGCCCGAGGACGAGGGCAGGTCCGCCACGTCGACGATGCGGCGCCGGTCGACGGACAGCTCGGTCAGGCCACGCCGAATGATCAGGCGCGAGTCCGTGAGCACGTACTCCGTCTCGGAGCCGTGGGCGCGCGCACCCCAAACACCGTTCCACAGAAGCGTCGCGCCGACCGCGATGATGATCGCGCCGCTCAGTGCGATGGCACCGAAGAGCAGCGCCCAGGTCCAGGACAGCACCGGCAAGCCGAGGCGCTCGAGACCGACGAGGACGAGACCGGTGCGGTAGGCATGGAAGAGCCCGATGCCCAACACCGCCACGCCGAGCCCCGCGATCACCAGCTCCGCGCGACCGAGGCGCCAGCCGGCGGGACCGGCACCCCAGATCACCTGCTCGCCGCGGTCGAGCCGGTCGGTCAGGCGCACGTCGGCATAGCCCGCGAACTCGGCCGGCTCCGTGTGCCGGATCAGCGCGAGCAGGCGGTCGGGCCCGCGGACGTCGTGCAGCACGATGCGCTGCTTGCGCGACAGCGGGCCGAAGGGCACCGCGCGCACCAGCTCCAGGTGGCCCACGCCCGGCACGCTGCGGTGCCAGTGGATGCGCGCGAAGGTGATCGCGTTGCGCTCGATGGTGCGGCGCAGCCGACCGCGCCGCCAGATCACGTGGCGGTCGGTGACCATGTAGCGGCAGGGATCGAGCAGGTACTGCGGTAGAAGGGCGACCGAGACGCCGGTGAGCACCAGATAGAAGGCGGTGAAGGCCGACGAGCGCACCGCCGGCAACTCGGCCACGTAGAGCAGACCCGAGAAGGCGGCCATGATCGCGGCCATGGCGAAACACAGCCCGGGGATCAGGCTCCAGCGCAGATCGCGTGGCACGCCCTTCGCGGGACCACCTTCCCAGACCGCCTCTTCGGACGGCAGCAGGCGCCAGGATCGGTCCACTACTTCGCTCATGACCAGGTTCTCGAGCACGGCCAGCCCGGATGTCTCACCGAGGCGCGTGATGATCGCGCAAGCGATCGGCTTCGCAGGGCTTTCGGGGAGCGGAGCGCATACGGCGTGTATTCGCGACCGAGGTGGAAGCGCTGTGGAGTCGAGCGGTTGTGCGAGGGCGCGCGCATCGGTGAGACATCCGGGCTAGACTTAATTCTAGTCATGATTGAGGGCGCGGCAACGCCGCAGCCTCAAGCAACTCGAAAGTTCGCTCGCGCATGTCCGATCACACCTCGCCCTCCTCGCAGCTCGCCCGCGCGAAGGACGCGCTGTTGCGCAGTGGTTTCGCGGTGCCACGCGTTGCGCTTGTCCTAGGTTCGGGATTGGGCGCATTTGCCGACACGATCACAGGACGCAAGACCGTTCCCTACGGAGAGATTCCGGGGATGCCCGGCGCCGCGGTGGCCGGACACGCGGGCAACCTGGTCTGCGGCGAGGCCGCGGGGCTGACCGTGGCGGCCATGCAGGGGCGCGTGCATCTCTACGAAGGGCATGCGCCGCAGGATGTCGTGTTCGGCGTGCGGCTGATGATCGCGCTCGGCGCCGAGGTCGTGGTGCTGACCAATGCCGCCGGCGGTATCGGAGAGGGGCTCGCGGCCGGCGACCTGATGTTGATCGAAGACCAGCTGAACCTCACCGGTACCAGCTGCCTGCTCGGCGAAAACGACCCGGACCTCGGCGTGCGCTTTCCCTCCATGGAGGGCGCCTACGATGGCGCCCTGCGCACGCTCGCTCGCGCAGCCGCCGACGACGCCGGGATCCCGCTGCGCACGGGGGTCTACGCCGGGGTGCTCGGGCCCGCCTACGAGACCGCGGCGGAGGTGCGCATGCTCGCGACGATGGGCGCCGACGCGGTCGGCATGAGCACCGTGCTCGAGGCGATCGCCGCGCGACACATGGGTGCCCGCGTACTGGGCCTGTCCTGCATCACCAACCTGGCCGCCGGACGCGCCGGCGCGGTGCAGGACCACGCCGACGTCCAGCGCGTGGCGAGGGAGAGCCAGCACGGCTTCGAAACGCTACTCGCCCGCGTGCTCGAGCGCATCGTGCGGGAGGAAGGATGAGCGACGAGCAGATCGACTGGGGCGCGCTGAAGCTCGCCGCCGACGCCGCCCTGCCCCGCGCCTACGCGCCGTACTCCTCCTTCCGCGTGGGCGCCGCGGTGCTGGGCGCCGACGGGCGCATTTTCAGCGCCGTCAATGTGGAAAACGCCAGCTATGGTCTGACCGTGTGCGCGGAGCGCAACGCCATCGCCAGCGCCATCGCCGCCGGCTGCCGGCGCTTCCGCGCGCTGAGCATCGTGTGCTCCGGGCAAGATCCGGCCGCACCGTGCGGCGCGTGCCGCCAGGTCATCGCCGAGTTCCCGCCCATCGCCGCGGTGCGCAGCTACGGCTGTGCCGGCGCCCAGCTCGAGATCGGACCCGAGCAGCTCCTGCCCTCGGCGTTCCGACTCGAGCGAGGCTGAACGGCGAACGGAGGCAAGCGCTAGTACTCGCTGTCCTCTGTGCTCACGCCCCAGCCCTTCAGCTTGTCCTGGATGGCCTCGTAGTCGAAGTGCGAGATCGGAGCGATGACGAGGTAGCGTTTGTAGAGCCGGATGGCCATCTTGCGGTTGCGGGCTGTCTCGGCTTGCTCGCCGGCGACACTGTAGGCGTCCGCCAGCCAGTCCGGACGCGGATCGGTCTCCTCGCCGATCGCGATCGACTTCTTGACCGCCTTGTCCGCCTCGCCGTGCTTGCCGGCGTGGGCGTAGATCGTGCCGATGCGGAACCACCAGTAGCCGTTGTCCGGCTCGCGATTGAGCGCGGTCCTGTAAGCCTGGATCGCACGCGACAGGTCACGCAGTTGGTCGTAGCACTCGCCCATCACCGCGTAGGCGTCGGTACGGGCGGGGTTGAGCTTGAGCGCGCGGCTCTCGTCGCGCAGCGCGTCCTTGACCACCCCCTGTCGCAGCCGGACCTTGCCGCGCACCCAGTAGGCATCGCCCAGGCTGGGGTCCTTGGCCAGGGCCTTCTGCACCTCTTCCATCGCGCGCCCGATGTTGCCCATGTCGAAGGAAGCACGGGCCACGTAGAGGCGGTACTCGCCCACGTTTGGATCGAGCGCCACGGCGCGATCGAAGTGCGTCAGCGCGTCGGGCGTACGACCGCGCGCGAACTGAACGCGCCCGATGAAGTACTCGGCCTCGGCGGAGTTGGGACGCTCGCGGATGACCTTGTCCAGGGTCTGCTCGGCGGCGTCCAGATCGTTGGCCGCCACCTGGGCCGCGCCCAGACGCAGCAGCAGGCCTGTGTCGTTCTCGTCCTTCTCGAGCGCGGCCGTGTAGGCCTGCACGGCCTTGTCATGCTCACCGCGGGCCTCGTGCAACAGACCGCGCTGCTCTGCCAGCCCGGCGTAATCGGGGTCCTGCGCCGCGATCTGATCGAAGGCGTTGCGCGCACGCTCCAGCTGACCGGCCTTGCGCAGCGCGATGCCCATGCCGTAGCGCGCCTGCATGTCGTGGGGGTTCAGCTCCAGGGAGCGGCTGAACTCGTGCACGGCGGCCTCGAGCCGATTGCGCGCCAGCTCGGACTGGCCGAGCATGCGCCGCATCTCCGCCGACTCCGGCACGTAGGCCGCCGCCTCGTTGAGGATCTGCGACGCCTTGGCCGGATCGCCGAGCTCGGTGAAGAGCTGGGAGAGCGCCAGGTAGCCGGCGAATTCGGTGGGCTCGAGCTCCATGCTACGCCGGAAGTGCGCTTCAGCCACCTCGGGATTGCTCATACGCTGCTCGGTCTCGCCCAGCGCGAGCACCACCTCGGGATCCTCGGGCAGGCTCTCGACCAGGGCCTCGAGCTTGGTCTTGGCCTCCGGCGCACGGTTCTCCTTGAGCAGCGCGCGGCCGATCCCGAGCTGGGCCTCGGCGCCCGCCGTGCGGCCGCTGAGCACGATCGGATTGCTGCCACCCTTCTGGGCCGTGCTGAGCGCCGACTCGAAGGCCGCCAGGGCGTCGCCGTAGCGCGTCTCACGCAGGGCCACGCGACCGGACCCGAGCAGCGCCTCGACGCGGTAGGGGTCGGCGCCCAGCGCCTTCTTGTAGGCCTCGCGCGCCGGCGACAGGCGCCCGCGCGTCTCGTGTGTGAAGCCGAGCACGGAGTAACCGGAGGCCACCGCCTTCTTGGAGCTCCACAGGTAGGTGTCCTCCTCGGTCGGCTCCAGCCCCAGCGCCACCTTGAGCAGGTGCAGGGCGCTCTCTTCCTTGCCCTGCAGCCACTGGATACGCGACTCGGCGATGCGCGCTTCGACGTGCTGGGGGCTCAGGTTCAAGGTCTCCGACACCGCGGCCACCTGGGCTTCCAGGTCGTCGCGCGAGAGCGCGACGCGCGCCAGGCCCCACTGAGCGCGCGCGCCGGCGCCGTTCTTGAGAGCATTGGCGAAGGCCTTCTCGGCGGGCTCCAGCTTGCCCTGGGCGATGGCCATCTCGCCGGCCAGGAGATCGATCAACGGATCGGAAGGGCTCTGCGTGCGCGCGGTCTTGAGCAGCCCGTTGGCCTCGCCCCACTTCTTGCGGCGCGCGGCGTCTGCGGCCTTGGCCAGGTCGGCCCCCGGCGCCCGCCAGGAGCGCTCGGTGAGACGCCGCGTGATCGCCGCGGCGCGGGCCGCTGCCTTGGGATTGTCGCCGAAGCGCAGGATGAAGAGTGACTCGTGCACCAGGCTGCGCGTCAGCAGCTCGCGGTTGAGACCTGCCTCTCCGCGCGCACGTCCAAGTTGGTTGAGCGAGCTGATGACGTCGGCGTAGGTGTCGGTCGAGGCGATCTTCTCTGCGCGGTCGATCGCGCCCCGAGCCTGCTGCGGATTGCCGGCCTCGGGCAGGTACTCCTCCCAGATGTAGATGCCGAAAACGCCGTACTCGGTCAGCGCGAGCGAGGCGGAGGCGCCCACGAGCAGGATCAGGGCGCCGGCCACGTAGGCGATGACGCGAACCGTGCGCTTGCCGCGGGCCTGCTGCTTGGCCTCGAAGTCCTCGCCACGCTGCCGTCGTACCAGCTCTGGAGGCAGGGAGTAGCCGCGCTCGTCGGCGTCTCCGCCGATGCCGAACTCCATGTCCTCTTCGTCGTCGAAGGCCTCCTCACCGTAGCCGTCGTCGTACTCGCCCCCCTCGTACTCGCCCTCTTCGTACTCGCCCTCTTCGTACTCGCCCTCTTCGTAGTACTCCTCCTCGAGGAGATCGGAATCAGCGAGCGGCGCGGCCTCGATGTCGTCGAGGGAGAGCTCATCCACGTCGTCAGCCAGCAGCGAGGGTGGCACCGAGCCGTACTCCGCCGCTGGCGGCATGCCGCCCTGCGGTTGGGGCGGGGCCTGCTGCTGCATCGGGATCTCGTCCTCGAGGCCGATGTCGCCGAAGCTGGTCTCATCCTCGGCCTGCAGCGATGGCGGCAGCTCCGAGTCGACTCCCAGGTCGCCGAAGCTGGTCTCCTGACTCGGCGGCGCGGCCGCCGGGGCACCGTGTCCTTGCACCGTGCGCGCCTTGGGCGGCACCAAATCGGCTGCCGGCTTGGGCGGAGGCAGCTCAATGTCACCGAAGGGCGAGTCGGCGCGGGGCGCGGCAGGCGCGCCCCCGCCGCTGGGCGGCAGGTCAGGCAGCTCCAGATCCGCGAAGCTGCTCTCGCCCCCCTTCGGGACCGGCAGCTCGTGCTTGGGCGCGGGCAGCTCGACGCCGCCGGGGGGAGGCAGCTCCAGATCCCCGAAGCCACCATCGCCGGTGGGCGCCGGGAGATCGCTGCCGCCCTTGGCCACCGGCAGGTCCACGTCCGCCTTGGTGGTGGGCAGGTCCAGATCCCCGAAGCCGCCCTTGGGCGCGGGAAGATCGGCCCCGCCCTTGGGCGCCGGAAGATCGGCGTCGTTCTTCACCGCGGGCAGGTCGGCGTCCTGTTTGACACCGGGCAGGTCGATCGCGCCGAAGCCGCCCTTGGGCGCCGGAAGGTCCGCCTCCTGCTTGACCGCTGGCAGGTCGGCATCGTCGCCGGGCAGCTCGAGGGCACCGAAGCCACCCTTGGGCGCCGCGCCGAAGCCGCCCTTGGGCGCCGGAAGGTCGGCGTCGTCGGCGGGCAGCTGCGCCGCACCGAGCCCGCCCTTGGGCGCGGGAAGATCCACGTCGTCGCCTGGGAGCGGCACCGCGCCGAAGCCGCCCTTGGGTGCTGGAAGATCCACCTCCGCCGCCGCGGGTGCAGGGGCGACAGCACCGGGCGCCCGGGCCGCAGGGCGAGGCGCGGGCAGGTCCACCTCCTGGTTCTTGCTCGCCACCGGCGCGGGCAGGTCCACTTCCGCGTTGGGATTGGGAAGATGATCGAGCTGGATGTGCGAGACGCTCAGGTCCTGAATGTCGCGCTGGCCTGCGGCGGGCGGCGGCAGGTTGTCGGGCACATCGACACCCCCGGCGGGAGCGGCGGGAGCAGGGGGAGCCGCAGGCGCTGGGGGCGCAGGCGCTGGGGGCGCAGGCGCGGCGCCCCCGATCATCGTGCCCCCGAACGCACCCTTCGCCGGCGAGCTCAGCGCCGGGGCTGCAGGCGCGGGCGCGGCGGGCTCGGGAAACGGCGGTGCGATCACGCCCGCGGGCGCGGCCGGAGCCGCGTCTTTCGTGCCGCCGAGCGTGGGTGGCGCGATGCCCATCACCGTACCCTTGCCTAGCGCTGGCGCGGCCGGGGCCGGGGGCGCAGCCGCAGGCGCAGGCGGCGCAGGAGCGGCTGCAGGCGCAGGAGGCGCGGGAGCCGGTTCGGGCGGCGCGGGCGCAGCCGCGGCAGGCGAAGGCGGTACCGGGATCGCGCCCGGCGCGATGCCCATCACCGTGCCCTTGCCGATGCCGGGGGAAGGTGGGGGCGCAGGCGGAGCGGGAGATGCGCCGCCGCCTGACTTCGTCACGAGGAAGCTCGTGCCACACTTCGGGCAGCGCATCTTCATGCCCTTGTCGGGGATGCGCTTCTCGTCGAGCTCGTAGGGGGCCTTACAGGATTCGCACTCGACCTTGATCATGGCTTCATGTCGTGCGCCGCGGCTGTCGCGATCTCACTCGAACGGTCGGCGCTCCGGTCCTTGGTGCAAGCGATCAAGAGAAAGAAGAAGCTCGCGAGCGTCTTGCAATCAAAAGGATAACAGGCTTATCCGCGAGCTTGAAACCGGCGTCGCGTCTTGACGCCCCCGGATGTGCACGGATAGACATGTGGTTGTGAAGCGTACGATCACCCTGGAAATCGCGGGCACGAAGTTCAGATTGGTGGCGGACGCGGACGAGGACCACCTGCAGGAGCTGGCAGCCGTGGTCAACGACCGGGTCGAGGCGCTGGGTCAAGGGAGCAGGAGCGCTTCCTCGGCGCAGCTGCTCGCGCTTGCGGCCCTGGGGCTCGCCGACGACCTCAAGGCGTCCCAGAGCAAGCTCGACGAGGTGGCGCAGCTCACACGCACGGCCATCGCGGGCGCGATCGCGCGCATCGACAACCGGCTCGAGGCCGACGCTGCCAGCGAGAGCCCGTAGCGAGGCCGGCAGGCGCGGCAGGAGCGCCGATGTGCTTGATGTGCGTCAACGTAGGGCGGAGCAGACGTGAGCACACCCCCGAACGCTGACGGTCCAGGCAACAAGGCCGGCATTCGCGCGCGCATGCTGCAACACCGCGCGGCGCTCGAGCCCAGGCGTTGCTCGGCCCACTCGCGCGCGCTGTGCGAGCGGCTGCTGGCACTGCCGGTGCTGCGTGGCGCCGCGTGCGTCGCCGGCTATCGCGCCTTTCGCGGCGAGATCGATCCGGCCTCCGCGCTGGCGGCTGCGGCCCGGCGCGGGGCGCGCATCGCGCTGCCCCGGATGGACGGCGCCGGTGAGCTCACCCTGCATGCGCACTCGCCCGACGACTCGCTGGCGCGCAACCGCTTCGGCATCGAGGAGCCCGCTGTGACGAGCGCCGTGGTCTCGACCGTCGACGTGGAGGTGATCCTGGTGCCGGCGGTCGCGGTCGACCCCCAGGGCCACCGCCTGGGCTTCGGCCGCGGCTTCTACGCCCGCCTGCTGCCGCGCTTGCCGCGCGCGCGGGCGATCGCGGTCGTGCACGACTTCCAGGTGCTGGAGCAGGTACCCGCCGACGCCCACGACGTCCCGATGCACGCGATCGTCAGCGAGGCGCGCACGCTGCACGTCGGCGCCACTTGAGCTAGAACCCATCTCGAGAATGCTCCGGATGGATTTCGGAGCGCGATGGGTCCGGGCGCCGCATCGGCGAACCGAGGCAATACCGAGTGTTGTCTAGCGTGAGGCAATGAGGTGAGCGGCCTCATCTCGCCCGGAAGGCGCCGAGAGCATTCTCTAGATGGATTCCAAGCACACAGCTGCAGCGCGCGATGGACGAGGCGATCCAGAAGAAGCTCGACACCCTGCCCAGCTCGCCGGGCGTATACCTCTTCCGCGACAGGCAGGGCGAGGTGCTTTACGTCGGCAAGGCCGCCAGCCTCAAGAGCCGCGTGCGCAGCTACTTCCAGCCCGGCACCGGAGACGAGCGCTACTTCATCGAGCGGCTGCAGTACGAGCTCGGCGACCTCGAGACCTTCGTCGCGACCAGCGAGAAGGAAGCGGCGCTGCTCGAGAACAGCCTGATCAAGGAACACCAGCCGCGCTACAACGTGAAGCTACGGGACGACAAGGATTTCCTGTCCCTGCGCCTGGACGAGAGCGCTGCGTGGCCGCGCCTGGAAGTGGTGCGGCGCCCCAAGAAGGACGGCGCGCGCTACTTCGGCCCCTACCACTCGGCCACGGCCGCGCGCAGCACGCTGCGGCTGGTCAACCGCCACTTCCAGCTGCGCACCTGCACCGACGCGGAGCTGTCCTCGCGCACGCGCCCGTGCCTGCAATACCAGATCAAGCGCTGCCCCGGTCCGTGCGTGATCGACGTATCCGAGCGCGAATACCGCGAGCAAGTCAAGAGCGTGGGGCTGTTCCTCGAGGGGCGCCACGACGAGCTCAAGGTCCACCTTCAGCACGGCATGGAGACCGCGGCCGGCGACTTGCGCTACGAGCTCGCGGCCACCTACCGAGACCAGCTGCGCGCGGTGGAGTCGACGCAGCAGGCCCAGCGGGTTTCGCTCGTGACCAATGTCGACCAAGACGTCTTCGGCTACCTGCGCAAGGAGGACAAGGCCGAGGTCGCGGTGCTGCTCGCGCGGCGCGGGCGGGTGGTCGGCGTACGCACCTTCGAGCTCAAGGACGTGCAGCTCCCGGACGACGAGCTGGTCGCCTCCTTCGTCGGCGCCTACTACGACCGCAGCAGCTACGTGCCCCACGAGCTGCTGATCGCCACTCCGATCGAGGCGGCCGAGGGGCTGGAGGCGCTGCTGTCGGAGCAGCGGGGCTCGCGCGTGCGCATCCTGCGGCCGCAGCGGGGCAACAAGGCCCAGCTGCTGCGGATGGCGATGGAGAACGCGGCCCACGCGTTCCGGGAGAAGGCGCGCGCGAGCGAGGATCGGGCGGCGCGGCTCGAACAGATCCGCCAGAAGCTGGATCTACGAGAGGCGCCGGAGCGCATCGAGTGCATCGACGTCTCCCACCTGGGTGGCAAGGACACGGCGGCGGCGATCGTCGCATTCACGGGCGGAGAGCCGGACCGCAAGCGCTACCGCAGCTTCCACGTGCGCAACGTCAGCGGCGGGGACGACTACGGCGCCATGCACGAGGTGCTGCAGCGGCGCTTCCGCCGCGCCCAGAGCGGTGACCCGGACTGGGCGCTGCCGCACCTGCTCGTGGTCGACGGCGGCAAGGGCCAGCTGGGCATCGCGCTGTCGGCGCTGGAGTCGATCGGGGTGAGCGGTCTGGCCGTGGCCGCGCTGGCCAAGGAGAAAGAGACCGCGCTCGGCGAGCGCGTGGTCGATCGCGTCTACCTGCCGGGGCGTATGAACCCGATCGAGCTGAAGCGAGCCGGCCCCGGTCTGCAGATCCTCGCACACGCGCGCGACGAGGCCCACCGGGCCAGCAACCTGCTGCGCGAGAAGCTCGGTCGCCGCAAGAAACTGCAGAGTGGCCTCGATGCGGTGCCTGGCGTCGGGCGCAAGACCCGCGCCGCGCTACTCAAGGCCCTGGGCTCGATGAAGGCGGTGGAGTCAGCGGACGAGGAAGCGCTGGTCGACGCCGGCGCCACCCGCAAGCAAGCGCGCGCGATCACGGCGCACTTCTCCGAGACGCCGGCCGAATCCGACAGCAGCGAGGAGCAGGCTGTCGACAACGCCTTCAGCTCATGAGCAGGCCGGTCAGCGTGCGCTGGCGCGCTTGAGGGTGATCTCGAAGCGCGCGCCTCCGCGCTCGAGATTGCGCGCCGAGATCGTGCCGCCCATCGCTTCGATCAGCGCGTGGGACACCGCCAGGCCCAGCCCGGTGCCCTTTCCCGCGGGCTTGGTCGTCATGAAGGGCTCGAAGATGTGATCGACCACCTCGAGATCGATCCCGGGACCGTCGTCGTCCACGCGCAGGGTGCAGTGGGCGTCGTCGAGCCCCTCGACGGCGATGCGCACCTTGCCGGCGCCGTCGACCGCGTCCACCGCATTGAGCACCAGGTTGAGCACCACCTGAGTGAGGCGGTGCTGGGGTCCGACCACGCGCCCGAGCCGCTCCGGCAGGGCGACGTCGATCTCGACCCCTTTGCTCTCCTTCTGGGGTCGCACCAGGTTGACGGCATCCTCGACCACACGCGCGAGGTCCGCCGTTTGCTCCGCGGTGTCGCCCTCCGGATCGCGGCGAGCGAAGGCGAGCAGGTCGCCGATGATGTGGTGGATGCGCTCGGTCTCGCTGTGGATGCGCTCGAGGAACTCGTGGGACTCGTCCGGATCGAGGTCTCCCCCACGCAACAACTCCACGAGGCCCAGGATGGCGGCCAGGGGATTGCCGATCTCGTGGGCGACCCCCGCAGCCAGGCGACCCACGGAAGCCAACTTCTCACCATGGATCAGCTGCTGCTGCGTGGTCCGCAGCTCGCCGGTGGTCGACTCGAGCTCATCGAGGCGATGCTCCAAGGCGAGGCGCTCGGCGCGCAGCTGGGAAGCCATGTCATTGAAGGCGGCCGCCAGCCGCGCGGCCTCGGCTGCGCCCTGCTCGGGCGCGCGCACATCTTGATGACCGGCGGCGAGAGCCTCGCTGCTGCGCGTCAGCTGGTCCAGCGGGCGTACGATCAGGTGGGTGAGCGCAAAGTAGGCGAGCATCAGGACCGCGAGCCCGGTCATGCCCACGTAGAAGAGCAGGAGGTTTCCGAGCGGCAGGTGGGTGCGCGCCGGTCGCGGCTCGAGCCAGAGGGTGAGCTCGGCGCCGCCTTCGAGCTCCGTGTGCACGCCACCACCGGCGGGGGCCGTGCCGCGGCTGAGCACGACGCCGTCGGCCTGCTTCAGCCGCGCGGCCACCACGTGGGTGCGCGCGACCATCGCTTCGAGCGCGGTGTCGCGCGCACCCTCGTCCTCGGCCTCGGCCAGCACCGCGGCGAGAATGTCCGTGGTAATGCGCGCCGCGCGCGCCCGCTCCGCTTCCCCTGCGACCTGGGTGAGCCGCAAGGTCGCGGTGCCGAGCAGCGCGAAGGACAGCAGGAACACGACCGAGAGCGCCAGGATGATCTGTGTGCGCAGCCCCAGTCGTACCGAGAGGGACATCAGTCGGAGAGGCCGTCGAGGCGGACCTTGAGCTCGGCGAAGCGTTTGAGAAAGGCTCCGTGCTCACCACGGAAGGCCTGCATGAAGCGGCGCTCCTCGTTGCGGGTGGCGAGCTCGTCGACGAGCTCGGCCAGGGCCTTGACCAGATCGTCGGGCCCGGCGAAGGCCCAGGCCCGGGTCGGGGTGCCGGCCTCATAGCGCTCGGCCTTGCCGCTCGCCGCCGAGTAGAGCAGCCCCAGCGTCTCGGTCTGCTGCGCCTGCGCGCTCTTGAGCACCATGTGTCCCGGCAGGTCCATCAGCTCCTCGCGGACCGCGACGATCTGAAAGCTGAAGGTCGAGGCCTTGTCGAGGCCGGAGCCACCGGAGAGCTCCACCGAGACGTCCCAGGGCTGATCGGCCACGCGCTGCGCCGCCTGCTGGAGAAAACCCTGGTCCTCGTCGATGATCAGGATGGCCGGCTTCATCGACAGCGAGGTGCTGGAAGAGCCACCGTGGATCTTGCGGCTCATGCTCATCATGATCCGCAGCGCCTCCTCGAGCACGTCACGCACGTTCGCGATCAGCGCGCTGTCCTTGTCGCCCGTGCGGTAGAGGTCGAGCGCGCGCCCGACCGACGCCTTGAGATGCTCGATCTGATCGGGACGCTTGGCAACCACGTCGACCACCCCCAGCCGCAGCGCCGCAACGGCCTCCTCGAAGGAGCGCCGGCCCGCCAGCACCACGATGCGCGTGGGCTTGGAGACCTGTTGAATGTGGCGAACCAGATCGAGGCCGCCACCGGTGGAGGCGAAGTCGAGATCAATGACGGCGGCCGGGAAGAACTTGCGCGCGACGAGATCGCGCGCGGTGGCGTCGTCGCCGCAGGCCGTGCACACGTAGCCCTGCTGATCGAACAGCTGGCGAAGACCTTCGCGATCGCGTTCCGCACTGTCGGCGATCAGCAGCTCTTCTCCCGCCATTCGACTCCCCGCGCTTGCCGGACCTGGACCACGTCAGGATACCCCATCGCACAGGCGCCCGACGAATTCTGTCCGAGCGCGTGATGTAGGACAAGGTTTGTCGGCTTGGTTGTAGCGACGCCGACAGCGGGCCCGTACCCTTAAGGGGATGAACGTATTCGAGCAGATGTCGGCCCACGACTACGGCGAGCTTCACTTCGGGCTCGACGAAGACACGGGCCTGCGTTCAGTGGTCGCACTGCACGACACGCGTCTGGGGCCGGCAATCGGTGGCTGCCGCTTCATCCGTTACGAGAACGACGACGCCGCGGTGATCGACGCCCTGCGGCTGGCGCGCGCCATGACCTACAAGGCAGCGCTCGCGCGCCTACCCCACGGCGGTGGCAAGGCGGTGATCATCGAGCCTTCGGAGCCCTTTGACCGACCCTCGCTGCTGCGCAGCTTCGGCCGCATGGTCGACGGCCTGGCCGGCCGCTACGTCACGACCGAAGACAGCGGCACCTCGCCCCAGGACATGGAGGTGGTGCGCAGCGTGACCGACCACGTCTGCGGATTCGCCAAGGACAGCGGGGGCTCCGGCGACCCCTCACCCTTCACCGCCCTGGGCGTGCGGCGCGGGATCGAGGCCTGCGCCAAGGTCAAGCTCGGGCGCTCCGACCTCGAGGGCTTGCGGGTGGCGGTCCAGGGCGTGGGCAACGTGGGCTACAACCTCTGCAAGGAGCTGGCAGCGCTGGGCGCGACGCTCATGATCGCCGACGTGCGCGACTCGGTGACGCAGCGCGTGGCCGACGAGCTGCGGGCGAGCGTGGTGGCGAGCGCGGCGATCCATCGCCAGGAGTGCGACGTCTACGCGCCCTGCGCCCTGGGCGGGGCGATCAACGACCGCACCGTGCCCGAGCTGCGCTGCCCGATCGTGGCGGGCGCCGCGAACAACCAGCTGGCGGAGGACCGCAACGGTGAGGACCTGCGCAAGGCCGGCATCCTCTATGCGCCCGATTACGCCATCAACGCCGGCGGCCTGATCAACGTGGCCCAGGAGATCAAGGGCTACGACGCCGACAAGGCCCGGGCCCGCACCGAGCAGGTCTACGACACCATCCTCGAGATCTGCCAGCGCGCCGAGTCCGAAGCCCTCCCCACCCACGAAGTCGCCGACAACATAGTCCGCGAAATCCTCAGCAACGCCGGCACCCGATTCTCCACCGCGCCCCCAGCGCCGTAACGTCCATCCCCGAGC
>JAPPOT010000872.1 GCA_028817855.1 Myxococcales bacterium
GCGCAGGAGGCGCCGGTACGGCGGGTCCCGGAAGCGAGATCGAGCCGGCATCCGGCGCAGGCTCGGGGGCGGGCTCGGAGTCGACGAAGGTTACCGCCGCGGCTGCCCGGGCCGCCGCGGGCAGCGGCGGGGGGACGGAGACGGCGGGAGGCGACGGCATCGGGACCGGTGGCTCGATCAGGTCCGCCTCGGTCACGCCCAGCTCCTCGAGATCCTCGTCCGAGTCCTCGATCACCAGCTCGGGCTCGTCGTCCTCGCCGTCCTCCTCGAAGGCGGGCGCCTCACTGGTGGCAGCCACGGTGGCAGCCGCCGCCTGGGAGATCGTCGCGGGCATCGCCGCCGCCGGCTCCGGCGCCTCGCTCTCGAACATCCCGGCGAAGCTCTCCTCGGCGTCCTCGACGATGATCACGTCGTCCTCGTCGTCGACGATCATGGCGTCTTCGCCGCCGTCCAGCTCCGCCAGGCGCGCCGCGACCGAGTCATTGCCCGGCGCCAGCTGTTGCGCCTCCTCCAGATAGCGCCGCGCACCGGAGGCGTCGCCGCCCTCGCCCAGGTGCTCGGCCAGCGCCACCAGCTGCGCCACCGCCTCGTCGGTGTCGCCGGCCTCCAGGTGCACTTGCTTGAGCCGCTCGCGCGCTTCCACGTGTCCGGGGTCGAGCTCCACGACCTTGCCGAGCGTGAGCAAGACCTTGTCCTGCAGCCCGTAGCGAATGAAGACCTCGCACTCCGACATCAGGCGTGTGATCTGGGCGTCGGCATCCTCCGAGCCGCTGCCAGCAGCAGCGGTCTCGGTCGGTTCGTCCTCATCCGTGATCGCGGGCGCATCTCCATCGGCGTCGTCGTCGATGATGATGAGGTCGTCGAGGTCGTCGTCTTCCACGATCTCGATGCTCGCTTCGCTGCTGGACGACGCGCCCAGCACGTCGAGGCGTTGGCGCGCCTCCGGATCGGACGGGTCCACCTCCAGCAACTTGCGCAGGGCGGCGGACTCTGCGTCTGTGTCGCCCGCGTCTGCGTGGATGCGGACCATCTCCTTGAGCACGGAGCTCGCCTTGGTCGTCTGGCCGAGCAGCGAGAAGGCATGCGACAGCAGCTCGAGTGTGTTCACGTCGCGCGGGTCGGCCTTGAAGCATGTCTGCAGGTGGGCCAGGGCGGGCTTGGCGTTGCCGCGCTCGATGTAGATGCTGGCCAGGTCCCGCGCCCGGTCCACGTCCTCGTGGCTGTGGAAGAGCAAGCGCTCGGTGACCTTTATGTAGTCGTCGATTCGCCCCTGATCCTTGAGCGCGTCGGCACCGAGGCGGAAGGCGTCGGCCGCCTCGTCGATCCGATCCACCTTCGAGAGAGCTTCGGCGTGACGGATGCGTGCGGCGATGTTTTCCGGATCCAACTCGGCGAGCCGTCCGAGTGCATTGACCGCCTTGTCCGGGGCGCCGGCGCGCGTGTGCGCGTCCACCACCTGCTCGTAGGTGCTCAGCGCGTCGCTCGTCAGCGACAGCATCTCGTACATCTCGGCGAGCTTCTCCGTGGCTGCGAGGTCGCCCGAGTCGAGCTTGAGGATCTGCTTGTAGACCGCGACGGCCTTCAGGAAGAAGCCCTGCTCCGCGTATTGCTCCGCGACCTGCCTGTAGGTTGCCGACGCGTCCGCCGTCGCGCCCTGGCGCGTGTACAGGTCGCCTAGCTTGAGCAAGGACCGAGCATCGCTCGGGTCGGAGGCGACGACCTTCTGGTACTCCGTGATCGCGCGATCGAGCTGGCCCTTCGCCAGGAACTTCTGGGCGGCCTTCAGTGCTTTGGCGCGATCGATGCTCACGTGCGGGGGTCCGTGGTCGGCGCCCAGTCCGGCCTCTGGTGCCAGCGCGAAAGCGCGTGGAATCAAAGGTAAAACCGGAGCGAGTTAAAGTTTAGGTGCGGGCGAAGACGCCGGTCAAGTGCCCGGCGTGCGCGTGGATCGGGGGAGATGTCCGCGCGTGTATGCGGGCGCCGACCACCTTCGTCATCCCAGCTGCGCGGCGAGCGCGCGCAGGCCGAGCAGGTAGCTCTGGATCCCAAACCCCATGACCGCCCCGGCGCACACCCCGGCGGTTAGCGTGCGGTGGCGGAACTCCTCGCGCGCGTGGATGTTGGACAGGTGCACCTCCACCGCCGGCACGTCCACAGAGGAGAGCGCATCGCGCAGGGCCACCGAGGTATGGGTCAAACCACCGGGGTTGATGACGATTCCGGCAAAGTTGCCGGCCGCCGCGTGGATCCAGTCGATCAGCTGGCCCTCGTGATTGCTCTGGCGCGCCTCGACCGTCACCCCCAGCTCGGTGGCCAGCTCCGTCAGGACAGCGTTGACGTCGTCCAGCGTATCGGACCCATAGACCTGGGGCTCGCGCGTTCCGAGCAGGTTCAGGTTGGGGCCGTGCAGAACCAGGATGCGGTGGGCCACGGTCTCAGGTGAGGCTCTCGAGCAGCCGCGGCGCGTGCAGCCGCAGCTGGTAACGCGCCTTGCCGAAGTTGCCATTCGGGGCGACGGCCATCGCGACGAAGTACTCGTCGTTCAGCAGTCGAATGACGGTCGTCATGTTTTCGGCCTGGACCGCGACCTCGCGGGCGTTGCCCAGCTCGAGCATCTCGGCGGCCTGTCGGACTTGACCCAGGACGGCGCTGTACTCGGCGCCCACCGTCTCCACGTTCAGGGCGACGCCGTCCGTGTTGTAGGTCTCGATCGGGATGCCGTCGAAGCCCATCAACACGCTGGCCAGCCCGCCATCGGTCTGTTCGACAACTTCGCGCAAGATCTCTCCAAACATGGGGCCTCCAGGCGCCAGGGACCGTCCGGAAGAAGTCTACTACGAAGGCTCCGACGCATACAAAATTGCTGGGGTTTTCCAGCCATCCGCCGCGTCTGGCACTTGACAACCCGGGCCGGCGAGGTAGATGTCAGCGCTCCGCGGACGTGGCGGAATTGGCATACGCGCCAGACTAAGGATCTGGTGGGG
>JAPPOT010000242.1 GCA_028817855.1 Myxococcales bacterium
CCTCCTCGTCCTCGGGGGTCTCGAGAGCCGTTGGGCCCAGCACCTGCAGGATCATCTCCCGCACCCGCTCCTTCTGGGACTTCGGTACGAGGGCGACGGCCTTGCGCGCCTGCCGGCGCATGTCGTCGTAGCGGCTAGCCACGCGCAGGATGCGCGCGAGCAGCAGCCGCGCGGCGAAGGACTCGGGCTGGCGCTCGACGGCGCGCTCCGCCCGCACGATCGCCTGCGGGATCTCGTTGCGGCTGGCGTGGTATTCGGCCCAGGTGCGATTGAGCACGGGCAGCTCGGGGTCGAGCGCCTCGGCCTGCTCCAGCTCGGCGCGCGCCTCCGCGGCGTCCTGGCGCAGCAGGTGCAGCGTGGCCAGCGTGGTGCGGGCGGCCGCGTAGTCCGGGTACTGCTCGAGGGCCAGGGCGACCTGCTTCTGGGCCTCGGTCGCGTCCCCACTCGCGAAGAGGTACTGGGCCAGGTTGTGGCGCTGGGCCGCACCCGCCCGCATCTGCAGGGCGGCGCGCAGGTCGTCGCCGGCCTCTTGCGCGCCACCGGCTTCGATCTGCACGAATCCGCGCGCACCACGCAGGGTGGCGGAGCGCGGACGCAGCTTGGCGGCCACCTCGATGTCGCGCATCCCGTCAGTGGGATCCGCCTGCCCGAGCGCGCGTACAGCGAACGCGCTCCCGATCGCCTCCAGATCGGTGAGCACCTCGAGCTGACCGGCCTCGGGCACCGGGTCCTTCGCCGCAAACGGATCGAAGACGCGCGCAGCCCCCTCGCCCGCAGCCGGGAGCGCCACCACGTAGTAGCCGAGCCTTCCGGAAGGGTCGATCGGCGCCTTGCCCTCGGGCAGCGCATAGAGCTCCGCGAGCATGGCCTCGACGCCGACCGCGCGCAGGGCGCTCACCGCGAGCACCGCCAGCTCGAAGGGATAGAGGTCCGTGCGCGCGCCGTCCTTTGCGATCGCCTGCAGCACCGCGTCGGGCAACCGTAGCTCCCCCCTCCGTGGCTCGGAGTGCAATCGACGCGAGAAGGCCTGCTTGTCGCCACGCGCACGCAAGGCCGTGGTCAAGGCCTGCGCCCGCGCCGCTCCATCGCCGCCCTTGGCGTGCTGCTCGGCGAAGCCCTCCACGGCATCGCTGGCTTCGAACAGGCCGGCGAGCTCGCCCAGGGAAAGCCCGCGCCGCTCGGCTTCCGCCTCGATCACGGCGACGCGCAGCCCCTCGCGCTCGAGCGTCGCCTCGTCCGGCAGGTCGTTGCGCGTCGAGAAGGCGTAGCCGCCGCCCGCCAGGCCGAGCACCAGCAGCACGCCAACCACCCACCTGGCGGTCTGCGGCTTGGACTCGTCCCCGGGGGAGAGCTCGCGCACGCTGCCGACCCGCATGCACTTCGGGCAGCGCGGTTTGTCCGCCTCGTCCTGCTCGAACCTCTCGTCGCAGTGCGCGCACAGGAATCGCATCGGGGCCGTTTTACACGTTCCGCCGGGCGTGGCCAGTGGGCGGTACCAGGTATATCTTTGCAGCGCCGTGTCTACCCCAGCGCGCGCCCCCTTCGCGAGCCTCGATCCTGGCACCCTGGGCGTGTTTCGCGTGCTGCTGGCCGCCGTGATCGCCGTGGACCTGCTGCGACACCCGCCGGTCTGGAGCGCGAGTCCGGTGGGCGTAGCGCTGGGGGCGCTGAGCCTGGTCTGCTTCGGGCTCGGCTTCCGCACGCGCCTCTTCCAGGCCTTGCTGTGGCTTGGCGTCGCCGTGCCGGGGCTGCTGGCAGGTGCGCGGGGCACGCTGCCCGTGCTCGAGCTGATGCTGACCTGGACGCTGCTCGTGCCGCTCGGGGCGCGCTTCTCGGTCGACGCCCTGCGCGCCTCCCTGGCAGCGCGCACCGAGGTGCGGCCGGCCGAGCTCGCCGGGCGCGCCGCGATGGCGGGGCCGAGCGCCCCGATCCGTTCGCTCGGGACGGTGGCCATCTGGACCCAGCTGATCGCGACCGCGGGCCTGGTGGCGACAGGCCAGCTCTCCGCTGAGCTCACGCCCGCACTGCTCGTGCTGGTGGGGGCCATCCTGCCACTGGGCCCCGCGCTCGCCCGACGCGCCGGGCGCCGCGCGAGTGACGGGCCCACGCTCGAGTGCTTCTTCGACGCCGACTGCGGCATCTGCTTTCAGCTCGCGCGCCTGCTCGCACGGATGGATCGCCTCGGGCGGGTGGAGCTGCTGTCCAACCGCGACGCGGAGCGCTTGCCGGAGGGCGTCACCGCCGAGCTGATCGAGGAGACCATCGTCGTGCGCGACATCGCGCGCGACCGGCGCTACACGCGCGCGACCGCGATCGCCGCGCTATGCCGCGCCCTGCCCCTGGGCTGGCCCGCGTGGGCCCTGCTCTCCCTGCCCGGCCTGGGCTTCCTCTGGAACGGCCTCTACGACCTGGTGGCGCGCAACCGCCGCCGCATCAGCACCGCCCTCGGCATGGCAGCCTGCCGGCTACCGGACCCGTCCGCCTAGCGGCAGCTAGCGAGCGGCTTCCTCCTTGATGCGCTTCTTGCTCGCCGCCCAGCCGCAGATCTTGCACGTGGCCAGGTCGTGCCCGCGCGCCGGGCAGTACTCGCGCCCGAAGTAGATGACCTGCAGATGGAGCTTGTTCCAGCTCTCCTCGGGAAAGAGCTTCTTCAGGTCGCGCTCGGTCTGAACCACGTTCTTGCCCGAAGACAACCCCCAGCGGGCCGCCAGCCGGTGGATGTGCGTGTCGACTGGAAAGGCCGGGATGCCGAAGGCCTGAGACCGAACCACCGACGCCGTCTTGTGGCCGACCCCGGGCAGCGCCTCCAGCGCCTCCTCGTCCTGCGGCACCTCGCCGCCGTGCTCGTCCACCAGCCGCTGGGCCATGGCCTGCAGATTCTTGGCCTTGGTGGGCGCCAGCCCCAGTTGCTTGATGGTCGCGAGGATCTTCGGCACGGGCGCTCTCGCCATTGCTGCGGGCGTGCCGGCGAGCTGGAACAGGGCTGGCGTGACCTCGTTGACCTTCTTGTCGGTGGTCTGGGCGCTGAGCAACACCGCGCACAGCAGGGTGAAGGGGTCCTCGTGGTCCAACGGGATCGGCACCGTCGGGTAGAGCTCGTCGAGGATCCGGGCGACGCGGTCCGCCTTCTCACGCTTGGTCATGCTCGCTCCTGCGCTCAGCCGAAGCTCCGGCCGGTCAGACGGCAGAGCACGCGGTAGAACTCGTCCTGGCCGCAATCGACGTGCTCGACCACGCGCCCGTAGAGCATGAAGCTGGAGATCGACCGCTTGCCAAATTCCTTCTCGGCCTCGTGCAGCTTCCACAGGATGACGCGCTCGAGGCGCGTCAGCCCGTCGCGCACGTCGGGAATGCGGTCGTGGGGATCGCGCGCCATCGGAAGCGCACTCTCGCATGGCGCGCGATCCCGGACCAGCACGGGCTAGAGGCCGGCGTCGGAATCCGCTGCGCACGGCGGATTGGGCGCGCCCGGGCTGCCGAGGTCATCGGCGTAGGCGATCTGCCCGCGGCACCAGGCGGCGGGGTCGTCGTTCGCCGCCGCGTCGTAGGCATCGCCGGACAGGGCCAGGCTGACCCCGGCCGCGAACGGGAAGCTCCCGTCGTAGGCGACCACGTCGATCTCGACCCCGGCGCAGGACAGCCCGACGCGATCGCCGCCGTTGTTGAGTGTGAAGGCGACCAGCGCGGCAGGAGCGAGCCCCGGCGCATCGCTGCGCGCCAGCACCCGGTGGGCGTCGGGCTGGAGCACGAGGCCTGCCGGCAGCGCGCGCAGCTGGTCGCCATCGATCAGCTGACAGCCGCCGAGATCCAGGCTGGCGCCGCGCGGGTTGTGGAGCTCGATCCACTCGCCCATCCCGTCGCTGAGGGCGGCCGGGTCGGGCATCAGCTCCGTGATGATCACGTCGCCGGCCTGGGTCGGGGCGACCGCCGCCCCGTCCTCGGAGGCTGGGGCGCTTCCCGCGTCGGCCGCCGCCTGCCCCGAGCCGTCCATCAGGATCGGCTCGTCGGGCGTCGGCTGCATCGGATGGATTGTCTCGCACTCGGGACCCGTGTAGGGCGGCGCGGTGGGCGGACGCGGCGCTGCGTCGAGCTCGAAGCCGAAGGCCACCGCGGCATCACCAGCCAGCGGTTCGATCTCGACCAAGGGCTTGTCCGGGAGCTCGACGCAGGCGGGCAGCAGCAGTGCCGCAGCGCAGGCGAGGGGTGCAGAGGTGAGGCGTCTGGGGTCTCTCATGGGTGTCTCCTGGCAGGGGTGAGCACCCGGTTTTCGGCCACAGCGACGCCCAGTTGCGCGCTTGCGCTTGCGCTACAGCCTATCGATCGATAGGCTGTAGACTATCAATCGATAGCCCGCGCTTGCGCCGCGAGGTCGGACGACCCCATGCCCAAGTCGATGCACCCACGCGCCGATGACGGCGGCGATCTCGCCGCGCTCGTGACAGAGCTCCTGGAGGAGGTCTCCGAACCGCCTCCCTACCCGCCCGGTCACCTGCGGGTGCTCCGTGAGGCGATGCAGCTGATGGCCGAGCGCGGATACAGCGCCGCCTCCCTGCGCGAGCTCGCACGGCGTCTCGAGATGCGCCAGCCGAGCCTCTATCACTACTTCCGCTCGAAGGAGGAGCTGGTCGAGCAGATCGTGCGCGCCTACACCCAGCACGCCATGCAGCCCCTCTACGAGCCGCCGCCGATGCCGTCGCTGGCGGAAGGGCTGCGTCATGGGCTGCTGCACCTCGTCGAGAACTACCGACGCGAGGAGCACGTCACCTTCATGCGCTTCCTCTTCGCCATCGGCCCTGAGCGGCCCCAGGTCCAGAGCCTGGCGCGGCGGCTCTTGCTCGAGCGCGGACAGGCCCTCGTGAAGCGCTTCGTCGACTTCTACGTCGAGGCCGGGGAGCTGGGCGCGGACGACAGCGCCTTCCTCGTGGAGCTCACACAGAACGCGGTCGCGATGCGCATGCTCTCGCAGCACGTGCTCTTCGGCACGGATGGGTCCACCGCGGACGACGACGAGGCCTTCGTCGAGTTCGTGGTCGATTGTGCCCTGCGCGGCGTGCGCGCGCGCATGCAGGAGGCCGGGGCGGCGTGAGCGAGTACGATCCCAACGCCGCCCCCCTGAGCCCCTTCTTCAAGCGCTGGGCGGAGATCGTGCTGGCAGCCCGCTGGCCGTTCCTGCTGGGCACGCTCGCGCTGACCGCCTTCTTCGCCTACCAGGGCGTGACGAAGCGGCGCATCGACACCAGCATCGAGGCCTTCCTCGCGACCGAGTCCGTCGCCTTTCAGCAGCTCGAGCGGCTGCGCGACGACTTCGGCCGCGACGAGATCTTCCTGCTGCTGGTCGAGGGCGACGTATTCTCCCAGGACTACCTGAAGCGACTGAAGGGATTGCACGACGAGCTGTCGTCGATCGACATCGAGATCGAGAGCCTGGGCGAGCGCAAGAGCGATCGAGACCAGCCTCGCACGCGTGTGCCGGCGCCAGCGAAGGCGACACCCGTCGAGGCAGAGCCCGGCGGCGACGACGAGTTCGCGGACTTCGGCGACGACGGCTGGGGCGATGAGGCCGGCGGTACGGTGATCGACGAGATCATCTCGCTGATCAACGCGCGCCAGACCCGCTGGCAAGGGGGTGGGCTGCACGTCGGCGGCCTGCTCGACGAGTGGCCGACCGACGCCGAGTTGCCGCAACTGAGAGCGCAGGTGCTCGCCGACCGCACCCTGCTCGGGCGCGTCGTCGCACCAGGCGGCCGCCACTCCGCGATCTTGCTGCGCACGCAGCTCATGAGCGAGCAGGACTCCAACCGGGTCTACGAAGAGGTCAGGCGCATCGTCAGCGCCCACGACGCACCCGGGTTCGGCATCCAGGTGGCAGGGCTGCCGGCCCTGGCCGCTGACATCAACGCGCTGATGCTGACGGACCTCGGGCGCCTCGGCGCGGTCGGCCTCGTGGTGATGATCCTGATGATGGCGCTGATTTTCCGCCACCCCCTGGGCGTGGCGGGGCCGGTGCTGGTGGTGGTGCAGGCCGTGCTTTGGACGCTCGGCACGATGGCCACCTTCGACGTCCCGATGACGATGATCACGAACATCCTGCCGGTGTTCGTGGTGTGCGTCGGCATCGGCGACTCGGTCCACATCCAGTCCGTCTACCGCGACGCCATGCAGCGCGGCCTCGACACGCGCGCGGCGATCGTGCACGCGGTCGGCACCACCGGCGTCCCCGTGCTCTTCACCACCCTGACCACCGCGGTGGGACTGCTCAGTTTCAACTTCGCCCTGGTCGATGCGATCCAGGACCTCGGCACCTTCGCTGCCCTGGGCGTGGCGCTGGCCCTCGTGCACAGCCTGGTCTTCCTGCCGGCGGTGCTGAGCTTCAACCGCAAGAGCCTGCTCGGGCTCGAGCCCCTGGGCGCCGGGCACACCTCGAAGCGCCACCAGGGCGACCGCTTCGACCGCTTCCTGGGCCTGTGCAACCACGTCTCTCGCGCACGCCCGGGCAAGGGCGCGCACCGGCCTCGTCACTTCACACTGGCGACGGCGGGCGCCATCACGGCGCTGTCGATCGCGGGCGCGAGCCTGCTGAGCGTCTACCACAACCCACTGGCGTGGATGCCGGAGAGCTTCGAGATCAAGGCTGCCTTCGACGCCGTCGACGAGCACCTGAGTGGCACCGCGGACGTCACCTTGATGATCGAGACCCACCCGGGCAAGACGCTCAAGGATCGGGACCTGCTGCTCGCGCTCGAGAAGCTCGAGCAGCACCTGCTCGACTACCGCCACCCCACCCACGGCGCGATCGTGGGCAACGTCATCAGCGTGCTCGACGTGGTCCGCGAGAGTCATCGCGCGACCCACGGCGAGAAGCCGGAGGCCTATCGTGTCCCCGACACCGAGCGCGGGGTCTCGGACATGGTGACGCTGTTCGAGAACGCGGGCCCCGACCAACTCAAGCGCCTGGCCACGATCGACCTGACGCGCTCGATCATGACGGTGCGGCTGCTGTGGCTGGATGCCAGCAGCTACGGCCCGCTGGTCGAGTACGTACAGCAGGGCATCGACACCCACGTGGGCGGCCGCGCGACCGTGGGACCGACCGGCTCTGCGCTAAACCTGCTCACGGTGGTGGACGGCTTGCTGACGGACCTGATGCGCAGCTTCGGCACCGCCTTCATCGTGATCACGCTCATGATGATCGCCCTGTTGCGGGACTTGCGGCTGGGCATGATCGCGATGGTGCCAAACCTGCTACCGATCGCCGCCATCATGGGCTTCATGGGCTTCGTCGGCATCCCGATCGACTTGAACAACATCCTGCTGGGCTCGATCGCGATCGGAATCGCCGTGGACGACACCATCCACTTCCTGCACCAGTTTCGCTCCCACCACAGCGCCCACGGCAGCGTGGAGGCCGCCATCGAGCACGCCTTCGCCCACGCGGGCCGCGCCATGATGACGACCAGCTTCATCCTGGTGGCCGGCTTCATGGTGTTCAACGCCGCCTCCATGTACAACCTGCAGCGCTTCGGCCTGCTCGTCGGACTGACCCTGGTCCTGGCACTGCTGGTGGACCTCCTCTTTGCCCCCGCCTTGCTTAGAACATTTTTCGGACAGACACCGTCCAACGACCAACGCGTCCCTGGAGAAAGCGATGCCCCGCCCCACGAGATTGCCGCACAGTAGCCTACTCCTGCTGGCCTCCCTCAGCCTCGCCCTGCCGGCCACCGCGTCTGCCCTCGACCCGAACACCGAGGACCCGAGGGCGATCGCCCAGGCGGTCGAGGACCGGGACGACGGCGACCGCGGCAAGGCCAAGCTGACCCTGACCCTGAAGGACTCCTCTGGCCGCAGCCGCACCCGCAAGCTCAGCCAGCGCTCGATGAAGTTTGGCGGCGGCACCAAGACGCTGATGTTCTTCGAGGCGCCGGCCGACGTGCGCAACACCGGCCTGCTGTCGGTCGACTACGACGACGGCAAGAAGGAGGACGACCAGTGGCTCTACCTCCCAAGCCTCCACAAGTCGACCCGCATCTCGACGTCGGACAAGTCCGGCTCCTTCATGGGCACGGACATCACCTACGCGGACATGACGAAGAAGGACCCCGACAACTACGACTACAAGTTGCTCGAGAAGTCCGTGAAGGTGGGCGGCGAGGAGTGCTGGCTGATCGAGTCGCGCCCGCGCACCGACAAGGAGAAGAAGGAGACCGGCTACGTGAAGACCCACGTGTGGATCAGCAAGTCGAAGCTGATGCCGGTGCAGGTCAAGGCCTGGGTCAAGGAGGGCAAGAAGCTGAAGTACATCAAGTTCTCCAGCTTCGAGCAGATCGATGGCATCTGGGTGTCGCGCCGGATGGCGGTGCGCACCGTGCGCGGCAAGAAAGTCGAGTCCGAGACACTCTTCGAGACGAACCAGGTCCGCTTCAACCAGGCCGACGTCACCGAGACCGACTTCAGCGAGCGGCGCCTGGAGAAAGGCATCTAGTCGAGTTGTCCGCAGTCTCGTAGGCTGCACGTGGAGGACCTCCCGTGAGCCGCGGATTTCACGCCGAAGAAGTGATCAACCGCCCGACCGACCAGGTCTGGCAAACGCTCACCGACCTCCAGGGCGCCGGCCGGTGGATGGGGCCGGTCGAGGCGATCGACGTGGTCGGGGGCGGCGCCCTCGAGCAGGGCGCCCGGCTCGCATTCAAGGCGCGCGGCGGTGAGCACCACAGCACCGTCACCGCCTTCGAGCCCGGCAGGCGCCTGGAGATGACCTCAACCCAGAGCGGCGTCACCGCCGTCTACGACTACCGCCTCCAGCCCGCCACCGGCGGCACCCGCGTCACCCTCGACGCCGCCTGCACCGCCACCGGCTGGATCCGCCTGATCCACCCCCTCATCAACTACATGATGAAGCGCATCGACGGAAACCAGATCACCGCCCTCAAAGACGTCATCGAGAGCACCCGCTAGAGCGGGGCCTGCGAATCGGTCCAGGTTCGTTCAGGGGCGAGCGCCCACAGGGCCACACCGGAGGCGTAGCAGAGCTACGTCGAGGATTGGCCCGAGGACGCAAGCCGGCCCTGGGCGAACCTCGCACGATTCGCCCTAGCTGAAGAGTTCGTCGACATCGGCCTTCGTCAGCCCCTTCAGCGGAGCGTCGGTGCTGAGCACGTTGGCGACGAGGGCGCGCTTCTTGGCCGAGAGCTGGAGGATCTTCTCCTCCACCGAGTTCTTGGCGATCAGCCGGTAGACCGTGACGGTCTTCTTCTGACCGATGCGATGGGCGCGGTCGGTGGCCTGATCCTCGACTGCGGGATTCCACCACGGATCGAAGTGGATCACGGTGTCGGCGCCGGTCAGGTTCAGGCCCGTGCCGCCAGCCTTGAGTGAGATCAGGAAGGCCGAGACCGACTCCTCGGTGTTGAAGCGGTCGACGCGCTCGATGCGGTCCTTCGTGGCACCAGTCAGGTACTCGTACTCGACGCCCTCCTCCTCGAAGACGCCGCGGATCAGCTTGAGCATCTCGACGAACTGGCTGAACACGAGAATCCGGTGCCCGCCGGCGACCGCTTCCTGGACGATCTCGCGCAACGCACCGAGCTTGCCGCTGGTGTCCAGCCCCCACTCGCCCTCGAGCTTCATGAGCCGCGGGTCGCACGCGACCTGGCGCAGCCGCGTCAGCGCCGCGAGGATCTGGATCTGACTCTTCGAGACGCCCTGCTTCTCGACCTCACTCATCACACTGTCGCGAACCTCGCGCAGGATCTGCTGGTAGAGCGTGACCTGCTCGTCGGCCATCGGTACCACGATGTCCTGCTCGATCTTGGGTGGCAGGTCCTTGGCCACGTCGGTCTTCTCGCGCCGCAGCACGAAGCGGTGGATCGCAGCGCGCAACTTCTCGGCCGCGGACTCGTCCCCGCGATCGATCGGCCGTGCGAACTTCTCCTCGAAGCGCTTCAGATCGCCGAGCAGACCGGGCGCCACGAAGTCGAAGATCGACCAGATCTCGCTCAGTCGGTTCTCAATCGGCGTGCCCGTCAGGGCCAACCGACGCTCGCTCTGCAGCTTCTTTACGGCGCGCGCGGTGGCGCTCATCGGGTTCTTGATGTGCTGCGCCTCGTCCAGGATGACGTAGTAGAAATCCTGGGAGCTGAGGAATTCCTCATCACGCCTGGCCAGCGCGTAGCTGGTGATCATGATGTCGGCTTCGGTCAGCTCGTCCTTGCGCTTCTCGCGGTCCGGACCGTGCCACACACCGGCCGTCAGGCTGGGGGCAAACTTCTCGATCTCCCGCAGCCAGTTCGGCACGACCGAGGTCGGCGCGATCACCAGGTGCCGGAGCTTCTTCTTGTTCTTGGACTTCAGCCACAGGATCAGCGCGATCGTCTGGACCGTCTTACCGAGGCCCATGTCGTCGGCCAGAATCCCGCCGGTGTTGAGCCCGTGCAGGAAGACCAGCCACGAGTAGCCCTCCTTCTGGTACGGGCGCAGAGTGGCCTTGAGCGTTCGCGGCTTGGCGATCTGCTCGATTTCTCCGACGTCGTTGAGCTTGGAGAAGAGCTCCTTGGCCGCGGACGAGACCGTGGTCTTGCCGACCAGCGACAGCAGATCCTGCACGCGCCCGGCCTGGGACAGGGAGAGCTTCTTTCCCTCGGAGCCGGCGTAGATCTCCGCCATGCGCTCCAGGATCTCGCCCACATCATCGACCTGGACCGGCGCGTAGCTGCCGTCCTCGAGCTTGACCAGACGACGGCCCGACTCGAGGCAGTCACGCAGCTCCTTGGCATCCACGGCCACGCCCCCGCTGCTGAACACCATGTCCAGGCTCAGCCAGTCCACGCCGCTGCTGACGCGCGCCTGCGGAGTCACCGTGCCATCGCGCACCGTCACGCCGACGAGATCGTCCGGGATGAAGCGATCCCACTCCTCCGGAAGCGCGCCGATCCCCTCGGTCCAGAAGCCGATCGCCGCATCGCCCTTGGTCACGAGCTCATCGCCCGACTCATCCGGCTCGAAGCCCTGGTTCATCAGCAGCTGGTTGGCCGCCATCTCGCCGCCCACGTCACGCCGCACCACCACCGGTCGCGAAGCGCCGCGCGCCGGCTCCTGGAATGCCAGCGGCTGGGGCAGCCCGGTCGGCGGCACCTCGTACTCGAAGTCGTCGTAGTGGACCTTGATGCGCGCACGCGCCTCGACGATGTCACCGCTGGCGCGCAGCTCGAAGCGCGGAGAGGCATCGAGCACGTCGGCCACCTGGTCGAGCTCGGGCAGGGCCGTGCCGAGGGAGGCCGCGACGCGCGGGATGTAGTCGACCAGCAGCTGGGGCAGCTCCGCCATCGGGTGCACGAGCGCCGGCGAGCGGTACAGACGCTGCAGCCACGCCGGCGTCACGCTGTCGCAGACGGGACGCGCCACGCCCTCGGTGGTGTCGATGTGCCAGCCGGGCGTGCCCTCGAACCAGGCGCCGCTGGACAGCGCGAAGCGCCGATTGTTCAGCTCGAAGACGACGCGGATACGCACCGACTTGTTGTTCGCCAGATCCAGCTCGATCTTGGGCTCGAGCGCCCCCTCCACGAAGCGAAGCTCCTTGCTCGCAGGCTCCAGGAGCACGCTGCGGCCGCGCAGCATGCTCAGCACCTCCGCCGCGTCCTCGCCGCGCAACTCGGCCGTGGCCGGTGTGCTGCGCGGCGCATGGCGCGCGAGCGTGCGGAAGAGCGTGCGATCGGCGGCGGGCACCGTGTTAAAGCCGCCCAGCGCATCGGAGATGGGCACGGCCGAGCGAGTGCCCGCGAGCACCGGTGTCACGGTGATCGACGCCGCGCGCACCGTGAGCCGGTACTCGAACTCGCAGGCTCGCGTGTTCTCCCCGGTCGGCAGCCAGGCGTCGAGCCCGCCGCGCGCACCGCCGGCGGCTGCGCCACCACGCCGGTTGGTGGTGAGGCCCAGGTCGCGGGCGCTCAGCACCTCGACCGGACCGCCACCCTTGGCGATCACTTGCGGCTGGCCCGAGCTCGCAGCCTGGGCATCGGCCGACGCCCCTCCACGGCGCCTGCGCCGGGAACGCCGCCGCTTGCTGGTTCCGCCCGCGCTCACCGTGGTCGGCTGTGCGGGCGTCGCACCCGCCTCGGAACCGTTGGCGCCGGCCTTCTTCGCCGGGTCGGCCTTGGGCTTGGGCGGCCGCTCGCGATCGCGCAGCGCCACGAGCAGGGCGGCGACGTGCTTGCAGTGCCCGGTGGGCCCGCGCCACGCCTGGCAGCTGCACTCGGAGCGCAGCTCGCCCTCGGCCAGCTCGGCCTTCACGGTGAGCGGCTCGTCGCTCTTGATCAGCACGTTGCACGAGGCGGTGCTGTCGTCGGTCTTCAGCTCTGAGACGGCGTTGCGACGCGCATAGATGCGGCCACGCAAGAATGCGTTGCCTCCCACCAAGCGCTGGATCGCGCGGTCGGAAAACTTCCCGACGTGTTGGGAGATCGTGCTCGCCTCGTTCGAGGGTTCGATGGCTTGGCTCTCGGCCATTGTACGGTCGGTTGTGAATGGAGACGGGGCGATGCCCGTAGCCGAAGGGTTGGAAGCCGTTCCTCAGGTCCCCTTCGTGAGGAGTCGAGTCGGGTAGCGTGTCGCCACCAGCCCGGAGTCCGCTTGGTTCCTGTGCGGTCAGGGGCGGCAGCGTGCGCTGCCAACTCATCGCTAGCGGCCTGGCTCAACTTCGAGCCGGCCCCCTCACGGTGCTAGTGACGGTCATAATACACGGAGCCCCGCAGCTGGCAACCCCATTGTTTCCGGCAGAAAGGCGCTGCGTCAGGCCAGCTCCGCCAGCAAGCTCTTGGCATCCGGTTCCGCTCCAGCCGGTGCCGGGAAGTCCAGCGCGGCAGGAAGATCGCGCAGGCGCGCGATCTTCCGACCGGCCCCCTCGAGGCCCGCTCGCACCTCCTGCCGAAGGCGCCCACGGGTGCTGCCGTGGTGGTTGATGCAGGCCAACAGCTCACCGCCCTCCGCTAGCACCGGCGCGCAGGCCGCGACCAGTCGTCGATAGTCCTTCAGCACACGAAAGCGACCCCCGCGTGTCGTCGAGTAGCTCGGCGGATCGGCCACGATCAGGTCGAAACGCTGTCCGCGCCGCGCCATGCGCGCGAGCGCCGCGAACACGTCATCGACGACCACGTGGTGGCGGTCCGCCGCGTCGATCCGGGCGACGTTGCGACGCGCCTGGTCTAGCGCGCGCCGGGAGGTGTCGACGCAGGTCGCCTCCGTGGCGCCACCCGCGAGCGCGGCGACCGAGAAGCCACCCGTGTAGGCGAAGAGGTTGAGCACACGCTTGCCCCGCGCCCGCTCGCGCACGCGACGGCGGTTGTCGCGCTGGTCGAGGAAGATCCCGGTGGAGAACCCGTCCCCCAGGCGAACGCCCAGCGGCACGCCCTGCTCGTGCACGACCAGCTCGTCGGGCGCCGGCCGCCCGCGCACCGGCTCCGGCGGCGCGAGCTCCGCCTGCCTCGACGCGCCGAGCTCATTCTTCTGCTTCGGATGATGCTTGAGGTAGATCCCCGCAGGCCCGAGCGCATCGAGCGCCGCAAGCAACGCGGCGGTTCGCTCCTCGGGCAGCGCCTCGAAGAGGTGCAGGACCAGATGCTCGCCGTAGAGGTCCACCGCGAAGGCCTCGCAACCGTCGCCCGCGCGATGAAAGAGGCGGAAGGCGGTCGTGGGCTCGGCAAGATGCCGCATGCGCCCGAGCCGATAGCGTGACTCCAGCGCGAGCTCCAGCGCGCGAGAGAGCCGGGCAGCGTCGGTGAGCGGATCCTGGAAGCCGTGCTCGACGAAGGCCTCGATCTCCGCCGGTGGTGGCACACGGAGCGTCAGCGGGCTGCCGCCGCGCGGGTGTCGCAACGACAGCTCGCTCGCGTGCAGCATCAGCCGCAAGGCCTGGGCGCCACCGTACATGCCGTCTCCGGCGATCGGCGCGCCCGCGTTGGCCAGCTGGACGCGCAGCTGGTGGGTGCGGCCCGTGCGCAGCTGCAGAGCCAGCAGCGCGCGCGGGCCCCGGCGCGCGCGCTCGCGCGCCTCGGTCACGGCCTCACGAGCGCCACGCGTACCGGGCGGGGCCACCCGCCTGCCGCCCCCCTTCCCCTTGGCCAGGAGATCGCGCAACGTGCGAGGGGCGCCACCGC
>JAPPOT010000200.1 GCA_028817855.1 Myxococcales bacterium
ACGAAGCCCCGCCGGCGCCCGCAGCGCCGCCTGCACCAGAGCCGGCCCCGGTCATGCCCCTCGCGCCCCCGGCGCCAGCGCCCCCGCAGGAGCTCTGACCCGCGTCGGCCCCCGCCAGCGCCGGCCGATCAGAACTCTTCGCTGATCGGAGGAGGCGCCTGCGGATCCGGAGGAGGCGCGACCGTGCGCGAGCCGTCGCCTCGCCGGCGTGGCGGCCGCGCCGCGCTCGTGGATGACCGCCGCTTGGGCGCGCTTCGCTCGGCCTTGGCCCGTGGCTGCTCCACCCGTCGCTGTGCGGCGACTTGCGGCGCGGGCGTTGGCACCGGCCGCGCGACCTGCTCTTGCGAGCGCGTTGGCACGGCGGCGATCGTCGGAGTGGCGTCGGCGGCACCGGCCGGTGGCTGGGCGATGGCCTGGGGCCGGGGTGGCGACGTCTCGGCATCCGAGCCTGTCGCAGCTGAATCCGAGCTGCGCATGGCGAGCCAACCAAGGGCGGCGGCGACGAGGACGAGTCCGAGCCACGCCGCAGGGGCTCTGCGCATTCCTTCCCCGCTTCCGATTGTCGGGTCTCGCGCGTCCCGCACACTCGTGCGCGTGTCCGCCAGCTCGGTGGGGGGAGGGGAGGGCACCACGCCGGAGTCCACCAGGCTCGGATCGAGGGCGCGCAGCGCCTCGACCAGCACGAGCGCGCTCTGCGGGCGCTCCTCCGGTCGCTTTGCGAGGGCCGCCATCACGATGCCATCGAGCCCCGCGGGCACGTCGTCGCGGATTCCGCGCAGTGGTGGGGGCGACTCGGTCGCGATCCGGAGCACGAGCTCGGGATAGGTCTCCGCCTGGAACGGGGGCCGTCCTGCAAGGGCTTCGTAGAGCAGCGCGCCGATGCCATAGACGTCGAGTCGTGGGTCGGCCTCCTGTTCGCCCGCCAGGCGCTCCGGTGCCATGTAGAGCGGCGTGCCGGCGATCTGCCCGCTGTGGCTCTGCGCCAAGTCGGCGGGCTCGACCGCCAGCTTCGCGATTCCGAAGTCGAGCACCTTGAACGCCTCCCCGAGTCGCGGGTGCCGGGTGACGAAGACGTTGCGTGGCTTCAAGTCCCTGTGGACGATTCCGAAGGAATGGGCGGACGCGACCGCTTCACCAACCTCGATCCCGAGACGCAGCACCTCGGCGACCGTCATCGTGCCCACCCGGTTCAGCCGCTCGCGCAGCTCTTCTCCATCGAGCCGCTCCATCACCACGTACGTGATCTCGTCTTCCCGTACGAGGTCGATCACGTCGACGATGCCCGGGTGGCCGATCGCGGCAGCTGCCCTCGCCTCACGGATCAGCCGCGTCGAGGTTCGCTCATCGGCGACCAGCTCAGGCAACAGCGTCTTGATCGCCACCGGCCGTTGCAGCTCCAGGTGCTCACCCTCATACACGGCGCCCATCCCGCCGCGGCCGATCAGCGCACCCAGGCGATAGCGCCCGCCCCCGATCAGCTCGCCAGCCCGTTCCTGCTGTTCTGTGCTCGACGACTTCGACACGAATACAACGATGCCCGCCCGGCTCCTGCCCCATGGGCGGGCGCGACGGGATCCTCATAGCACACCGGGCGATCGCGGTCCTGCGTCGCCAGCCTGACGGTCCTCAGTCGGGGCGGAAAGCGTCCGGCTCGATCCCAAGCCGGGTTGCCCAGCGATAGACCTGTCGGCGCTCCTTGCCGAAGAATTCGGCCGTCTTTGCGACGCTGCCGTCGAAGTGCTGCAGCACGCGCGCGAGCTCCTCCGCGGTGGGCGCAGCGTCGCGCGAAATGTCCAACAGCGGATGGCTGGGCACGGCCAGCGAGGTGTCGCCGGGGGCGAGTGCGCGATCGCCGCTCACCAAATCTTCGGGGAGCTCTGCGCGTCGAATGGGAGCGAGTGTGCCGCGGGTGGACAGAGATACGGCAAGCTGCTCGAGCTCGCGCACGTTGTAGGGCCAGTGGTGGCACAGCAGCGCCTCCGCGGCAGCGTCCGTCAGGCCGCGGCGGCACTTGCGGCGGGCCATGAAGCGCTCGAAGAGCGGCAGGATGTCCTCGCGCCGCGCCCGCAAGGAAGGCACTGGGATCCTCACACCGATCAGGCGCGCGTAGAGATCGCCGCGGAAGCTCCCGCGCGTGACAGCGTCGGCCAGAGGCACGTGTGTAGCGGCGACGACCTTGACGTCGACCGTGCGGCTCTGCGTCTGGCCGACCCGCCGCACCTCGCCCGTCGCCAGCGCGCGCAAGAGCTTGGCCTGCAGGGTGAGTGGCATGTCGCCCACCTCGTCCAGCAGCAGCGTCCCGCCCTCGGCCTCCCCAAAGAGTCCCGGGCTGGCCTCGCTGGCGCCGGTGAAGGCACCCCGGGCGTGTCCGAACAGCTCGCTTTCCGCCAGTTGCTCGGGTAGCGCCGCGCAGTTGACCGTGACCAATCGGCCCTTGCGCCCGCTGTGCGCATGAATCCCGTGCGCGACCAGCTCCTTGCCGGTGCCGCTCTCGCCCGTGAGCAGGATCGGCGCCTCCGTGCGCCCGGCCGCCACGGCCAGCTCGCGCAGTCGCAGCATGCGGTGGCTCGTGCCCAGCAGGCCCTCGATCTCGGGCGGGCGGGGCGCTACGAGCCGTTCTGCGTCCGCAACATCGAGCGTTTGGCACAAGAGCAGGTGCGCGCCCAGCCGGACCACGTCGCCATTGGCCAGGACCCGGCAGTGGCATCGATCTCCGTTGACGAAGGTCGAATTGTGGCTGCCCAGGTCACGAATCTGGAGCGCGCCCCGCTCCCACTCGAGTCGCGCGTGTGCCCGCGACACCTCCGGGTCGTCCAGCACCCAGCAGTCGCCCTGGGCGGCGACCTCCCGTCCCAGCAGAATCGGCTGCCGCCCCAGGATCTTTGCGCGACCGACCCGATCCGTGTCTGGCGAACGCAGCACGAGAAGACGCCAGGCCAGCCCCATCGAACCATGTTCTCGTGGCGATGTTTCCGTCGTCTCGCTCACCGCGCTGGAGCCTAGCACAGGCCCCTGGTACGCCCGTTGCCGACCGCCCGCACCCGGCCTAGCAGCAATCGTTGTGCCAGCGCTGTCAGCTCGAGGATCGTGCGTTCGTGCGCTGCAGTCCCGCGTTGAGCGGTCGGTGTACCGCCCTTGAGCGGGCGTGTCCCGGACGGGCACAGACGGACCCTCAATTCACCGGGATTCGTACGCCGGTGTTGGTTTGGGCAGGTTCGGGCGTCGTGTCGCCGTCGACCAGCTGCCACGTCGCGATGCCCGCTCCAAGCACGGCGCCCACGCCGAGCCAGAAGAGCGGCTCTTCCAAGAGGCTATCGTCCGCGTCGTCCCGCGGCGCGGATGCCGTCGTTGCTCGAGCCCGGCCCCGATGCGGAGCCCTGGCGTGCAGGGGGTCGGTCGCGGTTGCAGAGCGCGCGGTCGCCTCTGGCTGCGGCAGCAGGGCGATGCGATGTTGTGCTGGAGCGCCGCTGGTGAGGCGTAGCTCCGACACCCCGCGCTCGAAGCCGGGGTGCCTCGCGACCAGCTTCCGAACGCCGGGGTCCAGGCGAAGCGCGCGGGGCGAACCACGGCCCGGGACGGCGACACCATCGATCTCGATCTGGGCGTCCGGAGGCTCGACCTCGAGCTCGAGCGTCACGATCGCCCGCTCGATGAGCTCACCGAGACGCAGCGCTGCCGCGCGGTTTGGGTTGTCCTGTGCTGCCAGGGCCCGATAGCGCTCGAGGGCTTCACTGGCCGCGACGTGGCGCCCCAGTCGATAGAGCACGGAGGCGTGGTTGAAGGCCAGGTTCGGCCGCTGGACCAGCGTATAGGCCTCCGAGAAAGCATCCGCCGCTTCGGACCAGCGCTCCTGTTTGCTGAGCGCGAGCCCGCGTTTGAAGAGGTCGCGCGCGCGCGCGGTCCGGGCGTCCTCGGCCGCTGGACGCTCCTCATGCTCGACATGCGAAGCCGCCTGGCCGTGTGCGGCCGGCGCAAACACGAGACACAGGACACACGAGACCCCGACCACCCGGGAGACCGATGGCTGCAATCCGCGCACTCTGCTTCGAGCCCCCGACGCCTTCATCCGACAGTTCCATAGCGCAGCCTGCGGGAGGCGGCCAGCTGCGTGTGGTGCCGCGGCTACTCGAGCTTGCGAGCTCGAGGAAGGCCAGCTAAGTGTCCGCTCGTGTGAGATGTGAGCGCGAGGGGGGAAACGTGCAATCCCATGTTCGGTTGGGCGGATCGGTGAGTATGCATTCTGGGTCGGTGCGTGTCCGGCTTGGCAAGCTGTGCATGATGGCGTTCCTTGTCGCGTGCAGGTCGGATCCTATGACCGAAGTCGTCGTCAGCGTCTGCTGGGACCAGGAGGCGCTCGGCGGGCTGAGTCGCCTCCAGATCCATGCGAGCAGTGAGGCGGCAGAAGAGCTACCCGCGACCGAGATTCCCCTGTCCGGACTGGACGAGGGTGTCGGCCATGCCCATCCGCTGCTCTTCGCGCTCACCCCTTCCGGCGACACGCGCGAGCTACGCCTGGTGGTGACAGGCCTGCGGGACGGCCAGGAGGTGGTCGAGCACCGGGTCGACACCCACTTCGAGCCGGGGGCTTCTCGACAGCTCGACGTCGTGCTCGAGGAGGCGTGCGCGGGTCGTTTGTGCCGCGCGAAACAGGCCGCCGGGGACGACGTGACCTGCGTGGACGGTGACTGCGCGGAGGTTCCCGATCGTGCTCCCGCGGCGGACGTGAAAGGCCCGGGAGAGGGCACCTGTGGCCATCTCCAGAGCGAATCCGGGCTGAGCGCGGGGGACCTACCGGTCGACGGCGGTGCAGGCCGGGGAGATGCGGGCGAGAGCGACGTCGAGAGGGATGCGGGCACCCGGGCCCCGCCTGCGGACCCGGACGCCAAGCGCTCTCCATCGGGATCCGTGACCGAACCCCCTCCGGATGCCGGCGGCGCCGAGGGGGAGGATTCCGGCGCTGCCGATGCGATCGATCCCTGCGAGCAAGCGTGCAGGCCGGGTACGTGCGTTCCGCTGTCGGGCGATGACTTCATGTGCAGCTGCCCGGACGGCTTCCAGTTCATGAATGGCTCCGGCTGCCAGGACGTCGACGAGTGCGCCGAGCCGAACCCGGTGGTGTGTCCTGCGCCGCAGCGTTGCATCAACGAGCCGGGCAGCTATTCGTGCCAGTGCACCGGCTACTATGCGTCCCATCCGACCGAGCCCGGTGCCTGCGCGGATCCGCACTTTCTCGCGGTTCAAATGATCAGCTCGAGCGCACGCGACAGCTGCCTCGATGTCGCAACCCAGGCAGGTGACGTGCTGGTTGCCGGTCACTGCGATGCCGCCTGCACAGTCGATGGTTTCGAGCACGCCGCGTTTGGCGGAGAGGACATCATCGTCGCGAGGCTCGACCCGGATGGCCGCCGCATCTGGAGCACCGTGCTCGGCGGAACCGGCGACGACCTGGCACACGAGATCGCTGCCCTCCCCGGAGGCGGCGTCCTTGCCGTCGGGCAGGGCGAGCTCGAGGGGGTCGATCTCGGCCTCGGCCCGCTGAGCAGCGCGGGAGCGGAGGACGCCTGGGCCATGGCGTTCGACTCAGAAGGTCGCCCCGTGTGGCAATTCGTGCTCGGCTCAGTCGGCTTCGACACCATGCGTGGTCTCGCGGTCCGGGCGGATGGCCGCAGCGTGATCACCGGGCGGCACGCCGGGCCCGTGACCTGGGGCCCGCACACGCTGACCCACGCGGGCGGCCACGACTTCTTCGTGGTGAGCCTGGACGCCGGCGGCGAGCCGGAGTGGATGCGCGCCTTCGGTGGAAGCGGCAATGACGGCGCCCCCTCTGTGGCGATCGACAGCAAGGGAAACATCTACGTGGCCGCGTACTACGATTCGCCGATCTGGATCGACGGGCTCCCGGTCACTGCACCCGTCCGCGGGGGACTGTTGTTGAAGCTCGACGAATCCGGCCAGCCGCTCTGGTGGGTGCCCTACGCCGGTGGGAGTGGCAACGTGGCGCGCGCCGTGTCGATCGGCGCCGACGACAGTGTCTACCTGGGAGGCTACTTCACCGGTAGCGTGAGCTTCGGTGGCGATACGCACATCTCGGCCGGCCTGGGCGACGGCTTCGTGGCCAGATATGACGAACACGGTGCGTTCAAGTGGAGCGTGTCCTACGGCGGTGCGCGCGACGACAGCGTCTACAGCCTGTCTGCGCTGCCGGACGGCCGCGTCTTCGTGGCGGGCACGATGCGTAGCGATGTCGAGGTCGGGAGCGAGCTCGTCCGCAACCAGTCCTCCCAGCAGGGCCTGGCCGACACGATGTTCGCGCTGCTGGCCCCTGAAGGTCAGGTAGAGTGGGCTCACGCCTTCGGTGGGTTGCGCGATGTGCTACCCCGCGGCATCGCGGTGGATGCAAACGGCGACGTCCTCCTGTGCGGTCGCGTGGATGGGAGTGCTGCCCTCCTCAGCGGCGGCGCTCGAGTCGTTCCAGACGACGACGACGCCTACGTGCTCAGGCTGCGGCCGTGACCGGGCCGCCCCAGCGCCTGCGGTGCGCTGGGGCGGCGATTGGGGTGAGTGCGACTCTCCCGCTCGCTCAGTTGCAGAACACGGCGTACTGCACGCTGGCGGTGTAGGCCCGCTGGCTCGTGCTCGCCGGGTTCACGAGCGTGTAGTTGAAGCCACTCGAATCGGTGCTGTTGATACTCACGATGAACGGCGCCGTCTGGTTTGTGCCCGAGTTGAAGACCTGCGCGTACACCTGTGGAGTGCAGGGGAAGCTCTGATTGAAGTCGATGCGGTGCGGCCCGTAGGAGCTACGCGCGCTGATCCTGGTGTTGTTGCCATCGTTGCGCGGCATGGAGACACGCGTGGTGAACATCATGTCGTTGGTGTCGTAGTCGCCGGCGGCCGTGTAGCCAATTTCACCGAACACGCTGCTGTAGTCTCCCGCGGCCTCGTTGCCTTCGCCGCCCAGGACGGTGCTGTACTCGCCGCTGGACAGGTTGTCGTATCCGCCCGAGATGGTGGACCAGCCTCCGCCCGCGTGGTTGCTCTGCCCGCCAACCGTGGTGCTGTAGAGGTCGTCGGCCGAGTTGTGGGTGCCGCCGATCAGCGCCGCGGATAGCGAATCATCCCAGCTCGCGTTGGAGAAACCGCCCACGAATCCACTGCGGTCTCCGTGGGCCATGTTCCCCAGGCCTCCGAGCAGCCCGCAGAACGGTGCCCCGACGGAGTGGTCGCGCCCGGTGATCAAGCTGCCGTAGCTCGAGTAGTCGTGCCCCCAGCCGACGATCACGTTGTGATTGCCGGTCCGCCCCAGGTACGAGGCGCCCTCTTCCTCATTCCATCCTACCGTCAGGTTGCCCGTGTTGTCGCAATCGTCGTCGGTCGTCGACGTGTTGCCTTCCGAGTCGCACCACGTCTGGCCCGAGGCATCGCGAACGTGCATGTTGCACCCCTCTGCCACGAAGTCCTTGCCGTCGACGTAGACGCGGCAGCCCTCCGGGGTGTTTACGAGCTCGACGTAGCTTTGCGCGCGGGCATTGCCCAGTGACAGGAGCAGGCAACCCGCGAGCAACGCGGCTTGAATCCAAAAGCGTGACATCGTGAAGCCTTTCATGAAGGTTGTTGTCCGCGCCTGCCGAGCAAGCACCGTGCCATCGCGCTGTTGCGTGCCAGAGGCCCCTCTTCACTCGGATGCTCGGCATCCCACCTGGTGATTGGTGCGTCCTGCGTTTGGAGGGGCGAGTCCCACGTGGACTCGAGATGCCTCCGCATGGGGGGTTGAAGTCGAGCTGCCGCGGCGCCGTCGGGGGCCATGGGACTCCACCCGCCCAGCGCGGGACGTCGCCGATGGCTTGCGGGACCCGGCGATCCTGGTGTGGGACCCGCCCCGCCCCTCCTTCTGCGGCGCTGGGCATCTCCTGCTGGCACGAGGTTTGCGATGTGAGCTCCCCACGGCGGGCAAAGACACCGCTCGCGCATGACGCCATGACCACACTCGAGCGAACCCACTCCATTCGTGCGCTGTCCCTCCCAGTGCTCTCCATCTTCCTGTTCACGAGCTGCAACTCGCCCGCACCCGTGCCGGAGCCCGAGTCGAGTGCACCGAGCACTGAACATCGCACCGCGCGCGAGGCGCTCGTGCACGACGATGCCGGCACGGAAGGGGACGGTGGGCTCGACGCGTCGACCCCGGCAGCCGCCTGTCCCAGCTGCCAGTACACGGTTGCCGACTGCCCCGCTGGTAGCAACATCATCGAGGGAACCGCGGGCGACGACTTCCTGCTCGGCACCGAGGACGACGACTGCATCCTCGGCTACGAGGGCGCCGACATCATCGAGGGCTGGAGCGGCAACGACACGCTCTTCGGCGGTCCCGGCGATGACGACATCAGGCCGGAGACCGCGAGCCTGGCGACCGTGTACGGCGGAAGTGGCGACGACCTGGTGACGGGTGACCACACCGGGCAGCTCATCGCCTACGGCGGTGAGGGAAACGATGAGCTCAATGGCGGCGCTGGCAACGACACCCTGTACGGCGAGGCCGGCAACGATCGCATGCGCGGTCGCGATGGCGACGACGTGCTCTACGGCGGTGATTGCCACGATCTGGTCCTGGGCAATGGGGGTGACGACCTCGAAGATGGTGGGCCGGGGATCGACGTCTGTGAAGACGAAGGGGTGTGCGAGATCGATCTCCCGAACCGGCCCGAGTGCGATACAGACGCGGACTGTTCTGCGGACCAGAGCTGCCAGGCGCAGGTTCGCTTTTGCGTGGCCGACAGTGAGAGTTGTTCCTCTGGCGGTTGCAGCGTGACCGACGCGGGCGATGGCACCTGCGACGGCGTGGACGGCGACTGCGACGGAGCGATCGACGAGGGCTACGGCAGCCAGCCCACGAGCTGCGGCGTGGGTGCTTGCGCCGCCAGTGGCGCCACCTCCTGTGTGAGCGGCGTGGTGCAAGACAGCTGCGTCGCCGGTACTCCGGGGACCACCGACGCCACCTGCGACGGTCTGGATGCCGACTGTGACGGCGCGGTCGACGAGAGCTACAGTCCAATCGCGACGACCTGTGGCGAGGGTAGCTGCGCCTCGACCGGGACCACGTCGTGCGTGTCGGGCGCGGTCGTGGACAGCTGCACGCCGAATGCCATCTCCACGACCGACACCACCTGCGACGGCATCGACGATGACTGCGACGGCGTCATCGACGACGACTACAGCGTGGCCACCACCTGCACCGTGGGCGGCTGCGCGGCCAGCGGCCAGCAGCTGTGCATCGATGCCCAGCCGGTCGACACCTGCGAGCTGAACCCGACCTGCACGGCCGAAGTCCAGTGCGACGACGGCTCCGACAACGACAGCGATGGCAGCGTCGACTGTGCCGACAGCGACTGCGGCGCGGACCCGGCGTGCGCCGGCGGTGCGCCGGTGCTGGGCTCGATCGGAAACCGCGCCGTGGTCGTGGGCAACACCCTGAGCCTTCAGATCGGGGCGACCGACCCGGATGGTGACGCGCTCGTCTACGCCGTGGCGCCCCTGCCGCTTCCGGCGGGCGCGGCCTTCGACGGCCAAACGGGGCTCTTCACCTACCGCCCGCTCAGCACGGATGTGGGTAGCTACACGCTGACCTTCAGCGTGGATGACGGCAACCGGGTGGACAGCGAGACGATCACCCTCGACGTCCAGGCGCCGGCGCCGGGGACGCCGACGTCCCTGAGCGGCGTCGTGCTCGACAGCGTCGACGCGGACAACGGCATGACCACCCCGGTACCCGGGGCGACCGTGCTCGAGCTCGCGACGGGCCTGTCCACCACCACCGCGGTCGATGGGAGCTTCACCCTGACGGGCGTCGGCAGCGGCGCGGTGACGCTCGAGTTCGATGGGAGCACCGCGAGCGGGCCAATCAGCTACGCTTCCTATCGTGCGACCAAGGACCTGGAGGCAGGCGTGGCTGCGCAGCTCGACCGCCCGATCTATCTGCCCCACCTGGATCCCGCGGGCCAGGCCACCGTCGTGGCCAACATGGCGACGACGCTGAGCAATCCCAATCTCGGCGTCGACATCCAGATCCCCGCCAACACGGTGGTCGACGAGAGCGGTGCGGCCTACACGGGCCCGATCACCGTCTCCGAGGTCGCTCCGGGCTTCACACCGGGTGCTCTACCCAGCAACCTGAACCCGGCCCAGGTTGTGACCATCCAGCCCATGGGCCTGACCTTCACGCAGCCGGCGCCGATCACCTTCCCCAACATCGACGGCCTGCCGCCGGGTGCCGAGCTCGACATCTGGTCGCTCGACCACAGCACCGGGCAGTTCTTCATCGCAGGCACCGGTCAGGTCTCGGCGGATGGCAGCGTGATTCAGACCATCGCGGGCGGCGTTCAGGAGAGCTCCTGGCACATGGCGCTGAGCCCCGCTGTCGGCACGGGGAGCAGCGTCAGTCGCGACCACGGCACGGGCGGCGAGGACAGCTGCGAATTCGGCTCTCGGGTGGGGCTGGCGAGCGGATGCTTGGTCGTGGACATCGAAGTTCCCACCTACCGCGCGCAGGGGAGGGAGCGAGGGCTGCGACTCGTCTATCGTCACCTGCGGGCCCAGCGTCGGCTGGCGGTGCCAACGCAAGCCACCATCATGCGGCAGTCGGCTGTACCCAACAGCCTCTCGATGAGCATGCGCATCGGCGGCGCCAGCGTGGGGGCCGAGCAATACATCAGCACGGCGGGGCTGTCGGAATCCGCCGACGAAACCGGAATCACCAACGCCGTCATCGAGCTGCCGGACACGCCTTCGGGCATCTACGACGTCGTCACCACAGTCTCCAGCAACTTCACGAGCTCGTCGGTGTCGACCACCGTTACGGACGACATGGTCTACATCAACGGGCTGGGCAGCCCCTATGGTCCCGGGTGGGCGATCGGAGGTCACGAGCGGGTCTACGTCGAGCCGCTGCGCAACGCCTTCATCTACAACGGGGACGGCGCCTGGACGCGCTTCCGTCGCGATCCGAGTGACGGCGTCACCCTCATCCCGCCCGAGGGTGAGCTCTCGACGCTGGTCGACAATGGCGATGGGACACTCACGCGAACCCTCAGGAATGGGACCCAGATCCACTACGGTCCCGTGCAGGGCAATGTCGCGCTGCAGTCCTCGGTAGTCGATGCCAATGGCAATACGACCCAATACTTCTACAACGGCGCGGGGCACCTCACGAGCGTGGTCGATCCGATCGGTCTGACCACGCAGCTGGTCTACGGGTCGGACAATCGCCTGGACCAGATCGTCGATCCCGAGGGGCGAATCACGGGCTTCGTACACAACGGCGCCGGCGACCTGGCGGTCGTCACCTTCCCGGACGGAACCTCGCGCTACTTCTTGTACGACGCCAACCACAACATGGACCGCGAGGTGGACCAGCGCCTGGATGACAAGTCCCGCTTCTATACGAGCTTCGGGTCCCTCCAGAGCACGACCTTCAACCAGACCGGCACCACACGTGCGATGCAGGCGCGGCTGGCGACCGGCTTTCTCAACATGACGACCGGGCAGGCCACGGAGCTCAATCCCGCGCCGTGGACTTCCGAGTTCCTGCTGAGCACGATGACCGACGGCGAGGGGCTCGTCACCACCTACGCGACCAGCAGCACGGGCCGGGGCACTTCACGTGCCCGTCCGAGCGGCGCGACCACGCTCTGGGTTCGCGATGCCAATGGCTTCGTCAACCGCATCGTGGAGCCCAGCGGTCACAGCGTCGACCGCGTGGTGGACACGCGCGGAAACGTCCTGTCGGAGACCGACAACGTGCTCGGCGGAATCACCGTCTTCACCTACGACGGGCCCTTCGAGCAGATGGACAGCATCACCGACGACCGGGGGAACAGCACACAGCTCGGCTACGACGCGCAGGGCAACCTGACTTCGATCACCACGCCTACCGGCCGCAGCGCGAGCTTCGCCTTCTATGCAGATGGCACCCTGCACAAGTATACGGACAGTCTGGGCGTGGAGACCGAGTGGGTCCGCGAGACCGACCCCGCAGTGGATCCCTATGGCAACATCAGGGAGATCCGCACGACCGGCACGAACGGCCAGGTGCGCACCACGTTGCTGACGCCAGGTCCGGCGGGACAGGTCGCCGCGATCACGGACCCGCTCGGCCGCACGACGAGCCTCGGGCACGATTCCATGGGACGTGTCGATCTCATGACGAGCCCGGACGGCGAGCAGACCGCGTTCGGTTACGACGAGAAGGGCCTGCTGCGCCAGGTCACACCGCCCGGCCGGTCGGTCCACACCATGACCTACGATCAGCTCGATCGGCTGACCTCCTACCTGCCGCCCGCGTTTGACGCGAGCGATCCCAGCACGATCTACAGCCAGGGCCCCGAGCGGCTCGACAGCACGACCCTGCCGGACGGGCGCGTCATCCAACGCGTGCGCGATGCCACCAGCGGTCTGCTCACCAGTTTGGACGCGGGGGGGCGCGTGTACGGCGTCAGTCCATCGTGGGAGGAGCAGCTCTCCCAGGTCGACTCACCGGACGGCGTCACGCTGGACTACTACTACACGGGATCCTTGCCGAACACTCAGGTCTGGTCCGGTGCGGTCAACGGCGGCGTGCGTCGGAGCTACGACGCCGATGGCCGGCTCAGCCAGCAGGATATCGTCGATGCGAACTCCGGCTGCCTCGCGGTGCGCCCTGACTACATCGCGAGGTGGCTGGCCGATGGCACGGCCAACGACGTGACGGGGGCCAACGACGGGACGCTGGTCGGTGACGCCACCTACGGGCCCGGCTACAGCGGCCAGGCTTTCGTCGTTGACGGTCTCGGCGATGTGGTCGCCGCCTCGGCGCCCATGAACGGGAGCACGGAGGGCACCCTCTCCACCTGGTTCCGCGCCCCCTCGACCCAGGCCAACAAATACATCGTCTCGCTGCCCAGGACGGCGGGATCGAACAACGGCTTCGACATCAACACCAACGGAAGCGACCTGCGCAGCTGCCTCGTCACTTCGACCGGCGTCAACTGCATCTCTGCGCCGGCAGACTACGCCGACAACACGTGGCACCACGCCGCGGCCACATGGGACGGCACGACGCATCGCCTCTTTTTCGACGGCGCCGAGATCGCCAGCACCGCCCACGGGGGCACGCTCAGCGTGTATCAGGACCGCGTCGCGATCGGCTGCCACAACACCACAGGGGGCAACAGCTACTGCTTCAACGGTTCGATCGATGAGCCCACGATCTACGCGACCGCGCTTACTGCCGCGGACGTGCAGCAACTCCACCAGGCATCGGCCGGCACCTGCTCTGTCTACGGCTCGGCCAGCTATGGCTACGACGCGGACGGTCTCCTCGAGAGCGCGGGCTCGCTGGCGCTCACCCTCGATCCCCAGGCGGGCTACATCAGCGGCACGACCCTGGGCGTGGTGACGACCAATCATCAGCCCAGCGCCTTCGGCGAGCCCGCCAGCCACGATGCCGTCGCAGGTGGCTCGCAGCTCTACCAGGCAAGCTACACACGCGACATCGGTGGTCAGATCGTACAGAAGGTGGAGACCGTCGAGGGCGCGACGACGACCTACGACTATGGCTACGACTCGCGCGGGCGGCTTGACACCGTGTTGCAGGACGGCGTCGAGGTCTCGCGCTACAGCTACGATCCCAATGGCAATCGCCTGAGCGAGACCACGCCGGCGGGCACCGTTGGCGGGGCCTATGACGCCCAGGATCGCATGACGAGCTACGGGGCCTTCACCTACGGCTACAACGCCACCGGCCAGCTTCAGCAGAAGACCGACACCGCGACCGGCGCGGTCACTCAATACACCTACGAGGCCCTCGGCGCGCTGCTCGACGTCACCCTGCCCGACATGCGCGTCGTTCGATACGACATCGATGGACAAGGCCGCCGCGTCGGCAAGAACATCGATGGCGTCCGGGTGCAGGGACTCATCTACGCCGACCAGCTCAATCCCGTCGCAGAGCTCGACGCCAACGACCAGATCGTCAGCATGTTCGTCTATGGCACCCAGCCCCACGTGCCCGACTACATGGTGCGTGGTGGCGTCGAGTACCGCTTTGTGACCGATCACCTGGGCAGCGTTCGGCTAGTGGTGGACAGCACCACCGGTGCGGTGGTGCAG
>JAPPOT010000395.1 GCA_028817855.1 Myxococcales bacterium
TCGAGGATTTTCCCGAGGACGTAAGCCGCTCCTGGGCGAACCTCGACGATTCCCTTTCAGTTGCCGACCACGCTCAGCCCCAGAATCTCCGTGCGGTGCTCACTACCAGCTCGAGCTTGCGCCACTGGTCGTCCTCGGTCACCGGGTTCCCCTTGAGGGTGGAGGCGAAGCCGCACTGGGGGGAGAGCGCGAGCCGCTCGGGTGGCACGTGCTCGGAGGCCTCGCCGAGCTGGGCTAGCAGGGCCTCCTCGCTCTCGAGGGTCGCGAGCTTGGAGCTGATCAGGCCCAGTACCACGACCGAGTCGCCCTCCGGCAGGAAGCGCAGGGCGGAGAAGTCGCCCATGCGGTCGCGGTTCTCCCACTCGATCAGGAAGGAGTCGTAGGGCAGCGAGAAGAGGGCCTCGGCCGCGGGGTCGAGGGCGCCCTCGGCCACGTAGCGGCCCTGGTTGTTGCCGCGGCACACGTGCATGCTCTTGCGCACGTGTGCGGGCAGACCCGCGACCACCTCGTTGTCGGCCCAGAGCGCGAGCTCCAGCGTCTCGTTCGAGTCGAAGCCGTGCTTGTCCATGCGCGCCTTCCAGTCCGGGTCGCACAGGAAGGGGTAGACGGGGAAGTCGAGCTGCACGTAGCGGCAGCCGGCCGCCACACACTCGGCGATCATGCGCTTCTCGATCGCCACGGCTGCCTCGACCAGCTCGCGGTGGGAGCCGTAGGCGTGGCCGTTGATCTTCGGATTGTAGTTGTACGGCAGCGCGAGGAACGAGCCGGCAGGGAAGGTCACCTTGTAGAGGTGGTCCGTGAGCGAGGACATGAAGCGGGCCTCGCGCGCGGCGGGGCTGTCGACCTGCTTCAGCTCGTCGACCACGTACTGCATGTTCCACTCGACGACCGAGCCATCGCCCGCCCGGAAGCGCGCCTTGGAGACCTCGCTCGAGAATCCGGTGATGCCGTCGAAGAGCGAGTTGAGGAACATGAAGCGCCGGAACTCGCCGTCGGTCACGACATCCATACCGATGTCGATCTGGCGCTGCACCGCGCGGCGCGTGTCCTCCTCGGCGATCGCGTAGAGCTCCTCCATGCCGCGATCGCGCTCGGTCTGCTCCACCGCCACGTGCCCGGGCGCGTAGACCGCCTCGTTGGCGGCGATCAGCTGCCGCGATCGCTTCAGGCTCCCGACCTGCTCCGCGCGTGGGATGCGATGGTCGCTCATGGTGCTTCCTTTCCCTCTGGCCCCTCGGCCATGTTCCTCGCGATCAGCGCCGTGCGGGCGGCGCGGTACTGCTCCGCCGTCGGCGGCTCGCCGGGTCGCTTGAGTCGGTGGTAGTCGCTGCCCAGCGCGACCCCGAGGCAGTTCTTGGTCACGCGAGCCGCGAAGGCCCGGCCGTCGATCGGCGCGGGCCCCTCGACCACGTGGCTGAGGAGCGTGCCTAGCTCATCGACCTCGACCTCGACCCGGTCGCCCGGGAACATCGGCCGCGAGTGCCACGGCGTGCCGGTCAGCACCACGTCACCCGGCTGCAGCGTCAGGTGCCGGCTGAGGTCGGCGCAGAGCTCGTCGATACCCCAGGCCATCTCGGCCACCGCGCCCTCCTGCACGAGCAGCCCGTTGACGCGCGTGCGCAGGGTGGACTCGCGGATGTCGATCCCGCTCACGAGCGCCGGGCCCAGCGGGCAGAAGCCATCCTGCCCCTTCACGCGCAGCATCGAGCCCGCGTCGGTGTCGCGAAAGTCGTGCAGGCCGACGTCGTTGGCGCATGCGAAGCCGTCCAGGTGGTCCCACACCTGCTCGGGTCGCACCCGCCGCATCGGCCGGCCCACCACGGCCGCGATCTCGCCCTCGTAGTTGAGCAGCTGGCAATCCGCCGGTCGCACCAGCTCGCCCCGATGGGACCCGAGGCTCGAGCGTGGCTTCACGAAGTATGTCGGGCTCGTGCCCTCCAGCTCACGGCGGAACTCCCGGGCGCGCGAGCTGTAGTTCAAGTGCACGCAGATGATCGTCCCCGGGTCCACCGGAGGCGCGTAGTGGGCCGTGGCCTCGTCGATCACGCGCCCGTCGTCGAGCACCAGCTCGCCGCCCTCGGCGCGGCAGCCGTGGAGCCGGCCTCCGTGCCAGACGCGCCGCAGCTCCCGGCGGGGTCCCTCGAGCACGCTCACTGCGGCGCCTCCCGTTCGACCCGCCCGCCGAGCACGGAGAAGGCGAGCGGAAAGACATAGCCGTGGCCCACCGAGAGTGGTCCGAGCTGCGCCAGCTCCTCGTACTCGGTGTCGCCGAAGCTCAGCTCGGCCGGGCCCATGAGGATCGGCCCGTGGTCGAAGCCGCCGATCCTGCCGAAGGCGAGCTCGTGGACCGCCGGTTCTTCGCGATCGATCGACGGGAAGTGGCGCGTGTGCACCAGCGGCAGGGTGAGCGCGCGCGGCGGCCGCAGGCGCGGGGCGGTGAGCTTCACGCGCGCCGAGACCACGCGCCGCCCGTGGCTGCTGGCGTGGGCTGCAAAGCGCGCGCCCAGCTCGCGGCGCACCCCGCCGCGCCCCAGCTCGACCGGTCGCGTCATCGCGATCTGGCCGAGCTTCTTCGGGAAGCCCTGGATCTGACCGCGCATCAGCGACAGCTCGCTGTCGACCCAGATGAACGCAACGCGGCCGACCTTGCGCCCGCGGCGCAGTGCGTGCAGCACCACGTAGGCCTCGCGGTACTGCCCCACGGCCGGATCGTCGAGCACGCGCTCGTCGTGGTCGCTGGCCGAGCACCAGTCGGCGAAGACCACGCTGCCGCGGCCGCCGAGCGAGGTCATGCCCTCGGGCAGCAGTGAAGCGACCGCGTCCACCGGCGCCTCGAAGTCGACCGCGATGATGTCGCCCGAGTAGTGCCACGGTGGCGGCGCCACGATCGCCGATCGCCCCGAGCGCGACTGTGGCAGCGTCCAGCCCTTCAGCGGACCTGCGGTCCGCTCCGGGGAAGGGT
>JAPPOT010000661.1 GCA_028817855.1 Myxococcales bacterium
GTCGAATACCACTGCACCACTCAGCGCGACATCGATGCCGAGCTGCCGCCCGCGCTGGCGAAGGCCGGGCGTTGAGCGCGTATCCGGGGCGAGGCGATGCTGAGCGCCGTCGTCTGCGGCTACGAGGTGTCGCCTGCCGACGTCGCTCGGCGTCGAGAGCCTCTGGAGGGAGGAGCCCGTGTCGCGCGGATGCCGGCTTTGAACTTGCCCTACCGCTGGCGCTGATCTGGAAGATGGGGAGCTGGACTCTCTTCAGGCGTAGTCAATGGCTCGGAAGGAGAGCGCACGCGTCCGTGGTTTGATGGCGCGCGTCGATGTTGCGGATGATGAGCGCCAGCGTCGGCAGCGGCTTGTGGAATCAGCATCGGGTTCGGTCACGTGGGCGACCGGCTCGAGCCGCACGCGTTTCGTCGAGCACGTGAAGGCCTTGCCGATCCCGGACCACTGCTGCGTGCGCTGTCCGCATCCGGCAGCGGACTAGGCTTGCATCGGCCCATCCGGTGAGAGGCTGCGTTCACACCGCTGTGCAAGCTCCTTCCGTTTGCGCAGCGCGTCTTGACGACCACCAGACGAGCCCATAGGAACCTTCAAGTAGGTGGGGCCGAGGCTCTCGGCAGTTTTCTTCATTGGAGGGGAACGATGTTTGGTTCCGGAATTGGTTCGAGCGCGCTCCGCGCGGTGGTGATTGGATCTCTCGTGCTCGTCGCCTGCAGCGACGACTCCGGCGGTGATGACGGCGGGGACGACATGCTCCCCGGCGACGACATGGACGGCATGATGATGCCGGACGATACGATGATGCCGGACGACACGATGACCGGCGACGGCGACACCATGACGGGTGACGGCGACGTCGGCGATGGCGACGCAGGTGATGGCGACGCAGGCGACGGCGACGCGGGCGACGGCGACGCGGGCGACGGCGATGCCGGCGATGGTGACGCGGGCGACGGCGACGCCGACCCGTGCGCGGACGTGGCCAACCCGTGCACCACGGAGGGCACGAGCTGCGACAGCGACACGCTCGTGACCTGCGCGGAGGACTCCGACGGCTGCCTCGTGGAGACGGAGACCGACTGCACGACCGAACCGAACGACTTCTGCGATCCGGACGCGAGCGGCGGCGCCGTCTGTGCCCAGGACCCGTGCGAGGGGCTCTCGAACGCGTGCGATACCGAGGGCACGAGCTGCGATGGCAACACGCTGCTCACCTGCGCCGAGAACGACGACGGCTGCCTGGTGGAGACCCCGACCGATTGTGTGGCCAACGACGGCACCAACACCTGCGGTGACGACGGCGGCGCCGATGCGTGCATCGACGACGACTGCAAGACGGCCGAGGGCGTGGACAAGGAGAACGTCTGCGTGGTCGAGGACATCACCTGTCAGGGCGACACGCTGGTGGACTGCATCGACGACGGTGAGGGCTGTCTGATCGCCACGCCCGTCGACTGCACGACCGAGGACATGAAGAACTACTGCAATGCCGACGCAGACGGCGGGCCCGCGTGTGACGTGGATCCGTGCCTGAGCGTGGCGACGCCCTGCGCGGGTCCCGAGGACCTGGTCGGTGTCTGCGACGGAGCGGCCATCGTCACCTGCGAGGAGCAGGAGGTGATGCTCTTCGGCGAGACGGCGGATTGCTTCGTCGAGGAGCGTGAGGAGTGCGCCGAGGACTTCGATTGCGTCGATCCGGTCGATGCCGACCCGAGCTGCGTGAGCTGCACCGACGAGTGCACGGCCGACACCGGCCGCTGCGATGTGGTCGCCACCAACGTGCACGAGCGCTGTCTCGACCCGGACGATGACGGCTGCACCGAGTGGGTGGCCGAGGTCTGTGGCGACGACTTCACCTGCGACGCGGACGCCGGTTGTGAGTACAGCGGCAGTGACGTCTGCGACGGGCCCGATGGCGAGGATGCGATTGCGGCCGAGCTGCTTGCGCCGGGATCCTACGGGCCCTTCGACACCGACGGCGCGGGCGACGAGTTCGGGCCCTATCCGGACACGGCCTGCCCTGGGCTGCTCGACGGCTTCCCGTTCCAGGCGACCGCACCGGATCTGCTGTTCGCGGTGGACATCGCGCCGCAGACGACGGCGGTGATCACGCTCGTGGACCAGGCCGACTTCGGTAGCACCGGCGTGTGGGCGATCATCCTGGACAGCTGTGCTGACGAGGCCCAGGCGGACACGGCCGAGGACACCTGCGTGGACCTGTCGAACTCGACGGTCGAGGTCGCCAACGAGGGCGACGAGACCAAGCGCGTCTACCTGGTCGTGGATGCGGACGGCGGCGCGGGCAACACCGGGACCTTCGGCATCGAGTATGGCGAGCGGGCCCTGGGGTGCGGCGATGGCAACCAGGACGGGAGCGAAGAGTGCGACGATGGCAACATCTTCGAGGACGATGGCTGCCTGCCAGACTGCACGATCGAGGATGGCTATCTCTGCACGGAGTCGATCGAGGGCGTACGGCCTTCGATCTGCACGCGTCGGCCGGACGACGGCATTTGCGGCAACGTGAGCTGCGGTGACATTCCGGCGGGCGCGCCGGGCACCACCGAGCGTTGCTGCACCGTGGCCGAGGCCTGCGGCGTGTCCTACGACTACCTCTACGGCAATTCGTGCTTCGAGGAGGGGCAGCCCGGCGAGGTCGATGACGAGTGCGATGGCATCTCGAGCACGGACTTCGGCTTCTTCTTCCCGGCCCTGGATGGCTGCTGCATTCCGCCCGAAGGCGGAGGCGAGGGTGACGAGGGCGTGTGCGGCGCGATCAGCAGCACCGGCACGGGATGCGCCAGCGTCGAGGAGCTGTGGCTCGGGATGCAGGATGGCTTCGGCGGTGGCGGCTACGACGAGCCGAACACGAGCCAGGGCTGCGTCGTCGGTGCCGGGACGCTCGAGTAGCGTTCGGGCGTCAGACGAAGAGCTGGGCGGTGAAGCGGGTGCGCAGGTAGAAGCC
>JAPPOT010000568.1:0-4611 GCA_028817855.1 Myxococcales bacterium
GGGCTCGGGGATGGCGTTACGGAGCGCTGTCCGTGCAACACCGGAAGCCGCCGTTGCGCCGGCGCACGCCGTCAGCGGCGGCGGCGAAGTCGAAGTCGCAGCGCATGCCGCCCGGCAGGTTGTTGTAGCTGCCGCCGCGCAGGGGGTTGGCGTCGGGCGAGCCGCCGCCCGTCGTCCACTCCTTGGCGTTGCCGCTCAGGTCGAAGATGTTGCCGTCGTCGTGCTCCGCGAAGCAGCGGGCCTGGCTGGCGGTCGGCGCGAGGGCGTCGGTGTCGGGGTCGCCGGGTGAGGCCGACAAATCGTGGCCGTTGCAGGCGCTGCCGTCGGTCGGGTACTCGGTGCTGGCACAGCTCGCGCCGTCGGGCGTCCAGCCCCAGGCGCAGCCGTCCCCGGCCTCGCAGGCGGTCACCCACTGGGCGTCGCTGCAGAGCTCCATGTCGGCGGCCTGGCAGGCGGCCACCGCCTCGGCGTAGGTGAGATTGGTCCACGGCATCACGCCTGCGCGTGAGCACGCGCGCTCGGCCTGCAGACCCTGGCCGCTGTCGCTCGCGTCCGGCCGCGAGGCCTCGTACTGGTAGACCCAGAGGTCAGCTGCCACCTGCACGAGCGCGTCCTGCACGTGGCTCGGATTGTCGCCCGGCGCGCTCTTGGGCTCGTCGGCCACGCCGTCGCAGTCGTTGTCGATGCCGTCGCAGACCTCGTCGACCGGATCGATCGTGCTCTCCACCTCGCACTCGAGGCCGTTGCCACCGGCGTTGCACACCATCTCGCCGGTCACGTTGCAGGCGCCCACACCGACGTCGCAGGCCGCGCCCTTGTCGCCGAAGTCCTCGTCGACGCGTCCGTCGCAGTCGTTGTCCTGGTCGTCGCAGGTGTCGTCGTCATCGCTGCGCTGCTCGTAGCGGCAGCTGAACTTGCCCCCGAGGCAGACCGGCTCGGTGCCGTTGCAGACGCCCAGCTGATCGCAGTCGTTGACCTTCCACTGGGTGTCCTCGTCGACGATGAAGTCGCAGTCGTCGTCCATGCCGTTGCACTCCTCGACGCCGGAGCCCTCGCACTCGGGCAGGCCGCCGTCGGTGCGGTCCCCGTCCCCGTCACCGGGCGTGTTCCTGCCGGAGTCCGAGAGCGGGCCGCCGTCGAGGCGCGGATCGCCCCCGGGCAGGTCGGGTGTCTCGGAGCTGCCGGCATCGCCACAGTCCACACAGAAGGTGTCGATCGTGCACGCTGGCAACCACAGCAGCAGCAAGAGCGCGCCGACCAGCCATGGTCCCAGTCGCCGCCAGCGCGGTCGCCTCCGCATCACGAGCAAGCCGAGCAGGGCGAGGCCGAGCCACGGTCCTGCGCCCGACCCGCTCGACGGCGCACCCGTCACGCGGCAGGTGCAGCCACCGCCGCCCGATGCGAGCACCCGGCTCTGGGTGTCGACGGTCCGACCCGGTGTCGGGCTGCCGCCGATGGTCGGCAACGTCGTCGGCACCTGGCACTCCCCCTCGCTGCAGGTCTGGCCCTGTGGACACGCCACCTGGAAGCAGGCCCCGCGCACGCACTCGCCGCTCTCGCGGTCGCAGGTCAGCCCGTCCGCGCCGCAGCGGGAGACCGCGAGCGAATCGCAGCGGTCCTCGATGCACTCGCCATCGAGGCAGACCTCGCCCTCCTCGCAGCGCTTGCCAAAGCAGGCGTTGTCCTCGCACTCGCCCGCCTGACAGACCTCGCCCACGCCGCATTCGACCCCTGCGCAGCTCGCCTCGCACTCGCCGGCCCGACAGACCTCGTCGTCGTCGCAGTCGGCGTCGGCGCACGCGTCCATCACGCACTCGGTGGTGAGCGGGTCACACAGCTCGTCTTCCTCGCAGCCGAGCCCGCGGCAGTTGTTCTCGATGCAGCCGCCGGTGCGCGGGTCGCAGAGGTCCCCATCGCCGCAGGTCACCCCATCGCACAGGGCGCCGCACTCACCACCCCGGCACAGGCAGCTGGCGACCTCGTCGCTGTCGGGCGCGCAGACCACCTGGCCCTCGCGCTCGATCGTCGACTCGGCGCACTCGGGTCCGTCACAATTGCTGACCACGCACAGGCACTCGCCGCTCGGCTGGATCTCGGGCGTGAGCGGATCCTCGCAGGTGTCGGCGAACTCGCGGTCGGTGTTGCAGCGCGGTACGCACATGCAGTTGAGGCACACGCCGTCGGGGCAGAGGGTGCCTTCCACGTCCTCGTCGACGAAGCCGTCGCAGTCGTCGTCGTCGCAGTTGCAGCCCTCGACTTCGGGGCCGCGCTCGCCGCGGCACTCCTCGACTCCGTCGATGCAGACCAGCTCGCCCTTCTCGCAGATCCCCTCGTCGGTGCCGCAGTCGCCACCACCGGTGTCCTCGTCGACCTGTCCGTCGCAGTCGTCGTCGCCGCCGGTGCAGATCTCCGCGGGCACGTCGCCGCAGGTCCCGCAGGCGTTGCGCACGCCCTCGTCCACGATGCCATCGCAGTCGTCGTCGATGCCGTCGCACTCGGTCTCGTCCGGCTCTTCGCAGAGCTCGCGTTCGTCGATGCCGTTGGGCCTGTCGCAGAACTTCGGGATGCCCTCGTCGATCAGCTCGTCGCAGTCGTCGTCGGCGTTGTTGCAGACTTCGGCGGGCGGCTGCGCGTCGGCGATGATCTGACTGAAGGCGAGCGCCAGGTCGGCCTCGTTGTCCGCGTAGAAGCCGCGCACGGCCGGATCGGGGCTGTCGGTGTCGCCGGCATGGGCGATGCGCTCGATGCGCTCGTCACCCGAGTCGATGCCGAATCCGATCACGTAGGTCTTGATCTGCTTCTGCACGTCCCCGGAGCCGCTCGGGACGGTCGTCGTGCGCAAGCCGTAGGCGTACTCGGGGGCGCTCTCGAAGTAGCAGTCCAGATCGCCACCGCAGGTATCCTGGCAGTCGATGCCGAGGGCGGCCTCGGCGGTCGGGCAGCCCGACCAGGCGTCATCGCAATTGCCGCAACACTCGCGACCATCCGTCAGGAGAATGACGCTCAGGGGTCGGCAGTCGAGCGCGGTGTCTCCAACGGTCGGCGCGGTGGAGCCCCCGAGGTTGCCCTCGTAGTACTCCTGGGCCGCCACCAGCGAGCCGCCCAGGGGCGTCGGGCCCTCGGGGCAGAGCTCGTCGACGCCGTCGGTGCCCTGCTCGTCGATCTGGGTGACGATCGACTGGACGTTGTTGGGCTCGATCGCGACCAGCAGCTCGGCGGAGCCGGAGGAGACGTCGCAGGTGGCGGTGTTGTCGCTGCAGCTGTTCTGCGCGAATTGCATCAACCCGAAGTCGGCGTCCCCGGTGGCGTTGAGCAGCCTTCCGAGCGCGCACTTGGCCGCGCCCATCTTCGTGCTCTCGAAGGAGCAGCTGTTCGGGTCGATCGAGTCATCCATCGAGCCGGACGTGTCGAAGATGATCAGAAAGTAGGGCTTGACCTGACCCGACTGCGCCCACGCCGTCGAGGACACACTCGCCACCACGGAACCGACTAACGCGAGAAGGAGTCCTAGCTTGTGCATACCCATGCGCGGTGAAACCTAGCCCATAAGAAGGGGACGGGCGATGACATCCGGGCGCACGGCGCGACACGCCAGCGATCGCGCACTGCCTGTGCGAGCACCCAAAACCTGTGGGACACCGTCCCTTGGGCCGTGACATCACGGGATCGCCAGGTTGGCCACGTGGGTCCGGGGATGGACGGGCGCGCGGTGGCATGCCAAGAAGCACGGGCCCGGATGTGGAAGCGGTCTCGGATGGAATCGCGAGCCCGTGCGCTCGCAGCGACGGCGGTGGCCGCCGCGCTCTGGGCCGCCTACCCGTCGGCGGCGAGCGCCGGGGGCCTCGAATACACCGGACAGGGCGCCATCGCGCTGGGCCGCGGCGGGGCCGTGGCTGCGCGCGCCGAGGATCCGATGGTCCTGGCCCACAACCCTGCCGGGTTGGCGGAGCTGCGGGGTAGCCACTTCCTGATCAACCTCAACCTGGCCCTCTTCGATGCCTGCGTGCAGCCCTCCGGCTTCTACGGCTGGGGCAACTACCTGGGAGGGTTGCCGACCGAGCTACCGGATCCCGAAGGGGAAGGCAGCGAGGTCATCCCCCTGGGCGTGGTGACCGACGATGGTCAGCCGGCGGAGACCGACTACTACCTCGACCCGTTCGACGAGGTCTGCCTCGCGCAGAACCTCACCCCAATCCCGCAGATCGCCTGGACCGCACGCCCGAGTGAGCGCTTCGGGATCGGACTGGGACTGATCTTTCCAGCCGTGACGCCAGGCGGCCAGTGGGGCGGCGACAACGCCGTGATCCGCGGGGATGACGGCGAGCTCCGACCCGCGCCCACGCGCTACATGGCGTACAAGAGCTCGAGCCTCGGGGTCTTCCCCACGATCGGAGTCGGCTATCGATTCACCGATTGGCTACGCGCGGGCCTCGCGCTGGAGTGGGGCATCCTGGCGGCGAACGTCTTCTTGGTCGCGGCCAGCCTGGGTGGAACGACGCCCACCAATGACCAGATCGCCCAGCTGAAGGCCCAGGACTACTTCATCCCGGCGCTGACCCTCTCCACCCACCTGGTGCCGGACGACGCCTGGGACGTGGTCGTGGCCTTCCC
>JAPPOT010000568.1:4621-14091 GCA_028817855.1 Myxococcales bacterium
GGACATCACCACCGGCGTGTTCGATCCCGACCTGACGCCGCACAAAACCTCCAACATTCCCATCACCTCCGTGCGGCAGCCCATGCCGTGGAAGCTGCGGGCGGGTGTGCGCTACGCCGACCGCTTCCTGCCACGCCTGCGCGGCACCGGCGCGGGGGAGATGCGCCCGTCCAGCCGCGACGTGCTCCACGACCCCCTGCAGGACGAGCGCTGGGACCTGGAGCTGGACCTGGAGTGGCAGATGAACGGCCGGGTCGACACCCAGTCGGTCCACTACGCCGGGCTCAACAAGATCATCTTCGAGCCCAGCAACGGCGATCCCGAGTTCTTCGTCGCGTTCCCCAACGAGTACGTGCCCTTCACCGAGGTGGACAAGCACTGGAGGGACCAGCTCTCGGTACGGCTGGGCGGCACCTACAACGTACTGCCGGGGCAGATCGGCCTCAGCTCCGGCCTGCACTACGAGACCCGCGGGGTCGATCCCGCCTACATGCAGATCGACTTCTGGCCGCTGGCCCGGCTCGGCGTCCACGGCGGCGTGATCGTTCGCCTGGCCCGCCGCATCGACCTGGTGCTGTCCTACGCCCACATCTTCCAGGAGACCCTGGTCGTGGCCGCGCCCCCCCATCGCAGCCGCATCGAGATCGGCGAGGAGCGCTACGAGGGAGACGAGGTCAGGGACGTGCGCGAAATCGACAAGGAGGTGGGCACCCTGGTCGACCGCGCCGGCACCGGCATGCAGGTTCTGGAGGAGGAGCCTCTGAAGGACCCTGACGCGGTCGCCCGCTTCGAGCAGCCGATCACCCAGACGACCGTGACGCGCCCGCCCTACATCGTGAACGCGGGTACCTACCGCTCAGCATTCGACGTGCTCGCCGTCGGCCTCAACGTCCACTTTTAGCCCGGGCTAGCTGCCGGACGGTAGCGACAGCACCCAGCGCCGAAAGCGGGGCTCGAAGCTGGGCAGGTCCTGGCCGAGCACGCGCTCGAGCGTGGCGCGGCCGCTCGGATCGCGGTCGTGGCCCGCGAGCAGCTCGCGATGAAAGCGTCGCAGGTGCTTGCGCTCCTGCAGGTAGTAGAGGAGATAGCGCGCCGCGGCGTAGTGGTTCCCCGTGTCGTCGGCGTAGAACTCCTCCTCGCTGGTGGCGACGATGCGCGCGAGGGTGGGCAGGGTGCCGGCCTCGATCGACTCGCGAAGCCCGGCCAGCCGCCAGTTGAGCCGGCCGTAGAGGCTCCCCTCGTGGATCGACACGGCCTCGAACAGGGAGCCGAGGCCCTCATTGTACCAGGCCGGACAGTCGGGGAAGTTGGCCTCCATGTACGGATGCACGATCTCGTGGATCAGGGTGCCGCCACCCGTGGCGATGTTGGTGTAGATCGCGCGCTCCTCGGCGACGTAGAAGCCATAGGGCGTGAAGGGGGGCCGGCCGTGCAAGCGCTCCGTGTGGGTGGCGTAGCTGAGCGCGTCGCCAAACATCCAGATGTCGATGATGCCCGGGTCGCGGTCGAAGAAGTCCTTGCGCAGCGCCGAGGCCGTGCGCTGTACGATCCGGCGCGCCCGTCGCTCCACCGTGGCGGCGGGCTCATCGCCGATGACGACGAAGGGGGGGTGGATGCGCGCGGTCATTCCCGGCGTCAGCTTGCGCTGCAGCTTCGCCATGTGGGCCGCATAGTCGCCGGTGCTGGGCGCGCGCGCGGCGGCCTCTGGTCGCTCGGAGCGGTTCTCGGCGCGCGAGCCCGCGCCCGGCTCGGTGGCGCCTCCGCTCGCGCATGCGAGCAGGCCCAGGGCCGCCAGGGTCGCAAGGCAGGTGCGCCGCCGTGCCGGTCGGACGGCCGGTATCCGCAGTGCATGCACGCTTCTTGGACAACGCGCCGGGTCGCGATGTTCCCGCTCACTCCGCGCGGAAGGCTTGTAGGTGCTCGTCCGGGTCCCCGCCCCACAGCCCCAGGGCCTTGCTGGGCTCGGTGGCGTCGTAGACCAGGTAGAACTTGTGGGGAAAGATCAGATACTTCACCGGTGAGGACAGCCGCATCACGACCACGGCCTTGTCCCCGCTCGGCTTGAGGGCACCGCGCGGCACCGGATAGCCGTCGGTGAAGCGGCTGGCGTCGCGCACGCGGTGGGTCTCGGCCTGCACCTCGTGGGTGGCACCGCCGGGGACCAGCAGGTCGAAGTCGAAGCGGTCCACCTTCTGATCCACGGCCACGCTGATCAGCATGCCGATGATCTCGAGCGGAACGTCGTCGCGCTCGTAGTCGTAGGTCTCCGACTCCACCACCTCGCCGCGCAGCAGGAGCTTGCGCGTGAGCCGGCGGCCGTCGCGAGTGGCGGTCACCCGCGCCTCGTCCCACTCGAAGTAGCGCTCCAGCTCCTCGGAGAAGGGGTAGCCGAGGGCCTCGTCGACGGACTTGTGGAAATCGAGCGTGGTCTTCCCGCGGATCAGCCGCAGCGCGGGGCTCAGCAGAAGGCTGGTGCGGACCCGCCAGCGGTCGGGCAGGCGCACCACCTTGCCGGTCTCGGGGTGCTTGACCCGGTGATAGGTCTTGGTGCGAAAGACACGCAGGTTGCCGTTGGGCAGCAGCTCGGTGCGCTCGTGCCCCACCCCCAGCAGCAGACCATCCTTCACCTGCGCCTTCGAGCGCGAGTCCCCGAACAGCGCCGACCAGCGGCCGGCGGCGGGCAGCTGCTCGTGCAGCTCATCGTGGGCCCGGGCCGTGCCCGAGGCGGCGGCCAGGATGCACAGGGCCAGCAGGGTGCGTGGGAGGAATGCAGGCATTGGAACGACTCGGCAAAGCGCGCCCCGTGGGCGAGCGCGCAGTTCAGCGGCGGCCGCCACTCCCATTCTGAAGTGGCCGATCGCGTTTGTGCACGATCTATCGACCCGATACATCGATCGGGCAATCAAATCCCAGTGATCCCGCGCCCCACGCCCTTGGCATGGCCGATGCCGCAGCTCTCCGCAAGCGGTTGAGGGAGTGCCTGCTGCGCGCACGCACACCCCAGGCCGTGCTGGATGCCCTGATCGAGGTTGCGCGCGCGGACACCGGAGCGCGAGGCTAAACGCGCACGATCCACGATCGGCGCTACGCCGCCCGAAGCCTCAACGCGAGCGTCCGCGGTTGATGATCTGCTCCAGCCGCTCGTCGTCGGTGTCGGTGTCGAGCTTCACCCACAGCGGCAGGTGATCCGACAGCTCATAGGTGAACTCCTGCTTGGAGAGGTCCAACCCGTGCATGAGGCGCCGGTGCCCGCCGGTGTAGAAGTCGAGCACGCCGCCGTGGTCCGTGAAGCACTTCGAGTAGCGTGGGTAGTGGAGGATCTGATCGTAGCGCTTGGGCTCCGCGGCCAGGTTCGTGCGCACGACCCCGCGCAACGACTCCGGCATGCGCAGGCCCCGGCTGGTCACCGCACGGTAGAGGGCGTCGTCCACCTCCGGGATGTTGAAGTCGCCCATCACGATGATGTCTTTGTCCACCACGTGCTTTTCGCGCGATCGATCGTGGACCCACTTGGCCAGCAACTTGAGCGCGCGTTGACGGCTGGGCTCACCGCCGCTGCTGTCCCAGCGGATGTGGGCGGTGATCAGGATGAAGTCGAAGTCGCCCGCGCGGAAGGATGCGATGTACGGGCTGCGCCACCAGGTGATGGACGGGACCGACTCACCGGTCTCTCGGTCCAACTTGCGCGGTGGCTCGGGCTCGGCCGCGAGTCCGGTGAAGCTGACCGCGCGCTCGTCGTAGACGTAGCCGATGCGCTCGCGGTTTCCGCGCCGGTCGGAGTTGAAGTCGGAGAAGACCACACGCCAGTATGGCCCGAGGATCGACAGCACCCGCTCGAGGTCGCTCAGGTTGTCGCGAAGCTCGGTGATCGCGATCAGATCGAACTGATAGAGAATCTCGGCGATCAAGTGGACCGACACCGACCTGCGACGACGGCCCCGAACTCGCGAATGTTCCAGGTCGCCACGTTGATGCTCTCATCCAGGCGCGAGTCGGGGATCTCCGCCCGCTCGATGCGCCGCCGCAAGGCTCGAACCGAGCGAGCCGTGTCTACGCTGATCCGTCCGTGGTCCATCGCACCCCCGCGGGCATGCTCGCTCGCCCGCTCGTTCGAGGCTGCGCCTGGGCGACCGACGCGTCAACGCCCCGACCGGGCTAGTTGCCCGTGGCCAGACCACACGAGCCGCGCGGGCGGTCAGCGCCCGGCGCATCGAGCCTCACTGCTCGGGCAGGGCGGCGGCCTCGGCCTGCTCGGCCTGCAGGCGCTCGCGCCGCGCGCGCAGGTGGGTGATGCGGCGGCGCATCAGGTCGGCCTGTTGCCGATTGCCCGCCTGCTCCGCCTCCGCCGCCTGTCGACTCAGGTTCTGGATGTTGCGATCGATCAGCCGCATGCCGCGCTCGTTTGCTTTGCGGGCGATCTCGCGTTCGTCGCCGCGCACGGGCGCGTCGTCCAGGTCCGGCGGTTCCGCCAGCTCCGCGCTCCCGCTGCCCGCCCCACCGGCGGAGTCGGGCACGGCGGGTGCGACCGGCGCGGCCGGGGGCCCGAGCTGGGCGGCACCGGGGGACGCCTCCACGCTCGGCGCTGGACCTGCGTCGCGACTCGCGAGCCACACCCCGACCGCGAGCGCGACGAGCACGAGCAGGACGACCCGGAGTGCCGGCGGTTGGCGTTTCGACACTTGCTCAGTGTAGCGCATCGACCGCGCGGACGTGCTAAGCGGAACCGGACGCATGGAAGTGAATCCCAGGGACGGTGCGTGGCGGCCTCCCGGCGAGCTCGAGAGGCGGGCGGCCCTGGCACTGCTGAAGCCCCTGGAGCTCGCGGTGGATGCCCAGCTCTTTGGCGCAGAGCGCATTCCGAAAGACCGACCCCTGCTCTTCGTGGGAAACCATCAGCTGCTCGCGCTCGACACGGTCTTTCTCATCGCGAGCGTTTGGCGCGCGCGCGGCATCCTGCTGCGCGGACTCGCCGATGACCTGATCTTCAAGCTGCCGCTGCTGCGCGAGCTGGCGCAGCGCTTCGGCATCGTGCGCGCAACGCGCGACAACTGTGACGCGCTGCTCGATGCCGGTGAGTGCGTGCTGGTGTACCCGGGCGGCGCGCGCGAGGCGGGCAAGGGGCAGCAACAGGCCTATCAGCTGGGCTGGTGGGACCGGCTCGGCTTCGCGCGCATGGCGCTGGCGCACCGCGCCACGATCGTGCCGGTGGCGGCCACCGGTCTGGACTCAAGCGTGCGCATCGTGCTGGAGCGCGACGACTACCTGAGCGGTCCCCTCCGCCCCGTGATCGATCTGCTGCGTGTGCGCCACGACCTGCTGCCACCGGTACCGCTACCGGCCCATCGGCCCCACATCCACTTCCACGTGGCGGAGCCGATCCCGATCGATCCCCTGTGGCTGCACGACGAGGAGAAGGCCGCCCATACCCTGCGCAGCCGCGTGGCCGAAGCGATCGAGGCCAAGCTGGCCCTGCGGCGCTGAAGCCTGGTGGCGACGAGCGGAATCCCGAGAAGTGCGACGGCATGTTGATGTGCCGGGTCACTCCTGGGTAGGCTCCGCGCGGGGTTGAGGGAAGGGCTCAGGGACTTCATGCATGAAAAGGGATTCGCGAGGCTGCACGTGGGGTTGCGTGCCGGGCTGGTCGCGACGGGCGCGCTGCTCGTTCTGAACGCGGCGACGAGCGCGCGGGCGCAGGAGGCGCCCGCGCCGCCTGCAGAGACGGAGGCGCCGCCAGCGGAGACGGAGGCGCCGCCAGCGGAGACGGAGGCGCCGCCTACAGAGACGCCCGCGCCGCCTGAAGAGACGGAGGGGCCACCAGATGGCACGCCCGCTCCGCAGCAGCCGGCGCCGGTCGCCGAGACCGAGACCGAGGCCGGGACCGGGACCGAGACCGAGACCGAGGCTGGGACCGAGACCGCGGCCGAGACCGGGACCGGGACCGAGACTGAGACCGAGGCCGCCGCAGGGACCGAGGGGGACGCCGATGCGGAGCCGGAGGGCGACGTCGAGGAGATCATCATCACCGGTTCGCGCGTGAAGCGCACCAGCTTCAACGCCTCGGCGCCCGTCGAGGTGATCACGCGCGATCAGCTGGAGTACTCGGGCGCCCAGAACATGTCGGACGTCATCCAGTACCTGACCGCGGCCTCCGGCTCCGACTTCAACGGGCGCGGCCAGGGCACCTGGGGAATCAGCCAGATCAACCTGCGTGGGCTCGGCCCCCAGGCGACGCTCATCCTGATCAACGGGCGGCGCGTGGTACCGAGCGGCGCGGGCATCGGCACCTTCGTCGACATCGGTCAGGTTCCGGTCTCGGCGATCGAGCGCATCGAGGTACTGCGCGGTGGCGCCTCCGCCATCTACGGCTCCGACGCGGTCGCCGGCGTCGTCAACGTCATCACCCGCCGCGGCTTCGAGGGCGCGCGCGTGGACGTGAGCGTCCAGGGGACCGACGACTTCGACCAGGACGAGGAGGTGGTCAGCGCCACCCTCGGTACGCGCAGCGAGCGCGCGCGCGCCACTGTCAGCCTGAGCTACTCGCGGCAGACCCGCCTGCTGCTGGAGGACCGGGACTTCACGCGCGGACAGAACATCAGCGCGATCGGCTATCCCGGCACCTACATCATCACGGCCCCCGCACCCGACAGCGGCGCGGCGCTGGGCGTCAACCCCGACCCCCAGTGCGAGGAGGGCACGGGCGCCATGGTCGACGAGGAGGGCTTCTGCACTGTGGAGAACCGGCGCTACTCGGCGCTGGTCGACTTCAACGAGCGCGCCTCGGTCTACGCCAGCGCCGAATACGACCTCACCAACCACACCCGCCTCTTCGCCGAGGCCGGCTACTCGCGCTTGCGCGCCGAGGCAGTGGTGTCGAACTTCCCGACGCTGCAGGAGATCATCGTCCCGGCCAACCACGTGGACAACCCCTGGCGCTCGCCGGCCCAGCTGCTGGCCACCCCACTGCCGACGACCGAGCCGGCGATCATCAACGGCGACGACGACACCGTGCGCGGCGTGGTCGGCATCGGCGGCGATTTCGAGGACGTCGCGGCCAACACCATCGCGGAGGACTGGGACTGGGAGGTCTACGGCACCTTCGGCGCCAGCCGCTACCGCGGGCGCGTGCCGGACAACCTGACCGAGCCCCTGCAGGAAGCGATCGACAGCTGCAGCGACCCGTCCAATCTGGACGACTGCTTCAACCCCTTCTACTCCTCCAACGACGGTACGGGCACGCCCAACTCGCACGAGGTCATCGACCGCTTCCTGGGTGAGATGCGCTGGCAGAACGATCAGGAGCTTGTGACCGGCAGCGCCGGTCTGAGCGGCCACCTCTTCGAGCTCCCGGGCGGCGACCTCGGCTTCGCGATCGGCGGCCAGTACCGCTACGAGACGCGCGGCTCGCAGGTCGACCTCGACGCCAACCAGAACCACTTCGCCTTCGTCCTCGGCAACAGCGACGCCTCGGCCAACAACGAGATCTATGCCGCCTACCTGGAGCTGGTGTGGCCGCTCTACAATGGCATCGAGCTGCAGACCGCAGGGCGCCTCGAGCGATACGAGAGCACCGGCACCAACGGGAACCCATCGCTCGGCCTCACGGTCACCCCCGGCTCGATCGTGGGGCGCAACCGGGTTGCCCGGGTCTTCCGCGACCTGCGTCTGCGCGGCCACTTCGCCTCGGCCTTCAGGGCGCCGTCGATCTACCAGACCTTCAATGGCTTCGTGACGACGCTCGATCAGTTCGATGGCGAGGGCCTGACGCCCCAGTTCCGGGCCGTGCGCACCCACGGAAACTCGGACCTGGAGCCCGAGAGCTCGACCGCGATGAGCGTCGGGCTCGACTGGGCGATCATCGACGAGCTCGCGATCACCGGCGACTACTACCGCTACGACTACACCGACATCATCGTCGCCGAGGACGCCCAGCAGATCTACCGCATGGACATGAACGATCCGCGCATCGATCGCGACGCCAACGGTAACCTCATCGCGGTCAACACGCGCCTGATCAACGCGGCAGAGGTGGTCACCGATGGCATCGACTTCGGCGCCATCGTCAAGCTCGAGCTGGACGACGCCGGCGACCAGACCCTCTCCGTGGGCGCGGCGGGCACCTACGTGCTGAGCTTCGAGATCCCGCGCGACCAGGTCAGCGATGACGTTGCCGAGAACGTGGTCGACTGCGACGACGAGACCTGCGACGTGGCGGGCAGCCGCAACGACGCGACCTTCGCCCGCCCGCAGCCGCGCCTGCGCGTGAACTTCCCGCTGGCCTGGGCCACGCAGAGCCACCGGGTCGGGCTGACCGTGCACTTCATCAGCAGCTACGACGACGACGGCAACCTGGACCCGGACACCATGGAGCCGGTCGAGATCGAGTCCTGGACCACGCTGGACCTGACCTATGGCTACACCCTGCTCGACACGATCGGGCGCTCCACTACCCTACGCCTGGGCGTGCTCAACCTGCTCGATCAGGATCCGCCGCCGGTTGAGACCACCCTGGCACACGACCCCCAGACCCACGACCCGCGCGGGCGCCTGATATACGCCAAGATCGAACAGGAATTCTAGACGTAGTGCGGACAGAGAGGGAGTCGTCGAAGACTTGAACGGCGATCAGGGGTCCAGGGCGTTCTGCTGGACCACCCACTGGCTGTCGGTGCAGAGCGTGCAGTCCGGGCCGACGAAGTCGGGCGCCATCGTGCGATCTTCCATCAGGTGCCAGCGCAGCCAGCCAGTGGTCGCGCTTCGGAAGATCTCCATGTACGGGCTCAGCATGACGCCCAGGTGATCGGCACCCTGGATGACGCCGTAGAAGACGGGCGTGCTGACCATCTCGAAGTCGGTGGCGCAGTTGGGATTCGCGATGTCGGTCTCACCGCAGATGAACGCAGCCGGGGCGTGTAGCTTCTGGATGTCCGCCTTGTTCATCAGCCCACCGGAGATGTGTACGGTGGTCACCCAGCGCGGGTCGTCGGCAACGGTGAAGGTGGCGAGGCTGCCCATCGAGTAACCCGAAGCGGCGATGCGGGTGGTATCGAGCTTGCCCTCGAACGTGCTGCCGGCGCGACCGTTCTCCTCGATCAGCCAGTCCACACCCGCGACCAGCTCTTGCCCCTGGCCCACCTCGCCACCGATGCCTGGGATGCTGTTGCTGCCGATGACGACAAAGCCGTGGGAGGCCAGGTGCGGCAGCAGCGTGTACCAGCTCGGGTTGGTCGATCCGCCGCTCCCCCACCCGACGATCGGGTTGAGCACACCGTCGGGCGCGAGCTCCTCGGGGTGGTAGAGGGAGTAGTTGCCGCCGGGGCCTGTGTTGCTGACGGTGACCGGCGTGTACGGGCCTGGCGCCGTCAGGTCGGTCACAGGTGGGAAGAGCCCGGTCTCGGGGCCGGCCGGTGTGTCGTCGGCCGGGTCGCCCCCGTCATCCTGGGGCGGCGGGTCATCCTGCGGCGGTGTGGTGT
>JAPPOT010000732.1 GCA_028817855.1 Myxococcales bacterium
GTGTCCGTGTCCGAACCCGTGTCCGTGTCCGTGTCCGAACCCGTGTCCGTGTCCGAGCCCGAGCCCGTGTCCGAGCCCGAGCCCGTGTCCGGGCCCGGGTCCACGGAGTCGGGGCCCGCGCCGGCGGCCCCGCCCGAGCCATCATCCCCGCTGCAGGCGATCAACAGCAGGCACCCCATCCACCACGACAAACGCATCATGGGCGGAGCGTCGCAATCATCGGCAGGCGCCGCAAGGGGCCGGCAAAATCGTTCAAGCGCTCCGATTGATCGCCGGCCCGCCCTGGCCGTGCAGACGGTCGATCGCGTCGTGGACCTCATCGGGCTCGAAGTAGGCCACGTAGAGCGCCCACACCGTCATGCTGAAGGTCGAGACCGACAGCAGCACGTAGAACGCGCCGTGTAGGAATAGACCCGGCAGCAGCAGCCAGCGCCGGCCACGCGATGACAGCATACCGATGGCGAGCGCCGCCTCGAGCACGATGGTCGTCCAGGCAAAGGCCAGGCATGCGGGCTCGAGCCAAGCGCTGTCCGGCATGTCCGAGCCGGTGTAGTAGTGCAGCAGGTAGTGCTGCATACGGGCACCGCTCATGAAGCCCTCCCCGAGCTTGTCGATCACGGCGAAGACGTACATCACGCTCAGCTGGAGCGCGACCAGGCGCAGCGCCCAGATGTTGCCCCGCTCCGGCGACGGCGAGCGACCCGCGCGCTCGGCGCGGCGCACCTCGAGCCAGCGATCGAGGGAATAGCTCTTGCCGCAGGGCATGAACGCCGCGAGCATCGCCGCGTGCGCGAGCAGGCGCGTGTGATGGTGCGTCCACGGCTCGTGCCCCACCGCAAAGCCCAGGTAGTAGACGATCGTCATGCACAGGATGCCGACCGCCGCACTCGACAGGCGCGTGAAGAGGCCCACGAGCATCAGGCAGGTCGCCGTGTAGAAGGCCGTCATGAAGGCGAAGCCGAAGGGCGTGATGTCCTGGAAGTAGCGCATGTCCTTGGCCCAGCGGGCCCACACCAGGATCACGAGCAGGATGCGCAGGATGCCGGCGCTGCGCGTCGACTGCTCGCTGTCGATGCACCAGCGCACCACCGCCGACCACAGCTCGCCGACACGCGCTGTCATCGGCGCCGAGCTCCTTTGCGCCTGGTGGGCTTTTCGCGCAGCGCCTTGCGACCCTTCGTCGAGCACAGATCCACGTCGAAGACCCGCACCCGCGACCAGCCGCGCTTGCGCGCGGTGCGCGTGTCGGCGTGAAGCTCGGCGCCGGGCGGCAGCTTCTTGCAGAGATCACGAGCCACGCGCCCGATGTCGCGATTGCTGAGGATCACGCGCGAGAGGGGATCGCGCCCGTGGCGCACCTCCCGTCGCCGCTTCGCCTTGCGGTCGTCGTCGCGCAGCATCGCACCCCAGGCCAGTGCCCTGCGCTCTCCATCGAGGACCTGGTAGAAGTTCACGTCCATGTCTCCGAGCCCGCGCCCGGAGAACATCGTCCAGCCCCTGAGGTAGCCGACCCGCATCTCCAGCACCTGCTGGCAGATCGGCCCCGCCAACATCGCCGCCAGCAACACCAGGAAGGCGCTCGCACGCAGCGTCCTGACGAGGCGCGGGTCGCGCCCCTGCGAGCTGTCCGCGGCGTCGGCCTCGACCATCAGCCGCGAACGCTATCACCCGCGCCCAGGCCGATGGAAAAGGAATCGTCAATGTTCAGCTGCACCGGCTTGCTGCGCGGCAAGCGCGCGGCGGTAGGCTCGTGGGCATCGGTGGAAGCCGGCCGCGCGCGGCGGAAGCTCACCTCGAGTCCGGGCACCTCCCCGCCGCACAGCTGCCGCGCGACGAGCACGCCTGCGGAGACCATCAACTCGATCAGCTCCGGATGCACCACGCCCGCGCCCGGCGTCTCGAGCACGAGCGCCCCCTTTGTGCGCGTCGACCTGGAGCACCAGGCGCGCCAGCGGTCCGGCGATCAAGCCCACTGCACGCGTCGCCTCGAGCAACGCCTCGGCGCCGTTCTCGCGGCTCCGCAGCAGCTCGCCGAAGAGGCCGCTGTTGTCGACGCGCAAGAGCGCGGCCATGCGCACGCCCAGGCCATACCCACCCGTGACCTGGCGCATGGTCTCCCACAGCTCGTAGGGCTCCTCGAGGGAGACGAGCTTGCGCTCCCGCGCCACGCGTGCGGGGCCGAAACGCTCGGCGGCCGCCTCGGCGTCGAGCCCGAGCGCGCCGACACCCGCCAGCGGTCCCGTCAGGCTCCACAGCGGTGTGTGATGGGCGCGACCATCCCTGCCTCCATGGACGGCTTCCTCTATCGCCCCGAGCTACGCACGGTTGAGTTGACCGAGTAGGATGCGCGCCATGCGGGATGGCCCCGGCAGGTACGTGCTCAAGCGTGGGGCGCGGGCCTGGTTCGAGCTCGAGCTGGGTGTCGCGCGGCGGCTGCGGAGGTTGCGCGGGCGGCCGCGCTTCGAGCTGGCCGGGGAGTGCCGGGGCTGCGCCAGGTGCTGCGAGGCGCCGTCCATCCGCGTAGGCCGCGTGCTCTGGTACTTCCCCACCCTGCGGCGTCTCTTTCTGCGTTGGCAGCGAAGCGTCAACGGCTTCGAGCTGCTGCGCGCCGAGCGGCAGGGGCGGCTGTTCGTCTTCCGCTGCAGCCACTTCGACTGGGAGAGCCGTCGCTGCGACAGCTACGCGTCACGACCTGGCATCTGCCGCGACTACCCACAGGCACTCTTCGATCAGCCCTGGCCCCAGCTCTTCGAGGAGTGCGGCTACCGACCGCGCGACCGCGTCGGAGACGCGCTCGGCACAGCGCTCCAAAATGCGGACATTCCGGTCGCGACCAGGCGGCTTCTTCGGAAGAAGCTTCACCTCGAGTAGCGGCAGTGTGATCTCGGGCCGCGCATCGTACGCATGATCGAGTGATCCCGCGTGGATGAGACGCCGATCCGTGGGTTCGTGAGTTGCCATACAGTTGCAATTATACAGTTATAGTGTCATTTTTGCCCGAGAGGAAGTGGCCTGATTTGGCCGACTTGGGGCCCGATGACACTCAGTCGTAGTTTCGCATTCATGTTGGGTTCGGTGGTGCTGATGCAGTGCACGTCAGTGCCGCCGGTGACGGAGGACGCAGCGCGTGGCGCGGCACCCGAGGCGGCGGCCAAGCCAGCCCAGGACGCCCCGGGTCTGGCATCGGTGGTGCCGGTGACGGGGAAGGACCCGGCGCTGCTGCCGCTCGCGCGTGTCGAGGGTTACGGCAACCCCGCGACGGGCGAGCTGTGGATGCGCATGACGCCCGTCGAGCCCCCCTCGCCGCTCGTCTACGACGGCGTCGCCGTCCAGGCCCACGCCCTGCAGGACGCCGGCTACTGCGAGTACCCCCACTCCACCACGCCCGACTCGATGCCCTCCGGCGGCTTCGAGTTCTGGACGCACCCCGAGCCGGTCGACCCCTTCGACGCCTTCAACCAGACCCTGTGCGAGGCGCGCCTGCCGACCGGCGCCGACGACCGCCCCGCTGGCGAAGCGCTGCCCGACCACAGCACGGTGTTCAGCAGCATGGGCGTCGGCTGCGCCTACCAGCGCGTCGGCAACTACACCGGACGCGACTTCAGCCGCGTGCTGCTCGACATCGACGTCTTCAACGGCGAGATCGACAAGCACGGCCCCTACGGCTGGCCCTACGCCGTCGGCGAGGGTGACATCCCGGGCTCGGTGCCCACGCCCGACACCGGTCGCAATCGCCCCTACCAGGACCTGGGCCTGTGGGACTTCGGACCGCTCGCCGACGGCGAGACCGCCGACCTCTGGCTCTACTTTCAGAACGGCGACAGCAACAACTTCAACTGGACCGGCTACCTGCTGGGCGAGGTCTTCGAGGACTGCGGCAACAACATGGACGACGACTGCGACGGCGTCGTCGACAACGGCTGCGGCGAGGCCATGGCCGGCCAGGACTGCTACACCGAGAACGACTGCGGCTCCGGCAGCTGCACCGGCAACGTCATCAACAGCGGCCTGGGCGAGGGCGGCGGCAGCCTGGCCGACGACGTCGCGGGCACCTGCGACGTCGTCTGCGGCGACACCCTGGTGGAGGGCTCCGAGAGCTGCGACGACGGCAACACCGACTCCGATGACGGCTGCGACGGGTCGTGCCAGATCGAGCCCGACTGCTACCCGCCGCTGACCGCAGCCGACTTCGGCTCCTACAGCGGCTCCACCGTCGGCGCCGACGACGACCACGGCGGCGCCTGCTCCTCCGGCACCGGCGAGGACGTGATCTACGAGTACACGGCCCACCACTACGGCAAGATCTGCGTCGACACCTTCGGCTCGAGCTTCGACACCCAGCTGCACCTGCGCAGCGCCTGCGCCCAGCCGGCCACCGAGTACGCCTGCAACGACGACGACGGGGGCCTGCAATCGCGCATCCAGACCACCGTGAGCGCAGGCGACCAGGTCTTCGCGGTCGTGGACGGAACCGCGGGCGCCGCCGGCGACTACACGCTGAACATCGCCAAGGGCAGCTGCTGTCCAGACGGCTACATGGACGTCAATGGCGATGGCAGCCTGTGCGAGGCCTTCAGCTTCATCGCGGCGGGCTACCACAGCTGCGGCATCACCACCAGTGGCCGGCTGTACTGCTGGGGCGACAACAACTTCGGCAAGCTCGGCGACGGAACGACCATCGCTCGGGCGCAGCCCACTGAGGTCAGTGGTGGCTACACGGACTGGCAGGAGGTGGTCGTCGGGTACGAGATTCGCTGCGGGGGTAGCGGCGGACCCGCCTTCTGTTGGGGCCGCAACTTCAACGGCAAGCTCGGCGACGGCACCACGACCGATCGACTCACGCCCACCGAGGTCTCCGGCAGCTACACCGACTTCCACGACATGGCGCTGGGGACCAGCGGTTCGTCAGAGGCTGTCTGCGCGCTCCGTGGCAGCGGCACGCTGTGGTGCTGGGGCAGCAACGGCTCCGGTCGCTTCGGCAACGGCAACACCACGTCGACCAGCGTACCGGTCATCGCCGGAGGGAGCTACACGGACTGGGTGCGCTATCACCTGGGGAATAACCACAGCACCTGCGGCGTGCGCTCCACCGGGCAGGGCTACTGCTGGGGTCACAACGGAAACTCTCAACTCGGCATCGGTGGCGCAGGCGGGACCTACACGAGCCCGACCGAGATCATCGGCAGCTACACCGACTGGCAGGACATCGCGGTCGCCACCTACAACGCCTGCGGCGTCCGGGGTGGAGCCGTGTACTGCTGGGGCAGCAACGGCGGCAGCTTTGGAAACAACACATCCTCCGGCGAGACCGGCACGCCCACGCCGGCGAGCGGCGGCATCAGCGACTTCGAGGAGATCGACATCTTCGGCAGCAGCGTCTGCGCCCGGCGCAGCACGGGCCAGCTCTACTGCTGGGGTACGAACGGCGAGGGCCAGGGCGGCAACGGCACGACCGACTGGCTCGGCGTGCCCACGGAGGTCTCGGGTGGCCACACGGACTGGGGCATGTTCGCGCTCGGCTCCGGCTACACCTGCGGCATGCGCAGCGGGGGCACCGTCTACTGTTGGGGCTCTCGCAGGGGCGGTCAGGCGCTGTCGAACAACGCCGAGGTCCCGTCGGAGGTCGTCGGGGGCCACAACACCTGGCAGGACATCTCCGCCAGCGGAGACCACACCTGCGGCGTGCGCGACGGGCGCGTGTACTGCTGGGGCAACAACGACAACGGCCAGATCGGCAACGGCGCGAGCTACGGCTCGGTGACGACCCCGACCGAGGTCACCGGCGGCTTCACCGACTGGACCGAGGTGGAGACCGGCACGGGCAGCACCTGCGGCCTGCGCGGATCGCTCGCCTATTGCTGGGGACCGGCCGCCAACTACCTCGACGATCCCACGTTGGTCCCCGGCGGCTTCACCGACTGGGATGAGCTCAGTGTCGGCTACGGCCATGCCTGCGGGCTCCGCGGCGGGCGCCTCTTCTGCTGGGGGAGCAACGGCTACGGAGAGCTCGGCGACGGAACCACCACCACGAGCTACACCCCGGTGGAGGTCGCGGGAAGCCACACGGACTGGGAGCACATCGCGACGGGCTCAAACTTCAACTGCGCCGTGCGCCAGGGCCGCCTCTACTGCTGGGGCTACAACTACTACGGAGCGCTCGGCGACGGCACCACCACGGCACGGAGCACGCCCACTGAGGTCAGCGGCGGCCACACCGACTGGGAGTCGGTCAGCGGTGGCGACGTCCACGCCTGCGGCAGGCGCTCCAGCATGCTCTTCTGCTGGGGCTACAACGCCAGCGGGCAGCTTGGCGACAACAGCGTGACCAACCGCTTCACGCCAGTCGAGGTCAGTGGCGCCCATGACAACTGGGGCGAGGTCAAGGCCGGTGGTAGCCACACGTGCGCAAAGCGCTCGGGACGGCTCCACTGCTGGGGCTACAACTACGCCGGGCAGCTCGGCATCAACAGCAACGTGCAGCAGCTCGTGCCCGTGCTCAGCGGGCTCGGGTACGCGGACTGGAGCGCGTTCGGCACCGGCTACAACCACAGCTGCGGGCTGCGCGGCGGCCGCGCCTACTGCTGGGGGCAGGACTACGAGGGACAGGTCTCGGCCGTGGCGTCGACCGGCCACCTCGCGCCGGTGCCGTTCGGCAAGTAGCTCGCTGCTAGCAGGCCGGTGAAGCAGTCCCTTGTGTGGATTGGAGGACCGCGCTGCCAACGGGTCACACCGCTTTGTGATCTCGCTCACCCTTGCCCACGCAGAGCCCATCGCGGTACACCGGCGACGGGTCGGGGGCGAGCGAGGAGAGTCGAGCATGAGGGCTGTGAAGATCGGAGGCATCATCGTCGGCGCGATCGTGCTGATCGTCCTGACCGCGGGCACGGTGTTGCCGAGCGACTACCGGGTGGAGCGCTCGATCGAGATCGCGGCCTCGCCCGAGGTGGTCTTCGGCGAGGTCAACTCGCTCAAGAAGTGGGACGCCTGGTCGCCGTGGATCGCCCGTGACGAGAGCATCCAGAACAGCTTCAGCGGTCCGGACGAGGGCGTGGGCGCCACCGCCAGCTGGACCAGCGACAACTCTGGCGACGGTAGTCAGACGATCAAGGTCAGCTTCCCCCACTCGCGCATCGAGACCGAGCTCAACTTCGGCAGCCAGGGCAGCGCCACCGCCGACTGGCGCTTCGAGGCGGCGGGCGATGGCACGCGCGTGACCTGGGGCATGGGCGGCGACATGCCGGGGCCGCTGGGCGGACTGATGGCATCGCGAATGGACGGCTGGATCGGCGCGGACTACGAGGACGGGCTGGCGCGGCTGAAGAAGCACGTGGAGGCGCTGCCGGAGCCGGAGCCGGAGCCCGAGCCGGAGCCGGCGGCCGGGACCGGAACCGAGACCGAGGCCGAGACCGAGACCGGGACCGAGACCGGGACCGGGACCGAGACCGAGGCCGGGACCGAGGCTGTGGAGTAGGCGCTGGCGGAGGTGACTCGAGACCCCAGCGCGCTCGCCGATCGGGGAGTCCGCTCCCCACCCCTCGTGGAAATCGCTGGGCTTTCGTCTGGCACACCACTCGCAAACCCCTCGGCGCATGATGGCAACGAGCAGCAGCGCGGCGACCCATGTGGGCCGGCGCGACAACAACGAGGACAACTACCTGGCCGACGGCCGGCTCGGCCTCTTCCTGGTGGCCGACGGGGTCGGCGGCCACGAGGGCGGCGAGGTGGCCAGCGCCCTGGCCGTGGAGTCGTTGCAGCGCGATCTGACGCCCGAGGGCGACGCACCGCGCGAGGCGCAGGTGTTGCGCCGCGCGATCCAGCGCGCGAGCGCCGCGATCCACGAAGCGCGCGAGGGCGCGCTAGTGCAGATGGGCTCGACCCTGACCGCGCTGTGGCTCCTGCGCGACCGCGCGCTGATCGGCCACATCGGCGACAGCCGCCTCTACCGCCTACGCGACGGACAGCTCGAGTGCCTCACGCGCGACCACAGCCTGGTCGCCGAGCTGCAAGCCCAGGGCGTGCCCGTCGGCGACGCCGGGCCGATGGCGCACATCCTCACGCGCGCCCTCGGGAGTGAGCGCTGCGACCCCGACGTGGAGCTCGCCCACCTGGCACCGGGTGACTGCTTCCTGCTCTGCTCCGATGGCCTCTACGAAGCGCTCGACGAGGCACGCATCGTCGAGGTGCTGCAGAGCTGGCCCGTGGAGCTGGCCGCCGAGGAGCTGGTGCAGCTCGCCTACGACGCCGGCAGCAGCGACAACATCACCGGCGTCGTCGTGCGGATCCCGTGACGGCCTCAGACCAGACCGTGCCTTCTGGCAAGGGTTCGCAGGTGCTTGCGATCGAGGCCGGCCTCGCGGGCGGCGGCGGAGATGTTGCCGTCGTGGCGCTCGAGCAGGTCGCGCACGTAGCGCCGCTCGAAGGCTTCGAGCAGGCTCGTCTTGGCCTCGGCGTAGGGCAGGTCCGTACGGACCGCCAGGGCATCGACGGGTGCGCCAGCATCGCCGCCGCCAGGCGCCTCGTCGATCGACAGGCGCAGCTCGGTGAAGTCGCGCGCATCGGGCGAGAGCGCCAGCGCCCGCTCGAGCACGTTGCGCAGCTCGCGCACGTTGCCCGGCCAGTGGTGAGCGAAGAGCAGCTCGAGGTTGGAGCCCGACAACGCGCCGGCATCGAAGCCGCGCTGGCGCAGCAGCTCGCCGGCGATCGGCGCCAGATCCTCGCGGCGCGCGCGCAGGGGCGGCAGCACCACGCGCAGCACGCTCAGCCGGTAGTAGAGATCGGGGCGAAAGCTGCCCTCGGCCACGCGCGCCGACAGGTCCTCGTGCGCTGCGACCAGCAGGCGCAGATCGCCCGGCCGCTCCTGGTCGCCGCCGACGGGCTTGACGCGGCGCTCCTCGATCGCGCGCAGCCGGCGCGCCTGGACCGACAGCGGGATCGAGCCCAGCTCGTCGAGAAAGAGGGTGCCGCCCTGGGCGCGCCGGAACGCACCCTCGCGCCGCGCGCTTGCACCGGTGAAGGCGCCCTGCTCGTGGCCGAAGAGCTCGCTCTCGATCAGCGACTCGGGCAGCGCCGAGCAGTCGAGGCCCACGAACGGCCCCGAGCGACGGGCGCTCTCGGCGTGCAGCGCGCGCGCAGCCAGCTCCTTGCCGACGCCGGTCTCGCCCTCGATCAGCACCGTCACGTCGGAGCGCGCGGCGAGCTCGAGCACGGCGAAGACCTCGCGCATGGCGAGGCTCTCGGCGACCAGCTCGCCGAAGCGCCGCGACTGGCTGGGCGCCACCTCCAGCGAGCGCGGCAGCGCCTGGATGCGCAGGAAGGTCTTTCCGAGCTTGAGTGTGGCGCCCGGTGGCAGCTGGGCGCGCGTGACCTGGGAGCCCTGGTAGACGGTGCCGTTGCGGCTCTGCAGATCCTCCACCTCGAAGCCGCCCTCGCAGCGTTCCACGCGCACGTGACGTCGCGAGACCCGATCGTCGGTCAACACCAGCTCACACTCGGGCGTGGTGCCGACCACGCAGGCGCCATCGCCCAGGCTGGCTGCGCGACCCATGTCGGGCCCATCGATCACGACCAGCTGATAGACCAGCGGCTGCCCGGTGCTCTCCATCAGCTCGCTGTGGGCGGTCGCGACCGTGCTCACGGAATCAAGCTAGCACCTGGAGCGTGAGGCTGTAACCTGAACGTGGGATGCCGCACACGCCGAAGCCACTCGACCTGCCGCGCCAGCTGGGCCCGTACAAGCTGCTGCGGCGCCTGGGCCACGGTGGCATGGCGGAGGTCTTCCTCGCCACGGTCTACGGTGCCAGCGGCTTCGAGAAGCGCGTGGCGATCAAGACCCTGCTGCCCGAGCTGCAGGGCGACGGCCGCTTCGAGAAGCTGCTGATCGAGGAGGCGCGACTGGGCGCGCGGCTCGGCCACGGCAACCTGATCCAGGTGCACGACCTGGGCGTGAGCGACCGCGTCTACTACGTGCGCATGGACTGGGTGGACGGCGCCGACCTGGCGACGCTGCTGGCACGCCAGCCGCTGCCGGTGGAGCTCACGCTGCTCCTGGCCGAGCAGGTCAGCGCCGCGCTCGAGTACGTGCACTCCCTGACCGACGACGTGGCGCGGCCACTCGGGCTCGTGCACTGCGACGTCAGCCCCTCCAACGTGCTGGCCTCGCGCGCCGGGGAGGTGAAGCTCGCCGACCTGGGCATCGCGCGCGCCACCATGCTCGCGCAGACGCGACTGACCAGCATCCGGCGCGGCAAGTACCCGTACATGTCGCCCGAACAGGTCGAAGGCAAGGAGCTGTCCGCCAGCAGCGACCAGTTCGGCTTCGGCGTGATGCTCGCCGAGCTGCTCACCGGGGCGCGCCCCTTCGACGGGGACACGCCCGAGGCGACGATGGAGCGCATCCGCACCTGCCAGCCGCAGATCCAGACCCGGGCGCTCGCGCCCGACCTGCTGCAGATCATCGAGCGCTGCCTGGCGCTCGAGCCGAGCGAGCGCTACACGACCGCCGCCGAGTTGCGCGCCGCGATCGCCCGCGCGCGCACGACGCGCGCCGCCAGGAGCGCCGCCGACCTGGCCGCCTGGGTGCGCGACGCCCAGCGCGCCACCCCGCGCGGCTCCGCCGTGCCGCCACCCGCCACCCGCCCCCTTACGCAAACGGAGTAAGACGTGGGTGCATGCCTGGAGGGAATCGCCGAGGTTCGGTTGACCGGGCGAGTGCTACGTACGCGCGGCGCTACTCCGGAAGCGTCAGGAAGACGCCGTCTCGGGGCGTGGGGAAGAGGGACGTGTAGCCGCCCGCAGCCTGGAGGTCATCGACGCCGAGCAGCTCCGCGGAGAGGTCCTCCGGCAGCTCCCCGGTGCTGTGACACTGCCAGCACTGCTCGAGCTGGTCGACGTCCTCGAAGAGCTGACCGTCCTCGAAGTAGCCGAAGGCCCAGCCGTCCGGCTCGGGCTCGCGTCGCACCATCATGCCGAGTCCCACGACCTCGCCCTCGCGCAGCTTCTCCTTCACGATCACGCTGCCCGCGGGGAAGCTGCGCTCGCCCGGCTCCGCCATCGGCGCGGCCGCCAGCGCGTTGCCGTAGACGTGGATCTGGCCGATCTGCTGATGCAGGGGTGTGTCCAGGCCGGGCACCGGCAAGCGGCACAGGCCAAAGTCCTGGAACTCGATCGGCCGCTCGCTGAAGCGCTCGAGCTGGTGGTAGCCACTCACGAGCGCGTCGAAGCTCGGATCGCTACCGAGCGCGCCGCCGGGCTCGCTGTCGAGGCAGCCCCAGCCGCCAAGCACCAGCATGAGCCCCGTGGCGATCCGTACAAGGCGCACACGCCGAGCATGGAACACCCCGGGACACATGTCGAGCGCACCTCAGAGGTCGCGCGCGAGCACGTACGCGAAGCCGAAGATCACGATCATGATGCCGTCGATCACGGCTGCGCCCACGAAAGGCAGGCCCGTTTCATCGAGCGCCTGGGCCCGGGGCAATAGCGGGTTGATCGCCGACGAGCGCCGCAGACACCAGACCGCCGAAAGGACACCGATGGCGACCCGCAACCCGCGCGTCCACACGGGTTGCTCGAGCAGCAGCCCGGGCAGCGGAAGCAGCCCGGCCTCGCGCACGATCGAGGCACCGGGGCCCAGGATGAAGCGACTGAAGACCGCGTAGAACGACTCCGGAGCGTTCGTGCCGACCGCGCTCAGGGTGTCGGCCGCGAGCAGGTAGAGCGCGCCCGCGCCCGCGGCAACCACCGGAGCGAAGCCATGCCGGACCGCCCGCACGGTCCCGAGCAGCAGCGCCACCAGCAACAAGCACTCGAGCACGTCGCCGCGAAGCCTAGCTGGAATCCGAACGGGAGCCGAACGCGTGCTGAACGGACGGGCGCATCAACACGATGATCGTGAGCACACCGAGCGCCGTGCCCACCGGCATGAACATGCAGCCGATGGCCGCGACGACGAAGCAGTAGGTTCGACTCTCCATCCTCGACAGGCGGCGGCCGGCCACGAGCATCGCGAGCGCCAGACTCCAGCCTGCGAGCACCATGGCCCCTGGAATCGCGACGAACAGCCATCCGAAGGCCTCGGGGACCCGCTCTCCCTGAGCGTCCGGCCCCGGAAAGCTTCCGGTGATGAACGCCAGCCCCATCGCCACGTACAGCAGTGGAAACGAGCAGAACAGAAACGTCATCGCCGCCACCACGTAGTGGAAGATCGTCAGAAGCCGCAGATGCTGGAGCGGTGGCCCGAGCCGCGCGCGCCCCGGTGTCGCCCAAACGCCACCGGGGACGGGCGTCACGGGCTTGTCAGGCGGCGGCGAAGCCCGATATAGCTGGCTGCTTCAGAAGAAACGAGGAACAGGATATGGCAGAGCCGCGACCGACCAAGGAACAGATGAAGCAATTCAACGCGGGCATCATCGCCGAGTTTCGCGACAACGGGGGCAAGGTCGGCGGCCCCTTTGAGGGCCAGACCATGGTGCTGCTGACCACGACGGGTGCGAAGTCGGGCAAGTCGCATACGACGCCCCTGGTGTGCGGGCAGGACGGCGACACTCGGTACGTGATCGCCTCGGCGGCCGGCGCGCCGAAGCACCCGGCCTGGTTCCACAACCTGCGCGCCAATCCGACCGTGAAGGTCGAGGCCGGCGCCGAGACCTACGACGCGACCGCGAAGCCGGTCGACGAGCCCAAGCGCAGCGAGCTCTACGCCGCGATGGAAGAGCGCATGCCGCCCTTCAAGGACTACCGCTCGCGCACCGAGCGCACCATCCCGGTCGTGCTGCTCGAGCGCGCCTGACCGCGGCGTTGAGCAGGTTGCCCGAGCGATCGGGCCCAGTGGGCTCGTGAGTTGTTGAGCCCGTCCCGTTGGCACTAGTCTGCGACGGGTGAGGCGCCTGATCCTGATCGGCGGACCGCCCGGTGTGGGCAAGAGTACCGTGGCAGTCGAGCGCTTCCGGCGCGAGCTGGGACCATTGGCCGGTACCATCGAGCCGATCCATCTGATCGCGCGGCCCGAGGTCCTCGAAGCTCGGCAGCAGCGGGACGGCAGGCGTCTGCGCGACTTCGAGCACACGCTGGTGAGACTGCAACAGATCAAGGGACTGCCCTACCCCCGCATCGACACCTCGGAGCTGTCCCCAGACGAGGTCGTCGAGCGTTTGCGAGCCGTGCTGGGGGCCTCGTGACACCGGAGGCGCGATCGCCGGCCGTCGCGGCCCTGTCGCTCGCCCTGCCGCTGCGAGTCGGTTGCAGCTCTCAGCGAGATCCGTACCCCCTCAGGCACGGGGTGTGCATAGACTGTGGGCTGTGCCGGGCTGTGCCATGAGGGGACTCGCGCTCGCGCTGCTCACGCTCGCAGTCGGCGGCTGTACGGAGGCCAACCGCCACGGCGACGACGACAGCGGCAGCACCGAGTTGCGCAGTGAAGCCCCGGACCCGGATGTCCCTCTGCGCACGGTGCCGGACTCGGATCGGGACGCCGGGCCCGAGCCATCCATCGACCCCTGCGCGGACGTGGGCGAGCCCTGCGACTGTGGCGACGGGCGCACGGGCGAGCGGGTCTGCACCGATGCCGGCGTCGGCGGCTGCTTCTGCACGGTCGAGCAGGTGTGCTGGCCGGCCCAGGTGTTGCCCTGCGACTGCGAGGGCGGCGGCAGCGGCACGGCCGTCTGCAACGCCGAGGGCACCGAGGTGGGCGCGTGCACCTGCGAAGAGCACCTGGCCGAGGGCTACGAGGTGCCCGACGCGATCGCGTGCGCCATCCAGCGGCGATGCTCCACCTGCCACTCCGATCCCCTGGCCAACGGCGCGCCCATGCCGCTGGTCACCTGGGAGGACTTCCACGGCCCAAGCCCGAGCCAGCCCGAGGTGCCGGTCTACATCTGGCTCGCCGACCGGGTCGGCCGCGACGACGCCCTGCGCATGCCGCCCCCAGGCAGCCGCGCGGTCAGCGGGGTCGAGCGCGAGCGGGTGCTGGACTGGGTGCAGCAGGGGGCCCCGCCGGCGGGGCCGCCCCCGCCCGGTCGCGTATACACATCGCCGAGGCCCCGG
>JAPPOT010000024.1 GCA_028817855.1 Myxococcales bacterium
AGCGCGCCCGGAGCGGAACACCGGAGGCGTAGCGGAGCTACGTCGAGGATTTCCGCGAGGACGTAAGCCGGCCCTGGGCGAACCTCACACGATTTCAGACCCTGGGGTCTAGGCGGTCGCGTAACCAGTCGCCCGCCAGGTTGAAGCCGAGCACCGTGATGGCGATCGTGCTGCCGGCGATCAGGGCCACGTGGGGGAAGCGCAGCAGCACTGCGCTGCCCTGGTCGAGCAGGGCACCCCAGGAGGCCTCGGCGCCTGGGCCGAGGCCGAGGAAGGAGAGGGTCGACTCGGCCAGGATCGCCGCGCCGAAGGCAGCCGTCGCTTGCACCACCAATGGGCCCATCAGGTTCGGCGCCACGTGGCGCGCCAGGATGTGGCTGTCGGGTGCGCCCAGCAAGCGTGCGGCGCCCACGAATTCGCTCTGGCGCAGGGACAGGGTCTGGGCGCGGGCGATGCGCGCGAAGAGCACCCAGCCATTGGCCGACAGGGCGAGCACCACGTGCAGGAGGCCCGGGCGGGCGACCAGCGCCAGGATCGCGATGTTGAGCACGATCGCAGGGAAGGCCTGGACCAGGTCCGCGATGCCAGTGATCACGTGGTCCACGCGGCCGCCGCGGTAGCCGGCCATGGCGCCGAGGGCGCCGCCGACCACGAGCGAGAGCAGCACCGAGCAGATCGAGACGATCGCGGCCAGGCGCGCGCCGTGCAGCAGGATGCTCAGCACATCGACACCGTTGTCGGTGGTGCCCAGCAGGTGGCGCGCGCTCGGCAGCTGGTATTCCGCGGTCAGGTCGATCGCGCCCGGCGAGTAGGGCGCCAGGGCCGGCCCCAGCAGCGACAGGAGCAGGAAGCAGGCGACCACGGACACGCCGAAGGGCAGGCGCTTCATGTCAGCCTCACCCGGGGGTCGATCACGCCGTAGAGCAGGTCCACGACGAGGTTCACCGCGACGTAGATGACCGCGATCACCAGCACGCACCCCTGCACCACCGGAATGTCGCGGTCGAAGAAGGCGTCGAGGAAGAGCGTGCCCAGGCCGGGGCGCTCGAAGATCTTCTCTGCGATCACCGTGCCCGACAGCAGTGCACCGAGCTGGGCGGCGCCGACGGTCACCACCGGCAGCAGTGCGTTGCGCAGGGCGTGGTCGAAGATCAGCCGCGCGCTGGGCACGCCGCGCGCGCGCGCCGCGAGGATGTACTGTTCGCTGAGCACCTCGATCATCGCCGCGCGGGTCTGACGCGTGAGAATGGCGGTCAGGGCGGTGCCCACCGTGATCGCGGGCAGGATGAGCGCGGCGGCCTGGGTGGGGTCGTCGCCCGGCAGCGGCAGGAGGCGCAGCTCCACGCCGAAGGCGAGCACCAACAGTGGGCCGAGCCAGATGTTCGGGATCGCCAGCCCGAGCATCGCCACGGTGGAGGCGCTGCGATCCCAGCTCGTTCCGCGGCGCACGGCCGCGACTGCACCGAGGGGGATGGCGAGCGCGAAGGCGACCAGCATCGCGGACAGCGCCAGCACCGCGGTGTGCGGGAAGACCTCGCCCACCAGCTCGGCCACCTCGCGCTCGCGCTCCCGATAGGAGAGGCCGAGGCTGCCGGTGGCGACGTCGCCGGCGAAGATGAGGTACTGCTCGTGCAAGGGCAGGTCGAGGCGCAGCGCCTCGCGCAGGGCGGCCCGGTCCTCCGGTGCGGCCTGATCGCCCAGGATCGCGTCCACCGGGTCCCCCGGAATCAGGTGCACCAACAGAAACACCAGCGTGACCACACCCCACACCGTGGCCAGGGCGCGGAGCAGGCGCAGCGTGACGTAGCGGGTCATGCTCGGTTGCAAGGGTCGAGTAGGAGCGGCATCGGGACGACTGGCGCGAGAATACCCTTTTTGTCGGGTCCTCGACCCGACCCGGGGAAGGGTCACGCGACCCTTCCCCCCGTCCGGCAAGCCGGCCGGGGCCCCCATCCCGCGAGGTCGTCGTCGCTTTTGCTCCTCCTCCGGGTGCTTCCGTCTGAATTGGGTGCCACATGCCCCTGCGTCGGGCGCGGGGCGCCCGACCTACTTCGCCGAGGAATCGGGATCGGGTCCGCGCGGCCGAAGTGAGCGGCTATTCGAGGCCGCGGGTGGTCCGTTGAGTGTGCGTGCGACTGTCCCGTCGGTCGGGTCGAAGACCCGACGAAAACCCACCGGCTTGAGAAAAGGTCTGTGGCGGGCTAATTCTTCGAGTGGGATTATGGGACTGGTGGCTCGCAAGGCTCTGGTTCTGGCGGTGGCGGTGCAGATCGCGCTGCTGGGTTGCGGCGACGACGAAGCGGATCCGGAACCCGGTGACGGCGGGATGGATGCCTCGACGGGCGGAGATCCGCCGGCGGGGGACAATGGCGGTACCGGTGGCGTGGTGCCGCAGCCGCCCTCGCCGCGCTTCATGTGTGGCGACCAGACCTGTCTGGTGCCGGGCGAGGAGCTGCTCGAGCTGTTCGAGATGCTGGGCTTTCCGACCGGCCCGACACCGTTCTCGCCCTGTTGCACCGAGGAGGACAACGCCTGCGGCCTGGTCGTGCGTGACCTCGACGCGGGCTCGATGGAGTGCATCCCACGCCCACCCTCCGACCCGGAGTGTCCCGACGTGGACCTCTTCGGCGTGCTTCAGCCCAGCTGCTGCATGGAAGAGATGGGCATGTGCGGCGTCAACGCCGCCCAGATCGGAGCCGGCTGCATCGACTCCACCGGCGGCCTCGGCCCCATCTTCGGCCTAGAGCCCATCGCCTGCGGTGACAGCGACGGCGGCCTAGCCGACGCCGGAGAGTAGGTCAGGGGAGTCGAGGGCGGCTGAGCCAAGACGCTCATTGCGGCCCTTCTTGGGCGAATGGTTCCCCGAGTAGCACCACCCGCCAAAGCCCCCTCGAAACGTCGAGGTTCGTTCAGGAGCGAGCGCGCCCGCAGGGAAACACCGGAGGCGTAG
>JAPPOT010000162.1 GCA_028817855.1 Myxococcales bacterium
AGGCGGAGCCGAAGACCCAGGGGCAGTGAGGCCGTCCGTTTGGCGCCAACTGATGCCGTGCTAGGTTTGATGCCATGGTTTGTGGTGGAGCGCCGCGCCGACGATGTCACTCCCTACTCGTTGCAGCCTTCTGCCTGGGCGCATGTGAGCAGGGCTCCGAGGCAGGTGCGATGGACGCAGGGGACGTGTCGAACGCGCCCGGGCCTGACGGCGGAGCACGGGACGCGGGACGCGAACAGACCGCTCTTCCAACGGTTGGAGGCGACCGCGATGCCTCCGCGGTCGATCCGATTGATAAGGTGCCACCGAGTGTGGACTCCGGCGTCGACGCCGACAGTGGTCCGATCTCTCCGTTGGACGAACTGTGGCTTCAGGACGCACCTCCTGCATGCGATACCGACAGCTCCTGTGCACCGGACAGTGCATGCCGAGTGCCATGCCCAGACCTTCCCGGCCTCTGCGGTGTGCCGTGTCTCACGCACGACGACTGCTCAGTGCAGCAGCAGTGCTTCCCGGGGTTCAACGGCGGTGACGCCACATGCTTCGACGTCGCGGCTGAAGGAGAGGCGTGCGGTATTCCATTCAGACGCCTCTGTGCCTCTGGACTGACGTGTTTTCCTCTCGGTCGGGATAGCTTCGCGGGCGCCTGCTTCCGGCCCTGCGCGCCGGAAGCAGAAGTGCACGACTGCGGCGGCGATCAATGTGTTGGCGGCTGGACCAATGACTTCGGAGACACGTTGGGAGTCTGTGGCCAGTTGATTGAGCGTGGGGACCGGTGTGACCAGCCCTTCGCTGGACACGCGTTGTGTAACGACCGGGACATCTGTGCGCCTGATGGGGACCCGACCTCGGATCCCGAAACTGTGTGGACATGTCGGCAGCGTTGCGACGCCGGCGTGCCCTGTGCTGAAGGCGTTTGCCGAGCGTTCGCGACCCTGGGAGGCCATGAGCAACGTGCCTGCTACTAGGCTGTCCTCGCTTCTGATCGTATCCCTTTGGCTGTCGTCGTGTGCCGACACGGGAGAACAGACAAGCGATGGGGACGGCGGTGCAGACATCGGCGCGGTCGACTGCTTCGACAAGCTTCCAGAAGGCACTGGTCAGATGCTGTGGCCGGGATTCTGCACGAAGGACATCGACACCGACGTCGACCGGCGCACCGATGCCCAGTGGATCTACGAGTATGACAACGACGGCAACGCCATTCATCTCACGGTGGGGCCTTCCATCAGCGGCTATCAGTACCGGTGGAAATACGACTCTGCGGGCAACCGGATTGTCGAGGAGTTTGACGATGGCCAGGACGGCACGCTCGATTCGATCACCACGCGGACCTACAACGACCTGGGGGAGCTCATCAGCCAGGAGCTCGATGAAGACGGCGACGGGTCGGTCGACGTACGTGATCAGTACGTAAGCGTCCGACGGACCGCGTCATTCCAGGCCGACCATCGCCGTGCCCTGATGGCGTCTCGGAGGAGACGTCATGGCGAAAGCGAGCCGAGAGGATTGGGCCAAGCGGGTTGAGCGGTGGAAGGACAGCGGGCTGACGGCCAAGGAGTTCGCGGCGGAGACGGGGCTGAATGCGTCGACGCTGTCGTACTGGAAGTGGCGGTTGGGTGCTGAGCAGCGCGACGATGACTCGAAGCGCAAGCCGAAGACGCGCCCGGCCCGATGCGACAGGCCGAAGCGCGGGCCGAAGACGCCGACATTCGTCGAGGTTGCGGCCCAGGCGCCGGTCGCCGAGCCGCTGGAGCTCGTGATGCCAGGCGAGCTGCGAGTCCGCGTGCCGGTGGGCTTCGACGAGGCCACCCTCGCGGCCGTGTTGCGCGTCGCGGGTGCGCGCCCATGATCCCGGCGACCGTTCGCATCTTCGTGTGCCCCGAGCCTCAGGACATGCGCCGCTCCTTCGACGGCCTCGCGCTCGCCGCGCCGGAGCACCTGGGCGAGGACCCGCAGGGCGGCGCCGTGTTCGTGTTCTGCAACAAGCGGCGCGACCGGCTCAAGGCGCTGTGGTTCGACGCAAACGGCTACTGCATCCTCTACAAGCGCTTGCATCGCGCGCACTTCGCGATGCCCGACCGGCGCACCATCGAGCCGCGCGCGCTGGCGATGCTGCTGCGTGGTGTCGATTCGGCGCCGAGACGTTCACTTCGCCGTTGACGTCGCGGTCCGTCTCGATCATGACGGAGCAGCGATGCCCGACCTCGCTGCACTCGCTCGACGCGTCGAAGAGCTTGAGAAGAAGCAGGCCGAGACCGCAGAGCGCGCCGACCACTACAAGGCGCTGTACCAGGAGATGTTGCAGCGCTGCGCCAAGCTCGAGCGCGGCATCGTCAGCCAGCCGAAGTCCGAGCGCGTGGCCGGCAGCGAGACCGTGATGTCGGAGGCGATGCTTGAGCTGCTCTTCGGCGACCGGCCGCCGAGCGAGGACTACGAAGAAGAGACGGCCGTAGAGAAGGTCAGGGGGCACGAGCGGAGCGCAAGCCCACCGGCCGCAAGAAGCTCCCCGACCACCTGCCGCGCGTCGAGGTCGAGCTGATCCCCGACATCGTCCAGCGCGAGGGATTCGACGCCTTCGAGCGCATCGGCGAGGAAGTCTCCGAGCACATCGACCGCATCCCCTCAGCGGGCACGGTCGTCGTGCTGCGGCGTCCGAAGTTCGTGCGCAAGGACCGCGACCGGGGCGGCAAGACCACCGTCTACATCTCGGATCCCCACGACCTGCCGGTCCCGCGCGGCCTGGCCGGACCCGGGATGCTTGCCGACACGCTGGTACGGCGCTGGCAGGACCACACCCCCGCCAACCGTCTCGAAGACGCCCATGCCGTCTACGACCACCTCTACCTCGACGGCACCACCGTCGAGGTCAACTGCTGGGCGCACGCGAGGCGCTACTTCTTCAAGGCGATGGGCTCGGACCCGCGACGCGCCGAGGCCGCGCTCA
>JAPPOT010000240.1 GCA_028817855.1 Myxococcales bacterium
CGGCCCAGCCGACGACCGCGCCGGTCGTCCCGCACCTCTCCGCATCGGTTGCGCTGGTGCCTGCAAATGGGCGTCGGCGAAACCGAAGCCCTGATACCTGTCGATGACTGCGTCGGGGCAAGTCCGGCCACGAACCGGGGATAAGAATGCCGGTAGGGAACCCAAACCAACCCTACCCGTCGGGGTCGCGTTAACGGAAAGGAGCTCTCGATGGTCGACGACGCAAAGCCGGTCCGCGCGGCCCTCTACGCGAGGGTGTCCACTGCGCGCGACCAGGACCCTCAACTTCAACTGGACGACCTACGGCGTGCTGCACAGCAACGAGGCTGGGTCGTCGTGGGCGAATACGTGGACATCGGGCAGCGCGGGTCCAGCGACCGGCGCCCGGCGCTGACCCGCCTCACGGCGGACATCGACCACGGCAAAGTCGCCCTGGGGGTCTGCTGGAAGTTCGACCGGTTCGCCCGGTCGGTCCGGCACCTGGTCACCGCGCTGGACGAGTTCCGCGCCCGTGGCGTGGACTTCGTGTCGCTGCACGACGGCATCGATACCAGCACGCCGGCCGGCCGCTTCACCTTCCACGTGATCGCGGCGGTGGCCGAGCTCGAGCGCGAACTCATCCGGGAGCGCACTCGGGCAGGCCTCGCGGCCGCCCGTCGGCGTGGCGCTGCCATCGGCCGGCCTCGAATCGATGTGGACGTGGGCGAGGTGCGGCGGCTCCAACAGCGCGGGCGGACTGTGGCTCAGATCGCCAAGCGCCTGGGGTGCAGCGAGAGTACGATCAGGCGAGCGCTCAGGGCCGACCGTGAGAGCGATGTCGGGGACGGTCAAAACCGTCCCCGGCATCTCTTCTTAGCTCCCTACGAAGTCACTGGCGAAATGGGGCGGCATCGGCTGCCTGCCGGGCGGTCACAACCGTTCGGTTTTGACAGCACCTACCACCTCGGCTCGCGCACCTCCTGAGAGCTCGGCACGGCGGCCCCCTTTCCGTCGCGCGGGCGCACACTGCGCCGCTCTTCTTCATACGCGCTTCGAGACGGGGTGCCGCGCGGCGACCCCCGATATCTGCAGGCTCGGTGAGCGCCTGCACTGACTGGGCGCACCCGACACCCGAGTGGGGTGTGGGCCACTCGAAGATGCGGAGTTGAAACCACCAACACGAGTGATCAGACTGGCGTCGTGCCCGACCTGCTCACCGCCGACCGCCTGCTACTCGACCGCTACCGCGTCGGAGCTCCACTGGGGAAAGGCGGCATGGGCGTCGTGTTCGGCGGAACCGACACGCGGTGGGACCTCCCGGTCGCGATCAAGGTTCCGCGCGGCCGGGCGGCGACGGACCGGGCGCTGTGGGGCCGCTTCGCCCAGGAAGCTGCGACCTGGCAGTCGCTGCAGCACCCGCGCATCCTCCGCGTCCTCGACATCGTCGACGACGACAGCACCGACTACCGGCCCGCCGTCGTGATGCCACATTGCGACGGTGGGGACCTCGCAGCCTGGATGGGGCGGGGCGCGCCACCGCTGCCCGCGGCCGCTCGCGTGGGCTCACAGGTCGCCGAAGCGCTGTCCTTCGTGCACGGACAGGGCCTGGTTCATCGCGACGTCAAGCCGGCCAACGTGCTGCGAAGCGCCGAGGGCGATGCGCTCCTCAGCGACTTTGGGCTCGTTCGAGCCCTCCCCAGCACGCCCATCGCAGCGGCCGGCGGCAGCCCCGCGGCCACGGCGATGACCGGCACCCCCGCCTACATGGCACCCGAACAGTTCGATGGCGCAGCCTCGCCGCGAACCGACGTCTACGCACTCGGCGTGCTGCTCTTCGAGTTGCTGTGCGGCGCTCGCCCGATTCGCGCCGACGCCCGTGCCGGGGTGGCTGGCTGGGCCTACGCCCATCGGCACGCAGCCATCCTCGAGCCGGAGTCTCTGCGAGCCGACCTGCCGGCTGACCTGGCTGACTTGCTCCGCCGGTGTCTGTCCAAAGATGAGGACCGGCGGCCCGGCCTGTCCGAGATCCAAGCCACCCTCGACCGCCATGCCGAACCCGACGGCGATCCGGCTCCACCACGCCAGAGCCGCGAGATGGACCCTCGAGCACTGCTTCGGCTGGGTGAGGCCGAGGTCCGTAGAGGACGGCTCGAGTTCGCGCGCCGTTGTTTCGAGCAAGCGCGCGAGGCGCTGGCAGACCTGGGCGACGTGCAAGGGGTGGCGGCCAGCGACTTCTGCCTGGCCGGGCTCGCGGAGCGACGGGGCGAGTGGTCTCGAGCCGAAGCACACTACCTGGCTGCCCGCACACCACTGCTCGAGTACGGCCAGGCCCACGACGCGGCGTGCTGCGACCAAGGACTGGCTGCGCTGTGCAAGAAGCGTGGCGACCTCGAGGCCGCCCAAGCGCACTACCACCGCGCGCTGGAGACGGACACCTCGGAGCGCTCGAAGGCGATCAGCTTGGCGGGGCTGGGAGGGTTGCTGTCAGCCCGAGGCCGCCATGATCGCGCTCGGATCGTGCTCGAAAGCGCCCTCCAGGTGTTCGACGCCGGACACGACCGAAGGGCGAGCTCGCAGTGCCGCGCGGACCTGGCCATCGTCACGTGGAGACTCGCACGCCACTCGGATGCCATCGAGCTGTTCCAGCGATGCGCACGGGAGTGCACGGCCATCGATGACCGTCACGGCATGGCCCATGCCTACCACGGCTGGGGCTGCGTGCTGGCCGATCTGGGAGGAGATCTGGCGGAGGCAGCCGAACGAATGGGCCAAGCGCTGTCGATCCGGACAGCAGCGGGGAACCGCTCGGGATGCGCCGAAAGTCACTACAACCTCGGCGTCGTGGCTCTGCATCGAGGAGACCTCGGCCGCGCCGAGCGCGACCTGCAGGCGGGCCTGGCCCTGTACCTCGAGCTTGGCGAGCCGGTGGGCGCCGCCAACTGCGAACACAACCTGGGCAAGCTCG
>JAPPOT010000201.1 GCA_028817855.1 Myxococcales bacterium
TATCACCCCCTCGACAGGACCACCGGACGTGTTGCCCCTGGGTCAGGACGACTGCGTGGCGTGGTGGACTCCGCTTCCGGCGGGTGACATCCGCGGCATCGCCGCCCAGGACATCCCGGGCGAGACCATCGTCGAGGAGCAGCTCGACGGGCCGCCGCTCGTCACGACGACGGAACCCAAGCACTACGTCTGGGCCAGCGGCGTGGAGCACAACCGCCTCTACAAGCTCGATGGCGATACCGGCGAGATCCTGATCGACACGCAGGCACCGGGCGGCGCCTACGGGGCGGCCCTCGACGGCAACGGCATCCTCTGGATGACCGGCGGTGTGCTCGGGTTGAACAACCTGGCCTTCGTCGACACCAACCAGTGCGTCGACCAGGCCAGCTGCGACGTGCCGGTCTGCGCGACCATCTGCGATGCGGCCAACTGCCCGGGAGACTGCGATGGCGCGGTGAAGGGGCACATCACCCTGCCCGGCACGAAGTACGGCATTACGGTCGACTGCAAGCAGCGGGTCTGGATGGCTGGCTACCTGGCCGGCTTCGTCCAGCGCTACGACCACTACGCGCCCGCCGGGATGCGCTTCGCCGAGGGTGGCACACCCGGCGGCCATGGCATCGCGGCCGACGGCAAGGGCCGGGTCTGGGTCGGCAACCAGGACCTGGGCACGGTCACGCGCATGGACGGGGACACGATGCAGTTCGTGGACCTGCCCATTCCGGGCGCGAAGGGCATGGCCGTCGACTCCGCCGGCAAGGTCTGGGCGGTCAAGGGGCTGCTGATCGACGGCGGCGACGCGGCGCACGTGATCACGCCGGGCGACGACATGAACGACAATCAGGTCCAGCTCGACGCCGTGGGCGGCTTCCTGACGGCGTACACCTACTCGGACATGACCGGCCAGCAGCTGCGCCTGGCCTCGCGCGAGCCCAGCGTCTACGTCCAGAACATCGACACCTGCCAGTCCTCGGGCATGACCGCCCTGACCGAGTGGCGCAACCTGACCTGGGATGCCGAGCTCCCGCCCGGCTCCTACATCGTGTTCCGCGTTCGCGTCGGCCAAAACCAGGCCGAGGCCGAGCAGCAGGCCTGGATCGAGGTCGCCGCCGTGCCGGGGCGCGACAGCCCCCACGACATCCTGCCCTTCCTCGAAGGCGCGGCCCAGCAGGGGCGCTTCATCCAGGTCGAGATCAGCCTGGTGTCGCCGGACGGCAACCAGAGCAGCAACAACGCCTGCGGCGGCACGGCCGGCACCACGCCGCGGCTCAAGAGCTTCGGTGTGAGCTACACCTGCCCGCCCTTGACCGTGGAGTAGCCCCCGGGGCGACACAACCCCGCCCGCTACCCACTACGGAGACGCCTGGTTGATGTACCGGCCCCCGAGTCTCCCGGAGGCTCTCACTGCTCGAGGATCCGCTCGCGCGCCTCATCCAGAGGCCGTTCGCGGTCGAGGAGCTGATCGACCGGCTCAGCACGCTGATCGATCGAGCGACCGGACGTCGCGAACAACGCGGGTCGTCCGCCGCCGAGCGCCGACACCCCCCTGCGCCCTGCGCGAGTCATCGGTCGCGGCTGCAATCCTCCCGTGCTGTCTTCGTCTTGGAACGTTGCGTGTGAGGACAGATCCGTTCTAATCGCGGCAGATGATGGCTGATTCGGGTGCGCCGCGGGCGCGAAGGGTGGGCGCCCTCGGGCTGGGCCTGTGCGTGATCGCCGGCGTGGCGGACGCGCAAGCGACGCCGGACCCTCATGCCGCGCCCGAATCCGAGTCGGGGACTGCGCCTGAGACCGCCGCCCCGCCGGAGGCCGCGCCCGAGACCGGGCCCGCGCCCGAGACCGGGGCCCCGCCCGAGACCGAGTCGGGAGCCACGCCCGGGCCCGAGACGGGCGCCCCGCCCGGGCCCGAGACGGGAACCGAAGCGGCCGCGGAAGGGGATGCGAGCGGCGGCGGGCCCTCCCCCTCGACACCACGAGCAGCGGACAGCTTGCACGCGGCCCCTGCGGATGCGCCTCCGGTGCGGCCCGATCCCGCGCCCCCCCAAGTCGCAAGGGGCGACGCGGTCACGTCGCCTCAGGATGCGCCCGCCCCGGCGCCGCCGGACGAGGTCGAGGAGATCCTCGTCACCGGTTCGCGTATCAAGCGCACCAGCTTCGCCGCCGCCTCACCGGTCGACGTCATCAGCCGGCGGGAGCTCGAGTACAGCGGCGCCACGAACCTCTCCGATGTCGTCCAGCACCTCACCGTCGCTCAGGGCTCCGGCTGGGATGGCAGCGTGGCCTCGCCGACCACCACGTCGGTGAACCTGCGCGGCCTCGGTGTCGGCACCACCCTCGTGCTGCTCAACGGGCGGCGCATCGCCGCCAGCGGGGGAGGAGCCGACGTGACCTTCGTCGACATCGGGACAATCCCGCTCGCCGCGGTCGACCGCATCGAGATCCTCAAGGGCGGCGCCTCCGCCATCTACGGCTCCGACGCGGTCGCCGGGGTGATCAACATCATCACCCGCACCGACTGGGACGGCATCCGCGCCGAGGCCGACGCCGCCATCACCGACAACCTCGATCGCGAGGAGCTCAACGCCTCGCTCTCCCTCGGTGCCACCTCCGAGCGCGCGCGTCTCAGCGTGGCCTTCGGCTACTCGCGCAGTGGCGAGCTGATCGCCAGCGACAGGCCGTGGACCGACCGTGAGGACCGAATCTCCAATCCCGGCTACCCCGGCACATTCCTGCTGCGTTTCCCGCCGCAGACAATCCCCGATCCAGACTGCGCCGAGGCACCGTACTCGCGCGTGGCCGAAGGGCTGTGCGAGTTCGACGACCGACGCTTCCTCGCGCTGATCGGCAACGCCGAACGCGGCCTGGTGTACGGCCATGCCGAATACGACGTGGCCGATCACGCACACATCTTCGTGGAGCTTGGCGCCTCGCGCACGCGCGGTGACGGGATCTTCGCCCCCAGCCTGCCCTTCCCGCCGCCCTTCCCCATCGTGCCCGGCGATCACGTGGACAATCCCTTCGGCCGGCAGCTGGAGTTCATCGGGTCGCCGGTGGGCGCCGAGGCGGGGGGTCAACGCAACACGGTGGACGACGACAGCCTGCGCACCGCCTTCGGCCTGCGAGGGGACCTGGGCGGCGTCGCCGCCAACACCTTCGCCGAGGACTGGGAGTGGGAGGTCTTCACCACGGTCGGGGCGAGCCGCTACCGCGGCATTCTCCACGACACCATCAGCGAGGCGTTCCAGGACGCCCTCGACAGCTGCAACGACCCGCGCGACCTGAGCGGCTGTTACAACCCCTTCTACAGCTCCCAGCTCGGCACGGGCACGCCCAACCACGATGCGGTCATCGCGAGCTTCTCCGGCGTGCTGGTCAGCCAGACCGATCACTCGCTGCGCACCCACAACGCCGGTATCACCGGCTCGCTCTTCGAGCTGCCCGGCGGTAGCGCGGGCTTCGCCCTCGGAGGCGAACTGAGACACGAGTGGCGCACAACCGACTTCGACCACGATGCCAACGCTGGACGCCTCGCCTTCTTCGAGGGCAACACCGACGCCGCCGCCAAGCGCGACGTCTACGGCGCCTACCTCGAGCTCCTGTGGCCCCTGGCGAACGGCGTCGAGCTGCAGACGGCCGGCCGCCTCGAGAAGTACACCGACACGGACGCACTGGCCGCCAGCCCCACGCTGGGCGTGACGCTGCAGCCCGCGGAGATCGTTGGACGCGAGCGCGTGGTCCCGGCGCTGCGTCTGCTCCAGCTGCGCGGACAGGTCACGCGCTCGTTCCGCGCGCCCACCATCTACCAGAGCTTCCCGGGCTTCGCGATGGTGCCGGGCCTCTACGACCTGCCGAGCACGCCGCTGCCGGTCTTCGCGCCCGTGCAGACCTTCGGCAACCCGGAGCTGGACCCGGAGCGCGCGCTCGTCGTCAGCGCGGGCCTAGAGTGGGCGCCCGCCAACTGGCTCGCGCTGACCCTGGACTACTGGCAGTACGACTACCAGGATCGCATCAGCCTCGAGAACGCGGAGCAGATCCTGCGCGCCGAGCTGGCGGCCCGCGGCACCGACGACTACGTGCCCGACCCGCGCGTGGTCCCCGGCACCGACTGCATGGGCGTGATCGGCCCGTGCATCGATCGCATCGTCGTGCGCAACCTCAATCAGGGCGACGTCTTCACCAACGGCATCGACTTCGGCGTGCTCTTCTCACTCGATGGCTCGACCTTCGGCGGCCGCGAGGACGACTTCGGCACGCTGACCTTCGGCGGCGAGGGCACCTACACGCTGGCCTACGAGATCCCGCGCGCCGCCCAGACCATCCTCGAGGACTCCGAGGGCAACCCGGTGCTCGACGACGAGGGGGAGCCGGTCTATCCGGGCGGCTGCGACGGCGAGGTCTGCGACGTGACCGGGTTGCGCAACGTCGGCAACTTCGCGCCGCCGCTACCCCAGCTGCGCTTCAGCCTCCCGATCACCTACAGCCTCGGCGGCCACGCCACCAGCGCATTCGTGCGCTACATCGGCAGCTTCGAGGATGACGCCTTCGGGGTGGACGCGGAGGGTACGTTCGCAGAGGTGGACGCCGTCGTCACGCTCGACCTTCAGTACGGCTACACCCTGAGCGACGTGGTGGGCCGGGCGCTCACCGTGCGCGTCGGGGTCCGCAACGTGATGGACACCGACCCGCCGACGGTGCGTCCCTCGGGCACCTTGCTGACCGGGTTCGTCGGTGCAATCCACGACCCGCGCGGGCGCATGGTCTACGCCCAGCTGATCCAGGAGCTCTGACGATGCGACGAGACGACTCATGATCCTGGTCTTCGGCGCCACCGGCTACACGGGCCGGCTCGTCGCCCAACAGCTCGCCGCGGGCGAGCCGCCGTTCGCGCTCGCCGGGCGCGACCGCACACAGCTCGAGAACCTCGCGAGCGAGCTGCCGCGCCCCCCCGCCGAGCTCCGCGAGGCCGACGTCTGCGACGGCGCCAGCCTGTCGGCGATGCTCGAGGGTGCCACCGGCATCATCAACTGCGTGGGGCCCTTCGAACAACTCGGCCCGCCGGTGGTCGGCGCGGCCGCGAGCCACGCCGTGCCCTACTGCGACGTCACCGGTGAACCCGCCTTCATCGCCCACGTGGCCGACGCGCACGGGGACGCCGCGGTGCCCCTCGCACCCGGCAGCGGCTTCGACTACACCCCTCACTGCCTGGCCGCCGCGCTGGCTGCGGGCGCCGTCGAGGAGCCCGTGCGGATCGAGACAGGTCTGCTCGCCCAGCGCTTCGTGCCGACCGTCGGAACCCAGACCTCGGCCCTGGGCGCCCTCGATCGCGGGGGGGCGGCGATCGAGGATGGCGTGCGCGCCGAGGTGCAGGTCGGCGCGCTCCGTCACCGCTTCGAGTTCGACGGGGGCAAGCGCTACGATTCCGTCTGCTACCCGGGCGGCGACCCCCTGCAGATCCACCGCCACTTCCCCCGCGCAGGCATCGTGCGCAGCTACGCCGCGGTGCCTCCGGGCGTGGCATGGATGGCCGGGGCCGGCTTCCGCATGATGCGCGGCCTGGCGCGCGCCGGCTTCGTGCAGCGCAGGTTCGCGCGCCGCAACGCCACCTCCAATCAGGGCCCTCCCGACGAGGTGCGCAAGCGCTCGCGCTTCCAGGTCTCCGCCGAGGCAGAAGGCGCCGACGGCGGCGTGGCGCGCGCCCTGATCACGGGCAGCGATGTCTACTGGAGCACGGCCGCGATCGCCATCGCGCTCGCCCAGCGACTCCAGCGCTGGCGCGAGCTCGACATCCCGGCCGGCTTCTGCGCGCCGTCCCAGGTCGCCGGTGATCCCGTCGCCTTCGCACGCGAGTGCGGGCTCGAGCTATCCCTGCTCGACTGAGCAGGGCCGAGCCCCGCATCCTTCGGCGGAGCTCGGGGCGGCCTCACTCCTGAATCGTGACCTTGAGCATCTTGACCGGGGTCTTGGGACGGTCGCGCGCGTCGGTCGGCGTCGTGTTGATCGCGTTGACCACGTCCATGCCGCTGGTGACCTTGCCAAAGACCGGATGCTTGGACTGGCCCGGGGAGAAGTAGTCCAGGTAGGCGTTGTGCGTCGTGTTGATGAAGAACTGGCAGCTGCCGCTGTTAGGGCCGGCGTTCGCCATCGAAAGCGTCCCCGGCTCGTTCGACAGCCGGTGCTCGGCCGGGTGCTCGTCCTCGATCGCACCGTGGGGCGATTTGCCGGTACCCGCCTGCGGGCTGTTGGGATCCTTGCTGTGGGGACACCCGAACTGGTTCATGAAGTTGGCGATGACGCGATGGAAGTGCAGGCCGTCGTAGAAGCCCTCGTTGACGAGGCGCGCGAAATTGCCGCCGGTGATCGGCATCTTGTCCACGAAGATCTCGGCCTCGAAGTGGCCCATCGAGGTCTCGAATTTTGCGATCGGGTTTCCCATGACGCGGCATTATCCAGGAACCTGCCCGGGGCGCAAGAACCCTCGCCTCGCACCGCCTTAGACGAGCTCGGGATCGGCGGGTGGAGGCGCGCGCACCGCGGCTTGCCCGATCCAGAGGTGCGCCTGCTCGAGGCCACGGAACACCCCCACGTCCATCAGGAACTGGAATGACGCATGCACGCGCCACACCCGCGCCATGCCGTAGACCAGGCCGGGGCGAAGCACGAGCGCGAGACGTCCCTCGCCGAGCTGCGCCGCAAAGGGCCCCATCAACCTGGCCAGGTCGACCACATCCGCCGGGCCCAAGTGATAGCCCTCGACGCCGCGGTAGTCGGCCAGCACGCTCATGCCCCGGCGCCAACGCGGATGCTCCACGACCGCGTTCGTTGCAGCACGCACGCCCTCGCCCGTGACCTTCCCGTGGGCGCGCACCCACACGCAGGGCACCGAGTCGTCCAGCCCGACCTCGAAGTCCATCACACCTCTCCTGGCGGCTCGCATGCTAACCGCGCCGCGCCGAACACACCACAGGGGGCCGCGGATGCGGGGCGAGCGGACACTTTCCGGCGCGTGGCGCTCGGACGCACCGGACATCCGAGCCGTCTGACCGACCAAGCGGCCTACCGGAGGGCATGGATGCGCGTTAGTCGATCGGGTGCTCCCGGATGCGCTCGACCCGGACCGGCATCTGCAGCGCGTGGTGCCCGTCGGGTGCCTCCGGCTCGGCGACCTCGTCGTAGGCGAAGCTCACCTGGTCGAACTCCAGACCGCGGATGATGGCGTCGATCGCCAGGAAGGCCTTCTTGCGTCGCGTGGTTTCCATGTCTAGCCGCTCTCCCCCACCAAATGCGCGGGCCACCCGGCCCATCCGACACCCGACCACGCCATAACCACTTCAATTAATGCGGGGGCGGCCCGGAACTGTGATCGAAGCGACCCAGTGGCCCAAAGAAGCGACTCACCACTCGGCGAATCGCAATTCTGTCCCGCACGGGCAGCTCCGCGGTTGACCCGACCCGCCAAACTGGTGCCCCCAACCACCAAATGCACGCGGCTGTACGTTTCTATCGAGACGGCGTGATACCCCGGTTGAGGCGCAAGTGGGACTAGGTCGGTGATGAACACAGGTGGCTTGTGGACCCGCGCACTGGCGCGGGGCGCGATGGTGGGGCTGCTGCTCTGCGGCTGCAGCGGCTCGATCGACGATCAACCCCGCCGAGCTCCCGGCGATGGCCCGGGGGCGGACCCGGGAGCGTCGCCCGGCAGCGGCAACCCGGGCACGGGCGCGCCGGGGACCGTGGAGGCGACACCGGGCGATCCGCGGATCGCGCAACGCATCTGGCGACTCACGCCCGAGCAGCTCAACAGCGAGGTGCGGCTGCTCTTCGGAGACGGCGCACCCCAGCTCGACATCCCCGAGTCCGCCGCGGAAGCCGGCTTCACCAACATTGCGGCCAACGGCCTGGTCGACCTGGGCAATGCCGCACGCTTCAGTGACGGCGTGCGCGCGATCGGAAGCTGGGTCGCCGACCAGGGCGCCACCACCACACGCTGCGCCCAGTACGGCAGCGACGCCTGCGTCGACAGCTTCATGGCCTGGTTCCTGCGCGGTGCCTTCCGCCGTCCGGTCAGCCCAGAGGAGACCGCAGAGCTTCGTGGCCTCTTCGATCAGCTGCGCGCGGACTACGACTTCGACTACGCCATCGCCGGCCTGGTGCGAGCAGTCCTGCTGTCGCCCGACTTCCTCTACCGCAGTGAGCTGGGCGAGGGCGGGGTGATGACCGCCCACGAGATCGCCAACCTGCTCGCCTTCGCGATCACCGACCGCAGCCCCGACGCCGAGCTCTTCGACGCCGCCGAGCGCGGCGAGCTGGCGGACGCCGACAACCGCGAGGCCCATGCGCGACGACTGATGGACCAGTCGGATCGCGTCTGGCAGCGCCTCTTCTGGGAGTGGCTGTCACTCGAGACGCTGTACAGCCAGGGCGTGGAGGTCGGCCTCGATCCGATCCTGGTCGAACAGATGGAAGAGGAGTACCGCGCCTTCGTCACCGACGTGGTCGTGACCCAGCGCGGCACCCTGCGCGAGCTGCTGTCGGCTTCCTACAGCTTCGCGCGCCCGCAGCTGGCCGCCCACTATGGAGCGGACCACCCGAGCGGCAGCGGCCTCGAGCGCGTCGAGCTCGATCCCCGGCAGCGCGGCGGGCTGCTCACCCAGGGCGCCTGGCTGGTCAGCCACGGCAAGGACGGCAAGGACAACGTCGTGCGCCGCGGGATGAACATCTTCAAGCAGGCCATGTGCAACAACAACCTGGCTCCGCCGGAAGGTCTCGACGTGGAGGCGGAGCTGCTCGCGCTGGTGGGCGAGGACGCGACCGTCCGCGAGACGGTGGACGCCCGCGCCGCCGCGCCGACCTGCGGCGCCTGCCACCGCTTGGCCGACCCGATGGGCATGGTGTTCGAGACCTACACCAGCGATGGCCGCTGGCAGGGCGTCTACCCCGATGGCACGGTGGTCGACAGCAATGTCGCCGTGGACGGGGTTGGCGACTTCGACAACGCGCCGGCGATGTCGGCGGCCCTGGCGGACGCGGAGAGCTTCCAGCACTGCTTCGTACGCCGCGTGACCCACTACCTGATGGGCATCGACATGGGCTCGCCCGGGTCGGCGGCCTGGGTCCAGCAGGCCCACGACGACTTCGTGGCGGGCGACACATCGCTCGAGGAGTTGCTCGTCTCCCTGGTCCGCCACCCCGCGTTCATCGAACGTCCGACGGAGGTCTCGCCGTGAAACTCTCGCGACGCCACTTCAACGCGGCACTGGGTACCGCCGCCCTGGGTGCCGGCATGCTGCCCGGCTTCGCTCGCCGCGGCGCCGCCCAGAACGCCGACGCACCGGTGCGATTCCTGGGCATCCGCACGCCCCACGGCGCCGACCGCGACTTCTGGATCCCGAAGCAGCTCAACGGCGCCGACCCGGCTTCGTCCGATCAGCCGCTCGCGGAGCTGACCTTCGAGTACGACAACAACGCGCTGTCCCCGATGATGCCGTGGCGCGATAAGATCACGGTGCTGGACGGGATCGACACCCAGGTGGTGAAGGAAGCCACGCGCGCCGGCGTGCGGACCTTCCACGGACACAACGAGCAAGGCGTGCTGCTGACCGGCGCTCAACCTCCCGAGGATCGGGAAGGCAACTACGACAACCATCCGTCGCTCGACTTCTTCCTGCACGGCGAGCTGGGCTCGCCGGCCCTGCTGACCGCGTCGGTCGAGGACAGCAGCACGTGGAAGTGCATGAGCTACGACGAGGGCGGTCGCCCGCGGCGTGCCGAGCAGAACCCGATCGCGCTCTACAACCAGGCCTTCCCGGCGGATTTCACGCCGCCCGGCGCGGGCCAACCCGCGCTCGACTACAGCGCGGGTGAGGACGCGATCTCCGGCTACGGGGAGAGCGCCCTGCTGCGCCTTCGCGAGCGGCTGCGCGGCAGCGAGGCCACCAAGATCGACTCGCACCTGGAGGCGATGGCGCGCCTGCAGAACGCCAACCAGGGCGGTGTTCCCGCTGGCATGTGCACGCTGCAGCCGCCCACGCGCGACGGCTCCGTCGGCAACTTCGACGGCGTGGAGCAGATCGCACGCGCCCACGCCAACGTGATCGCGCAGGCCTTCGGCTGCGGGCGTGCGCGCGCCGCCACGCTGGAGATCCTCAACGACTACCCCAACTGGTTCAGCCAACTTCCAGAGGTCAACCTCAGCGGTGGTCAGCGCTTCCACGAGGACCTGGTGCACAGCTACTGGAGCGGCGCCTCCGAGCTGCTGGTCCCGTACATGGCGGGCTTGCGCTGGAGCGCGACCCACGTGGCGGCCGTGCTGGAGGAGCTCGACGGCGTGATCGATCCCCTGGACCCGTCCGGCGGCACAATCCTGGATAACACCATCGTCTTCTGGCACAGCGAGTTCGGCCACGGCGGCCACGACAACCAGGAGACCCGCCAGCCCTGCGTGATCGCTGGCGGCGGAGGGCGCACCCTCAGGCTCGGCCGCTACCTGCGCCTGCGTAGCATCGAGAGCGATGAGCGGGTGCCGCACAACAAGCTGCTGACCAGCATCTGCCACGCGATGGGCCTGAACAGCACCGACTTCTTCGGGGACCGCGACCTCGTCGGTAGGTCCGACTACAGCGGCCCACTGCTGCCGCTGATGGTCTAGGGGCGCAGGGACCTCACCAAATGGATGGCTCACGCGGCGACTGTCTCCGCGCCGGGCGAGTAGCCCTCCGAGTCAATCGCGATGCGAGATGCGTGCGTGTTACGGACAGCTCGGTTGTGTCCCGCTTGGTCAGCCCGAAGGCCAATGCCACTGGTTGATCTTTGCGGGGTGCCGGCGCCTACTGGCCCGTGGGTAGGTCGATCGAGGAAGTGCTCATCGCGGTGGCAACAAGGCAGCGCTCGCTCGGCGTGAGCGTGCTGCTCGCAGGTGGACTGGCGGCATGTTCCGCCTTCGATCGCTCGTTGCTCGAGCGCAGCGAGCGTGCGGACGCGCCCTCGTCGGCGTCCGACACTGGGCAGGTGGCCGCCAGCGGCCGAGGGTCCACACCACCTCCAAACACCGCGATCAATTCACCGGATGCGCCCGACGCGCCGGACGCACCGGACATGCCGGACGAGCCGGTCATGGTCTGCGGTGACGGGCAGCTCGACGACGGCGAGCGCTGCGACACCGCGATTGCCGAGGGCGAGCTGGGCGCCTGCCCCACCAGCTGCAGCGCGCCCAATCCATGCCTGCCCCAGGCGTTGCGGGGCTCCGACTGCGACGCGCGCTGCGAGCCCGTGACGCCGGAGTGCACCGACGACGACGCGTGCTGCCCCGAGGGGTGCTCCAGCTCGACGGACAACGACTGCTCTGGATCGTGCGGCGATGGCGTGGTGCAGGAGGAGCTCGGCGAGACGTGCGAGGTCCCGGACCCCGACGGCGACGCGCAGCAGCCCTGCGTCACGGAGTGTCCGGATGACGGCGACGCCTGCACGGTGGAGGCGCTCGTGGGCAGCGCCGACAACTGCAACGCCGCCTGCACCGCGACCGTCATCGATGTGGCCGCCGCGGGCGACGGTTGCTGCCCCGAGGGCGGAGACAACAACGTCGACGAGGACTGCCCGATCGTGTGCGGCAACGGCGCGGTGGAGCAGGGCGAGGAGTGCGATGGGGGTGAGGGCTGCGAGGACTGCGAGCTCTTGCCGACGCCCGAGGAGCTCCTGTGCCAGGACGCGCTCGCCGGGACCGGCGACGACTGCCGCGAGTGCACCTGCCGGGACTGCACCGCGGCCACCAACGACTGCTTCGACAGCGGCGACGCCACCCGCGACGCCAACTGCGCGATGATCGTGCTCTGCGGCATCGAGAACGACTGCCTCGGCTCCCAGTGCTACTGCGGTCTGGACGTGGAGCCCAACGGCACCTGCCTCGTTGGCGACGGCCCCTGCGCAGCCGTCCTCGACGCGGCCGCCGCCACCCCGGGCGCGCTGGCCGTCTACACCGAACAGTCCGATCCAACGACCGCCATCGGCCGCGCCAGCCTCTTCAGCCAGTGCCACCAGCTGACCGGCTGCGACCTCGAGTGCCCATGAGCTGGGGGTGCGGAGCGTGGGGCTGGCCCGCGCGCGGGCGCGCGTCACCGTGACCGAGATCGGCCCGGACCTCCGCAATTCCGGCATCTTCCCGGGGGTGTACCCACGGACACCTCCCTGCCCTGCCGCCGTCCGCTAGGATGCGGAGTCGGCCGTGCATACCAAGTTGCTGATCGACAACATCGTCCGCCAGACGACGATCCTGATCGCCGAGCTCTCGACGGCGGCCGGCGTGCGCGCGCCCCTCTCGCACATCGCCGACCAGGTCTTCGTGGAGCTGGCGCGGGCGATCGAGGCCCAGGGGGTGGGCCGCAAAGTGGTGGCCGACATGTTCGGACTGGCGCTGCGCACCTACCAGAAGCGCGTACAGCGGCTCGAGGAGGGCGCGACGGTCCGGGACCGCACCCTGTGGGAGGCGGTGCTGGACTTCCTGCGCGATAACGGCGGCGCCACCCGCAGCCGCATCTTCGAGCGCTTCAAGCGCGACGAGGAGCGGGACGTCGGCGCCGTGCTCAACGATCTCGTCGGCAGTGGCCTCGTCTATGTCAGCGGTCGCGGAGACCGGGCCCTCTACGGGCTCACGCCCGATGACGACCGCCAGCGGATGGCCGAGGCGGACCGCGAGGCCGCGCGCTCCGGCTTGCTGTGGATGGCGGCTTATCGACTGGCGGGCGCGACCGAGGAGCAGCTGGCCGAGGCGGTCGGCATGAGCGGTCAGTCCATCGCCGAGCCCCTCGCCGAGCTGGAGGCCGAGGGACGCATCGAGTGCGGCGACGATGGCAAGTGGCGGGCCGCGACGCTCACCATCCCGGTGGGTGCACAGGCTGGCTGGGAGGCCGCGGTCTTCGACCACTACCAGGCCGTGGCCAAGGCGATCGCGCACAAGCTGCGCGGTGGGTCGCCGCGCTCCGAGTCGCGCGATGTGATCGGTGGCGCCACCCTCTCCTTCGACGTACACCCGGGGCACCCGCACGGGGAGGAGGTCTACGCCCTGCTGCACGACATCCGCGCCCAGGTCAACGCGCTGTGGGATCGGGTCAGCACCCACAACCGGGACAACCCACCACCGCCCGAAAGGGATCGCGTCACCTTCTACTTCGGGCAGAATGTGGAGGAGCTGGACGAGAGCGAGCCCGGCGAGGAAGGAGATGTCCCGTGATGCGCACGCTGACAACGGTCTTGGCCCTGCTTTGCGTGCTCGCCTACGCGGCGGGTTGCGACAAGAGCCACCAACCACTGGGGCCGAGCGCAGACAGCAACACCAACTGGCTGATGGAGTGCTCTCGGGACGGCGACTGCGACTCCACCAGCTGCCTGTGCGGCCAGTGCACCGTCGAGTGCACGGAGCAGACCGACTGCGGCGAGCTGGACGGAGCGCGCTGCACGATGCCGGAGGACCACGATCCGTGCATGACGAGCGCGCAGGCAGCGCCGGTGTGCCTGCGCGAGTGCGAGAGCGACGCGGACTGCGGCGATCGCGGAGACTGCCTGCGCGGGCGCTGTTTGCCCCCCCCGCGAGACACCACCACAAGCGACACTGCTGCGGTGGATGCGGGGGTCACCGACCTGCCCCCGGACGACGCGATCCGCGACGTGGCCGAGCGGCCCGTCCCCGACGACGCCACCACCGACGCCGCCACGGACATGGCGCAGGACGCCCGCGACGTCGTCGACAGCGACCTGCGCGCCGGGGACTGCCTCAGTGGCTGTATGATGCGTGCGGACGACCCCGCCGCCTGCGAGCGCATCTGCGCGGCCCAGACGACCGAAAGTGACCTGGCCACCAGCGATCGCGACCTGCGGGCCGACTATTGTCTGAGCGGCTGCCGGGAGCGCGGCGAGGAGGCGACAGCCTGCCAGCGGCTGTGCGCCGCCGAGCGTGTGACCGACGCAGCGCCGGACGGAGCGCGCGATGCGGGCTGAGGCCACGGTGGGGGCCTGGG
>JAPPOT010000929.1 GCA_028817855.1 Myxococcales bacterium
CGGCAGAGCCTATGCGAGTCTCACCGCCGGAGGCGGTGGCTTACCCATCGAGTTAGTATTGCGTGATCCACAGCTCGAACTGCTCGATGGGCGCTACCGCCTAGGAGAAGTCATCGCGCGTGGCGGCTTCGGCACCGTATACGCCGGCGAGGATATCGCGTTGGGGCGACCCGTGGCGGTCAAGCTCGTACGCGACAGCCCCGACGGCCGCGTCGGTGAGCGCGTGTACCGCGAAGCGCGCGCAGCCGCACAGACCCTGCATCCCGCGGTTGTGACGGTCTATGCGCACGGGAGCGTGCCAGAGCTCGGAGCTAGCTACGTGGCCATGGAGCGGCTCCACGGTGAAGACCTGGCCCAGCGCCTGGGTCGCGTGCATCGCTTGGCGGTGGACGAAACGTGCCGAATCGGGCTGGAGGTGGCCGACTTGCTGGCCAGCGTACACCGGACCGGCATCGTTCATCGCGACATCAAGCCGGCGAATATCTACCTTGGGCACCGTGGCCGCCGAACGGAGGAGGTACGCGTGCTCGATTTCGGGATCGCCAAGCGAGCGGATTGTTCGACCCTGACAGAGCCCGGAGAGGTGCTCGGTTCATTTGGCTATATGGCGCCCGAACAGCTGCTGGGCGAAGACGTCGATGCTCGCTGCGACGTGTACGGGCTCGGCGCGGTGCTGTACGAGTGTCTGGCTGGACGGCCCGCGTACCCCGAGACCCAATTGCCGGCGCTGCTCGCCGCCATGCTCGCCGGGCCCCCGGTCGATCTTGAAGCATTGCGCCCCGAGCTGCCTTCGCGCCTGCGATCGACGGTTGAGCGAGCGCTGTCACCCGACCCACACACGCGGTTCGCTTCCGGCGCCGAGCTGCGCGAGGCGCTTGCGGCGCCCGGCGCGTAGCGCGCGGATTGGGCCGCCAACTGCTCGCAAGCTGCTATCGACCGACGACCTGGTAGCTTAGCTAGCTAGTGCCCATCCCGAAATGACGTTCTGCGGATGCCGGAGCTCGGCGGGTCCGGCTGCAAGGAGACGGAGCCGAAGGAATAGCAGCGTTATTTCGAGCGCTCCGGCGACGCCGCAGACGGGCTCGCCCCGCCCGGCAGGCGCGGGACGTCATTTCGGGATGGGCACTAGTCTAGAACCGGACCTGCACCTGCGTGCCGAGGCCGCGTGGGCTCACAAGCGCACCCACGGGGGGCGGCGCCTCGCTACCGAGCGCGATCACGAGGTATGCGGCGAGCCCACTGGCCAGCAGCACCCCACCTGCAATGCCGGTCACGGTAGCGAGACGGCCGTACTCGAGCGCCTGGGCTCGAGCCGCGTGCCCTTCGGGCAAACATCGGTTGCCATCACAGTCACTTTCGGAAGCGCCGTCGCGCTCCAAGGCAGCCAGGCTCAAGCCGGCCGACGCCATCAAAGACAGGGCGCCGACCGCGCCCGTGCCCAGGGCCACCCAGCGCGAGCTGCCCGCGCCATCGTCGACTGCTGCCACGGCAAGCGGCGCACCACCCCCGGTAGCTGCGCCCACTGACCCGCCGAGCGGAGACTGGCGATCCGACCGCTCGGGCGCCGGCCGCAAGACGATCGAGAGCGGCAGCACGCCGCCCGCCGACACCGTGAGGCGCTCCGTCGCTTCGAGATGCCGGTTCGCCACCACCTTCACCTCGTGGGGGCCGGGGTCGACGACGAATCGCCGACGTCGGCCCCGGCCGGGCCGCTCGCTGCCATCCACGAACACGCGCGCGGTCGCAGGCGCGAGCTCGAGCGACACATGCGCCACACGCTCCTCGAGCATGCGGCGCAGCCGCGCCGCCTCGGCCGCATGGCTGTGCCCCTGGCCCGCAACCCTCTGGTAGTCGTCCAGCGCGCCCAGGGCGGCCACGTACTCGCCCAAACGATAGCGGACCGTCGCCATGTTGAAGGCTATGCTGGGGCGCTGCGCAAGCGCCCAGGCCGCGACGAACTCCCGCTCCGCCTCGCGAAGGCGCTCGCGACGCGCGAGCGCGACGCCCCGTTCGAAATGACGCAGGGCTAGATCAGCCGTGGGCGCACGACCGGGGGCGGGCGATGTGGCCGGGCCGTTGTCCGCACGCGCGGGAACGCCAGCCAAGCCGATCCACCAAAGGCCGACCAGCGCGACGGGCCCGAGCCGCCTTGAAGTCCATCTACGCCCGCGCCCCGCCAGATTGCCCATCGAGCGCCGGCCTCTGATTCGGTTCATTCGCAGCATGCGCGTCTCCCCTCGTGTTTACCGCCCGGGCAGCCCAGCGCGCGCCCAGCCTGCCGCGGCGCGCACCCGAGGTGTAGCCCAGATTCATGCGCGTCGCGTCCCCGTTCTCTTCGATCGTGCTGCTTTTCTGCGTGCTTTCGTCCAACTACAGATGCGTGCGACCCGGCACCATCTTGGCAACTGTTGGCCACGACCACGCCGTCGGCATGACCGGTAGCATCAGCGCGATGCGCTGGGGGGCAGGCGCCGCCGGTCAGGTCGAGTCAGAGGCGCAAGCGCCACCGGCCTGTCGCCGGCCCGGCGCGCCTCGCCGACGATCGCCGGCCGCGGGCCGTGAAGCACCATCACATGGACTCATCTCCACCGGACGCAAAGCCCGGCGGGACCGTCGGCGTCGCGTACACAGCAGGACCGCGACGCCGGCCAAGCATAGCGCGCCAGCCGAACGCCCGGAGGTCGGCGCTTCTGGGCCTACTGCTTGGGGGGCCGTCACGCCGCGATCGCCAGACCCAACCGGCCCGCCACCCGCCACGCGGCAGGAGCAGCTGGCGGGGCGAGCCGCTGCCCGAGCGCCCGAAATGGATCCGTCATCGCTCCCCCTGCTTTCGTCCATTGCTGGGCCGGGTCGCTCGTTGCCTGCGTCGGGCGGGCCATCGGGGTAAGGCCCCATCGCGGCATCCGGAGGGAGGCTACCGTTGCCATTCGACGTCCCCCAGT
>JAPPOT010000075.1 GCA_028817855.1 Myxococcales bacterium
CTGGGTCACCAACGTGAGGGCGCGCGGTGCGAACCGCCGCTGGTCCCAGGGTATCGAGAGCGAGTCGGACCTGAACTTCTCGGTCAGGCGCGAGGCCCGCCTGGCTGTGCCGATCACCGAGTACCAGCTGGCCGGTAACCTGAACTTCTCGTACGTACCGATCTACGGCAAGTTCTCGATGTTCAACTCGTCGATCTTCCAGTGGGACTCCTACATCGTCGGCGGCGTCGGCATGGTCCGCACGCGCCCGGTGGCGGTCGTGGATCCCGCGGTGCGAAGCTTCGACTTCGACTGGCGCGTGTCCTTCAACGCCGGCATCGGCGTGCGTGTCTTCTTGACGCGCTACCTGACCGTCTTCGGCGAGCTGCGCGACTACATCTTCCTGGAGAAGCTCGAGTCGCTCGACGTCGCGCTGGGCGCGTCGCGCGAGGACGAAAAAACCTGGATCGACGCCAACGCCACGTTGGAGAACAACGTGATGGTGCACCTGGGCCTGACGCTCTTCTTCCCCTTCACGTTCGACTACCGCTACCCGAAGTGACGGCCAACCCATGGATGCGAAGGTGATGACGATGTTCAAGCGTTCTCTCGTAGCCCTGGCCGTGACCGCGGCCACCCTCGCCCTGCCGGCCGCGCCCAAGGCCCAGGCCCAGGAGATCGAGGTCAAGGGCCCGCTCGCCGGTGCGCCGGCGGTGATCGGGCTGCGCATCTACCGCGAGATGCGTTTCCAGATTCAGCTGCACAGCTCGATCACGCTGCAGGACGAGTTCAACCGAGCGGTCCTGGGCGGTGGCCAGCTGATGTTCCACCCGACCGACTGGCTTGGCCTCGGCGTGTGGGGCGGGTTCTCCTTCCTACAGCTAGAGACCTCTCTGACGGACGAGGTCTCGACCAAGGGGCAGACCAACGAGGTCAACGTGCTGTCGCTTCCGAGCGCGTCGGACTTCGCGGATCAGATCGGGGAAATCCAGTGGGTGGCGGCACCGCAGCTCGCCTTCATCCCGCTCCGCGGCAAGCTCGGCATCTTCGAGAAGCTCTTCGTGGATACCGACTTCTACGTCTTTGGCGGTGTCGCCTTTGTGGGCATCGAGGAGCGAGCCAACGTGGACCGCGGCGTGACCTCTGGCTGCGCGGCCCAGGGTGAGTCGGGCGGACTGGCGGCACAGATCCAGTGCCTGGAGTCCACCCAGAGCGAGCGCGCCACGCGCAGCGCGATCGCGCCGACCTTCGGTGCCGGCCTCTCGCTGTACATGGCCGACTGGCTGGCGATGACGCTGGAGTGGCGTGCCCTGCCCTTTGCCTGGAACACGTCTGGCACCGACGAGTCGGGCGATGCGCGTGGCGACTTCCCGGACAGCGCGATCGACGACAGCGACCAGCTCTCGCACTTCAATCACATGATGACCCTGGGCTTCGCGTTCTACCTGCCGACCGAGCCTGGCCTGAGTCACATGGACGACGAGGAGTAAGCGCCGCCGGCGCCCCCTCGTCGAACGCCGGGTTCCTCTGGGGCCCGGCGTTTTCGCGCGCGGATGCACAGGCGGGGCGGTGCGAGCCCTCGCTTCAGCGCTTCTTGAGCGAGCCGTCCTTGGCGAGCGAGAACCCGCCCGGAAGCTTGCCGCGCACGTCGTCAGCCCGCTCGGCAACCTTCCAGCCGGACTCGGCGAAGCGCTCGAGGATGCGATTGCGCACGCGCACGCTCTCCTCCTGGCAGAGCGCATCGATCAAGGCCGCTTGGTGGTCCTCGGCGTCCTCCTGCGCGTACAGGGCCCCGACGGCGTTGAAACGCACGGTCTCGTTGGCATCCTCGAGGAAACGCGCGACCGCCCCGGCAATCCGCGGATCGCTGCGCTCCTCAAGCGTAGCGAGGAGCTGGATCTTTCGTTGAGGGTCGCGCTCGTACTCGATGTGCATGGTGCCGAGCAGCTCGAGCAACTTGCCGATCACCAGCTCCGGCTCGAGCAGCTTGTCCAGCATCTTCACGGGCCAGCTGATCGACTCCGCCTTGGCGAGGAACTTCGCGACCGGCTCCACGGCGGCTTCACCAGCGCCGACGATCGCGTCGAAGGCGGCGTCCTTCTCCTCCTGGTCCGTGATGCTCGGATCGACGTAGAAGGTGAATCGCGCCAGCAGCCCCTCGGCCGCCTCGGGGGTCGCCATGTGGCCAAGGGCCCGGATCGCCTCCCAGCGGTCCACGGCCTGGGCTCGCTTGTTGGCGACCTTCTCCGCGTGCTTCGCGAGGATGTCTGCTTCCGACTTCTTACCGAATAGACCGAACAGGGCCATCTGCCGAGGTGGCGGTCGGTCAGCGGATGAGCACCGGGCGCAGGTTGACCTGACCGCCCGAGGTTTCTACCTGGAAGCGCACCATGCGGCAACCGTGCTTCTGGGCCAGCGCGGAGGCGCGACCCGACAGGCGCTGGATGAAGCGATCCTGCGGAATATTGCTCACGTTCTCGCCCGCCGCCTGCTTGGCGGCGACGTATTCATCGAAGACGCGCTTCTCGTACGCTCCCTGCTCTTCGCTCGCAAGGCGCTGCGCCAACGCCGGATCCGCGATCGGCTCGTCCGGGTTTGCCGCAGTCCCCCCGCCGCGGGCGCCGGTATCGACGGAGTCGGAGAAGGCCGCCCCCTTCCAGTCGTTCGACGACGGCGGCACGGAGATGCGACCGGTGGAGTCGGTGTTGTCCTCCGCCGTCCCTGTGAAGACGTTGAGCAGCTGGTTGATGCGAAAGGCCAGACCGCCAAGCTCCGCGCTCTCGGTCTCCAGCCGCAGGTCGGTGCGCCCATTGATGACCGCGAGCACGCCCTCCTCGATGGCCTCGATCGGCCGCATGATCGCATTGCCCATGATGAAGCCATAGAGCACGACGAGCACCGCGCCCAGCACTGTCAGCAGGAGGATGAAATCCACGACCGACAGCGCCGCGACCTGCGCGGAGCGGTTGCCCAGCACGACGAAGGCGACCGGGTGGGAGGGTGTCATCGGCAGTGGTGCGGTGATGCCGCTGTAGTCCGCGCCGTCGAGGGTCGCGCGCCACATCCGGCTGGCGGCCGCCTGACCGCCGAGCACGCCGTTGGTGGTATTCGCCTCGGGCCCGAAGAGATAGGCCTTCAAGTCACGCGCCCCCGCGCCGTCGAGTGAAGAGCTGTAGACCTTGCCCTCGACGAGGAACGCGATGTCGCGCCCGAGCACGTCCCCCTCGCGCTGCGCGACACCATTGCTCAGGTCGTAGCCCACGATGAGCGCGCCGAGGATCGCACCCGTCTCGGCTCGAATCGGCGCAATCGCGGTCTGTAGGGTCTCGTTTTCCTGCCCCTCCAGCCACACGTCGTGGACCGGCTGCCCGGTCTCGAAGGCCTTGGCCAGCGCCGGGATCTGCCCGAGCAGAGCTTGGCCGTACATCACGTTGCGGGCGCCGTTGCGCGCGAGCGCCTTGCCGGTCTCGTCGACGATCACCACGATATCCGGGCCACCGCGAACACCGCGCGCAGGATCCGCAATCCAGCCGGCCGTCGTCTCCGCAGCCTCATAGGCGCGCGTCCGGCGACTCTTCACATCGAGGCCCGCGAAGACGTCGCGCATCTGGCGATCGGCCGCGCGCGTCGTCACGAGATCGACGAACTCGAGCGCCGACAGCCTGAACGAACGCTCGAAGAGGGTGCGGTCGCTTCCGATCTTGGCGTCCACGCGCTCCAGCAACTCCGTGCGCAACTGCCCGCTCACGACCAGATAGGCCGCGACGCCCAACAGCACCACCACTGCCAGGTTGCCCCCGATGATTTTCAGCCGCATCTCGGCGTCTCCTGTGGAACGGCGGGTGATCCCCTTCGGCCACTTGGACCGGTGTACCGCCGCAGCCCCCGCGCGCTATCCCGCGTAGTGCGCGCCGCGCTGCAAGCGTGGGATATCATCGCGGATTCCGTCCGGTCAAGGAATGCCCCTTCGCGCAGGTAGGTGTGGCACACCGGCTATCCTACCGGTGGAGCAGGAACACCTACTCGGCGTGGTGGAGCACGAGCGCGGTGATCCCGAGCACGAGCGCACCGCCCAGCAACGCGTCAGAGACCCGCGCCTGATCCCGCGCCTGAGACGGGTCACCGTCACGGTCCGAAGCGATCGCGAGCGCGCCGAAGGTCCCGCTGCCGATCAGCGCGGCACCGGCCAACGAGACCACGACCCACTTCAGGGGGCCGGCGCTTGCCGTGCTCGCGCGCTCGTCTCTCGGCGTCAGGTCCACATAGGCAGCCGTGAGCACGCCCGGACGCGCGTCGACCGCAGCCCGGAACGGGAGATAGGCGGGGTGGTGCACGCGCAGGCTGTGGCGGCCTGGGGTGAGCTCGAAGAGTCCGGGCAGCGGACTGGTTCCGACGGAACGACCATCCAACATCACGGTCGCTCCGTCGGGCTGTACATCGATGCGCAGCATGCCTTGTGCGCGCTCATCCCCGCGCGCTGCGCGCTCCCCCAGACGCCGAAGCCCGTCGATGCGCTCTCGCACCTCCTGGGCGTCGGGCGCGTCCACGTGGTCGCGCAGGTAGAGCTCGTAGTGCTCCACGGCCTGGGCATGCTCACCCAACGCCTCGTGTGCGCGCGCGATGTTGAACCACAGCTCGGCGCTCGGCATTGTCTCGGCCGCGCGCTGGAACTCCCGGATGGCCTCTCGAAAGCGACGGCCCGCGTAGTGCCCGGCACCGGCCTCAAAGTGCGTCCTGGCCCCGGCGACGCCGCGCGCAGGATCGGGCGCCTGTGCGAAGGCTGGCTGGGAGGCCGCAAACACCAGGGATCCCAGCACAAATGCGCGGCGTGACCACTTGGTTCGCAGCCCGCGAAAGCCGCGGTACCATGCCCGGCGGAGCGCCGGGACCGAGACCGCCATGAGCGTACGCATCGTCTGTGACAGTCCGGAGCTGGCCGTCGAGTGCCTCGAAGGCGCCCGCGCGATCGGCCTCGCGAGCGAGCCGAGCGCCGCGGAGAACTGGCTAGCCGAGGCCGCTGCTGCGCTCGCCCGGGACCCCATCGTGGCCGCGGTTATCGCAGACCGGGTGACGCTCTCGCAACTGGTCGAGCTCGCGCACGCCGCACGCCAGTCCCGATCGCGCGCCGCGATCGCCCTCGTCTCCAGCGAGCCCGACACCGAGCGGCTACGCGACGCTGCACTCGACCTGGGGATCACGGCGCTGCCGGAGGTGGACCCGCTGCTGTCGGCGCTCGCCCTGCTGCAGGCCGGGGCGCGCAGCCCGTGGGCGGCTTCGATCCGCGCGCTGCCCACCCTCGACCGAGGGCGCCTGCGGCTCTCGATGGGCCAGGGTGCGCGCACCGGAGGACAGCTGCAACGCGCGGAAGGCGGCCATATCCACTGGCGAGACGACGCCGAAGCTGAAGGGGTCGACGTCGGACGCGCACGCGATCTCGCGCCCGCCCTGTCGGCGCTGCGGGAGACGGACACCCGCACCCCACGCATCGAGTCCTCCGTGGACGGGGTGGATGGCGCGGCCGTGCTGGATGTGCTCTTCGGGCCGCGGCGCGCACTTTCCGACCCGGCGAGCAAGAACGCGCTGGAACCGTATGGGATTCCGCTGCCCCTAGAGGAGCTGTGCGCGAGCCCATCCCGCGCCGCGTCGGAGGCGAGCCGGATCGGCTACCCGGTGCGCATTTCACTGGCGTCCCCCGACCTTCGCCTGTGGGATCACCCCGACCTCGCGATCGATATGGTCGACAACGCCGCCCGCGTACGCGACAGTTATCGTCAGCTGATCGGCGTCGCCAAGGCCCGCCTCGAACCCGACAGCGAGGCGGAACGCATTCTCGGCGTGATGGTGACCGCGACCAGCGAACCCCGCGCTCAACTCGGTGCACACGCATGGCCCCTGCCCCACGGTCGGGTTGCGCTGGAGCTGGGTTTCGCGGATGCCCACGGCGCGGCCGCCGGGGACGCGACGCTCACCGTGCTGCCGGCGCCGCTGGCCAGCATCGAGCGCGCGTTGCGGCGCTTGGCCGGCAGCGCGCTGCTCTTGAGTGGGACCGCGGCGACACGGCGCACACATGTAGATGCAATCGGCGACGTGCTGTTGCGACTGTCCGCGTTCGTGAACGATCGCCGGGAGGAGCTCGAGTCGGTGGAGCTGCGTCCAATCGCGCTGCTCCTCGACGGCACCGTCGAGGTTCGCGAGGCCCGCGTGCAGGTCTCCGATGCCTTCGAACGCTCGCTGCGCACGGGCAGCGGCTGAAACCTGGTTTGACCCCTCAGAATCGGATTTCGTAGGATCACCCGAACGGGAGAGCTCACGCATGGACTTCTGGGAAGATCTCGACGCCAACGTGAAGCGCTACATCATCTTCGCCGTGGTGATCGCGGCGGCCATGCTCGCCTTCCGGGCATGCGGCGGCTCGGAGGCCGGCGGGGAACCGCCGCCACGAGGCATCGCACGCTAGCCGGTCGAGGTCAGCAGCTGCGCGAGCTCGAGGGCGGACTGCATCCCGCGAGGATCGACGCTCCCGCTTGCGGCGGCGTCGTAGGCGACCCCGTGATCGACGCTCGTGCGCACGAAGGGCAAGCCCCAGGTCACGTTCACGGCCTGGGTCCAGTCGAGCAGCTTCGAGGCGATGGTCGCCTGGTCATGCATCATCGCGACGACGCCGCCCACCTCGCCCGCGCTCGCCATTCGAAAGGCGGTCTCCGCCGGCATGGGTCCCTCCAGCACGATGCCCCGGGAGGCGAAGGGTGGACACTTCGCCAGCCCGATCATGGCCGGCTCGATGGCGCTGGCCTCCTCGCTACCGAAGAGCCCACCCTCCCCCGCGTGGGGGTTGAGGCCGGTCACCACGAGGCGCGGAGCAGACTCGTCGGGTTTGCGCAATGCGAGCAAGACCTCCGCGAGATGCCCGACGGTCCTGGTCACGCGCGCGCGCGTGATGGCGGCCGGTAGGTCGGCCACCGCCAGGTGCGTGGTGACGAGCGCGACTCGCAAGCGCGGCCCGAGGAACATCATCGTCACGTCGTCGTCATGCAGGCCCACCGCGCGCGCAAGATGCTCCGTGTGGCCGGTGAAGGCCGCCCCGCCGAGGTTCACGGCCTCCTTGCTCATGGGCGCAGTCACCAGCGCGCGCACGCGACCGGCCCGCGCGGCGTCGATGGCTGCGTCGAGCGCGGCCAGCTGCGCGCGTCCGCCTTGCGCGGTGGGGCTGTGTGCGAGCGCCGCAGGCGTCCAGCGCGGCCCGACGTCGCACAGGCCAACCGTACCTTGCGGCAATGCGCGCTCCTCGCCCACGGCAACATTGCGCAGGCGCCCAGCGTCGATACCCCATGCACTCGCCCGCTCGCGCATGACCTCGGCGTCCCCGTAGATCACAGCGCCGAGCTGCGCGCATGTGCTCACGCAGGCGCGCATGGCCACCTCCGGCCCAACACCCCCCGGGTCGCCGGAGCTGACCCCGAGCGGCAAGCTCATGGGGCGCGCATCTTATAGCCGACGCCGCGGACGGTCTCGATCGGCTCCGCCACGGAACCCAGCTTCATGCGCAGCCGACGTACGTGGATGTCCACCGTACGGCTGCCGCCGTAGTAGTTGACGCCCCACACGCGGTTGAGCAGCTGCTCGCGGCTGAATACGCGCCCGCGGTTCTGGCTCAGGAACTTGAGCAGCGCGAACTCCTGATGGGTGAGGTCGACCTTGCGGCCGTCGACCGTGACCTCGTGACCCGCCAGGTCGATGCACATGCTGCCGATCTTGATCCGTTCCTTGCCGGCGAACTCACTGCGGCGCCACTCGGCGCGACGGATGCGCACGTAGAGCTCGGCGGGCATGTAGGGCAGCAGGATGAAGTCGTCGAAGCCGTCATTGCCGTCGAGGCGCTGAGCCTGACCGACGGTGATGGCGACCAGGGTTGGGACCGCCGACAGCGCCTCCACGGCACGGATGCGCACGAGCGCCGCGCGACCGGCATCGAATTGGTCGAGCGCCTCGACCAAGACCGCGGCGGGTGGATTCTCCGAGAAGTCCGGATCGTCCAGCGCGTCCCACAGGTCGCGCGACTCCACGCGGCACCCGAGCTCGGTGAGCGCGGCCGCACCACCGTCGTCGCGCTCCAGGATCGCGGACGAGCCGACTACCAGAATCCACATACTCCGTCAGACCTCTCGTGCACCCGTGTAGGGCAAGGTAATGATAGTGCCATGATGCACCGCCGGTGTTTCCAGTTGGTTACGGATCGGGTGCTTGCCCTGGTCCAGGGCGGTTGATACAAAACCGAACTCGTCCGGTCGTCTGGCGACGGACATCTCCATAGCCGTGTCGACGCAAAAATGGAAGCTCGTGGTAACCGCTCTCGGGGGGTCGGACGTCCTGCACGAGCTGGAAATCGAAGCGAATAACTGGATGGGCGCGCTGCGCTCCGGCCGCGAGGGCCTCGGCGAGCGCCCCAGCATGCCGCCCGGCGCCAGCTGCTCGATCGACGCCGAGGGCACCGCCACGGTGCTCGATCCGCAGGGACGCCGGAAGTTCGTGCTCGCGCCCCTCTCCGGGGAGGCCCCAGGGGGGAGCCCGAGCGCTCGCCCGAGCAAGGGCAAGAAGCGCTTCGAGACCGTGGCGCTAATCCCGGAGCAGCAGCGCCCACCCGCGGCGGAGCCCCCGCAGCCCGGTTCCAAGAAGAAGAAGTTCCAGACGATGGCCTACATCCCGGGCATGGAGCTCCCCGCCGCGCCGCCCGCAACGCAGGAGGCGCATGCCTCCAAACCGCAGCCTGCACCCATAGCGACACCACCGGCGGCCGAGCAGGCCGCGCCTTCGCCGCCCGCGGGCGACTCGGCACCCGAGTCGCCTTCAGCGGATACGGAGGCCCTCGCGGCGACGGACCCGCCCCCCAGCCGTACCCCGTCCGCGGCGCCGAGCAAGGGCAAGAAGAAGAAGCGCTTCGAGACGATCGCCCTCATCCCGGATCAGCTTCCGGAGGCGCCACCCCAGCCGCCGCAACCTGAACCGGCCCCACAGCCGGAGCCAACCCCTGAGGCAGCGCCCGTAGCCGCGGCCGACGCCGCGCCGGCCGCGGCCGAGGCCCCGCCGGCGCCGCAGCCCGAGCCGGGCGCTGCGCCGTCCGCTGGCTCGATCGAATCGGCCGCCGATGCGCTCGAGGTGCTGTTTGAGCGCAGCGACGACCCGACCCGCGACAACCCGCTCTGCTATCGCGAGCGGGCCTATCTGATGCCCGTGGACGCGACCGTGCCGGACGCGGAGGCGGCGCTGCGATGGAAACTCGCGGCCCTGCAGACCGCACTGGATGAGCGGCCGAAGGGCAAGCTCGTCAACCTCGCGATCTTCGATCACCGCTGGAGCGAGGCCCCCGAGCGTCCACCGCTGATCGTGTTGCAGTGGCGCGACTGGCGCGGCATGGTGGAGGTTGACTTCCCGGCGGCGCCGACAGTCTCGGACGCGCCCGACGCCCCGCCATCGGACGGAGCGGGCCCCGCCCAGGGACAGCCCGAAGACAGCGCCGCGCGCGACGACCGCCTGGCCGACACGTTCGCTGCGCTCGAGGGACTCTCGCACCTCACGGTACCCGTGGACGGGCTGGACTACGTGGTCGGCGTGCTCGAGCAGGCGATCCCGTGCGAGGCCACCGCTGCCTGCCTCTACGACATCAACACGGACGAGCTGCGCTTCGTGTCGGTGATCGGTCCTGGGGCGGAGCATGTTCAGGGAACCGCGATCCCGCGCGCCGCCGGCCTGATCGGAAAGGCGCTACAGCATCCCAACCTGAGCAGCGTATTCGACGATGTGATGCTGGAACCGAGCTTCAACCAATCGACCGACAGCCGACCCGGACTCGACGCGCACAACATGATCGTGCGCCCCGTCAGCCACGAGGGACACCTGCACGGCGTGCTGCATCTGGTCAACCGCCGCGACGGGCCTGGCTTCAGCTCGGACGACGCCAACCTGCTGAGCTACGTCGCCGACCGGCTGTGCGAGTTCCTTCAGGCGGTGCGAACGAGCACGCGCCCGCCGCGGTCTTGAGCTGCGCTACTTGGCCAGGAGCGCCTTGACCTCGCGCTCAATCTTCTTGTCGTCGCCAGAGCGGTAGCCCTTGTGCACGTGCCGAATGACGCCCTTTCGGTCCACCACGTAGGACGACGGCATGGTGCTGGGTTCGAAGCGACCCGACACCACGTGCTTGGCATCATGGACGATCGGGAAGCTGAGCTTGAGCTTCTTGGCGAAGCTGCGGACGTTTGCCTTGTCGCGGTCGACGCTGATCCCGACCACTACCAGCCCGCGCTTGCCGTACTTCTTGTACAGGCGCTGCAGCACGGGCAGCTCCTCCTTGCAGGGCGCACACCAGGTGGCCCAGAAGTCGACGATCACGACCTTGCCCGCCAGGGACTTGCGGCTGATCTTCTTGCCGTTGAGGTCGACCAGCCCGATCTCGGGTAGGCGTGCACCCACACCCACGGCGGCGGCGAGTGCGCTGCCGGCGTGTGCAGCCGCGAGCAGCAGGACGATGATGGACACGATCAGACTGCGACCTTGGAACATTGTACTGAACCTCGAATTCTTGACGTCAGAGTTCCCTGCGGGCCTTCGGCTTGTTTCGACGGGGGGGCCACCCAGCCCATTCACTCAGAGCTCGAGCTCCTCCTTGAGGTAGGCGGGAAGGGCCTTGAGCGGCTCATCGAACTTGCGGCCATTGACGTAGATCGATGGTGTGCCCTCGACGCCAGCCGCCTCGCCCTGCTTTCGATCCGAAGCGATGCGCTGCTGGACCTCCTCGGCCTTCATGTCCGCATTGAAGCGCTCGACGTCGAGGCCGAGCATGTCGGCGTAGCGAGCCAGGTCCGCGTCCTCCAGCTTGCGCTGATTCTGGAAGAGGATGTCGTGCATCTCCCAGAACTTGCCCTGGCGCCCGGCGGCCTCGGCGGCGCGGGACGCGGGGACTGCGCGCGAATGCGACGGCAGCGGGTAGTGCTTGAAGACGAGCTTCACCCGACCCTCGAACTCGCTCACGATGCGCTCGAGCTCGGGATAGGCGGCACCACAAAAGGGGCACTGGAAGTCACTGAATTCGACGATGGTGACGGGTGCCATCGGCGCCCCGCGCACCTGAGCCCCATCCATGGAGAAGTCGTGCTTGGCCTTGTCGTCGAAACGGGTCGTGTAGTAGCGCTCGATGGTGGGCTTGTCGTAGCCCTCCAACACCAGCCGCGTCAGGTAGTGGGCAGCGGTCACGCAGGCGCCACACTTGTGCTTGTCGGCGACGCAGCGACCCACACTGAGCGGATCCCCGCAGGGGGAGAGCCGCTCGTTGATGAGGTCCTGCCAGACCTCGACCTCCGCGTCGGTAAGCTCGGAGGTGTCCACACCGGTCAGGACCTCCACACGCTCCCCGGCGGGGGCGACCGGACCGGTCGCTTCGGCCGAGCCAGGATCGGAAGCGGTCCCCTGCGCCTGCTTGGCCCGATCACAGCTGGCACCGAGGCTGATCAGACACAGGGCGGCGAGCGCGATGAAGCTGTGGCGCTGCGGATGCATGGCGGCGGATGCTAGATCAGTCGGCCGCGGAATTGGAAACGCGCGTTCAGCTCTCGCTATACATCGTGAGCTGCTCGCGCAGCGTGTCTTCGGTGATGCCCACCTTGATGTGGTCCTTGAGGCAGTCCGCGATGGTGATCAGGAGGTCGTCGACACCCTTGTCATCGATCAGTTTGGAGAGCAGCGACCGCGCCTCACGACTGTCATCCTCGCGGAGGAACGCTCGCACCTGCTCCATGGTGATTTCGCCCTGAAAATCGATGTACGCATTCTGTAAAAGGTAGCGAACCAGTTCCCTCACGAGGGACCTCCATCCAGTTAAGGGCCTCGGGAACCCTTGTAGACCCGCCCGCGCGCGTGGTTCAAGCGCAAAGGAGCGGCCCCGTGGGGCGCCGACAGCGCAGACTGTTTAGCACGTCGGGCTTCGGGACCCAAATTGGTGGGATCGCTGCGTTTCCGCTTGACCATCCCGATTCGGGGCAGGCTGATGACGCGCCGCATTGTGCAGGCATTGTGTTCCCATACCTGGGACAGCCGGAAGAAGCGCGACGCCCCGGACGAGTTGCCCGGGGCGCCGTGGTCGGAGGGCCCGTAAGCCGAGTCTTGTGGCCCGCACCCGTCACCGGGTCGCGGGGGGCGATCATTCATCTAGGACGCGTGTCGCCACGCGCCTCGAGCGACGAACCCGGAGACTCGAGCGGACCGCCCTCGAACGCCTCCCTATTCCATCTTGCTCCGGATGGGGTTTGCCGTGCGACCGACGTTACCGCCGGCCCGGTGAGCTCTTACCTCACCCTTTCACCCTTGCCCCGCAGCCCGAAGGCGGCGGGGCGGTCTGCTCTCTGTGGCACTTTCCTCGGGGTCACCCCCACCAGCCGTTAGCTGGCATCCTGTCCTGTGGAGCTCGGACTTTCCTCCCGCTGAAGCATCAGCCGGCGATCACCAGGACCGCTCCGACGACCGCCAAATTAAGACCCCGAACCCGCGGGTGCAAGGCAGCCGGTGCGGTCCCCCTGCGCCGAATTTTTGGAGGCCGCCGGCCGGCCCGATACAGACATGGCATGCGGCGATTCTGGCTCGCGGCCCTGGCTGGCGGAGCGTGCGCCTGGCACGCGTCCTGTGAGCCTGCGGCCGAGGTGAAGGCGATGGGAACCGCGACCAACCCGGAGCCGGTGGCCGAGCGGCCGCCGCCTGCCGAGGCCGCGCCCCCAGCGGCGGAACCCGCCACCGACAACCCGGAGGCCGCGCCGCCGCCGCTGAGCGCTGGCCAGATGGCAACGATCCCGGCCGGCCCGCTGCGAGCGGGCTCCGCGACGGCCAGCGTGGGTAGGAACCCAGCTCGGGAGGTCGACCTCGTGGAAGTCGACCTCCCGGCCTTCGAGATCGACCGGCTGCCCTACCCCAACGACCCAGCCAAGCCGGCGATGACAGGCGTGTCCCGCGAGCAAGCCAGCTCCCTGTGCGGTGAGCACGGCAAGCGGCTGTGCCACGAGCTCGAATGGGAGCGGGCCTGCGGCGGCCCGCGGGGCGCCGCCTTCGTCACGGGGCGTGCGCTCGACCCACAGCGTTGCGGCGCCGACGTGGCCCTGTGCGGCAACGCCGAGGGCGTGCACGCGATGGGCAGCGCGGTGCGCGAGTGGACTGCGAGCGACGCCCTCGAGGGGCTCGGCAACGGGATGCGCACAGCCGTCGTCCGCGGCGCCGACGGGGAAGCGAACGCGCATGGACGGCGCTGCGCAGCCCGTAGCGCCGTCACGCCAGACACCGTGAGCAAGTCGCTCGGGTTCCGCTGCTGCCGCGGCACCAGCGAGCCACCCGACTACCCCGCCCTCGAGGCGGACCAGGAGGTCACCCGCGCGAGCGGGCTCGACGCGGACGCCCAAGCAAAGGTCCTGGCGGCGGTCCCCGAGCTGGCGCAGCACGCGCGCGGGTTCACCCCGTTCAGCCGCAGCGATGTCGACGCCGCACTGCGGCGTGGCCGCCGCAGCCGCGGGGGGATCAGCTACTGGGCCATCCTGCCATCGAGCGTGCTCTGGAGCCCGGTCCGTGGCGAACAGCTGCTGGTTCTCTCCGGAGCCGTCGAGCGTGGCGCGCTGGTTGCCGTTCTTCACGTGCTGGCTGACGGCGAGTACAAGCATGCTGCCAGCACGGTCGTACACGAGGAGGATACCTCCATCGCGCTCGGCGTATCGGAGGAGCATCGCGGTCAATTGATCTGGACCACATGCTTCGACTGTCCCGGCGAGGGCGGCGCCATCGTCTGGGGCGAGGACGCCCAGGTGCAGTTCGGGTTCCGCTGATCGATCGGCTACCCTCCCCGCGACGTGGAGCGGATGGAGGAGAGCGAGGTGGCTGGCGTGACGCGCGGCGCGCGACGCATGCTGCGGATTGCGCTCGCCCTCTTCCTGGTGGTCGGCAACCTCTTCGTGATTGCCCAGCCCGGCCCCGTCCTGCACTCGCGCTGGAATCCCCTG
>JAPPOT010000117.1 GCA_028817855.1 Myxococcales bacterium
GTTGCGGAGGCGGCGCTCGGGCTGACGGCGACCACCCACGTGCCCACGCCGGCTGCGGCCCAGTCGGTGGCGCGCTCGGGGATGGCGAGGGTCTCGCCCGCGGCGAGGCAGTTGCCTTCGCCGTCCGAGATCAGCACGACGGCGGTCGGGGGCGCGGTCGAGGGCTCGCCGAGCGCGGCGTGGGCGCGGTCGAAGGCTTCCTGCAGGGGCGTGCCGATGCCGAGCGCGCCGACGCTGGCCTGCGCGGCCGGCCAGTCCTGCCGGAAGTCGGCGACGGGTCGGAAGGTCAGCTGGGGTGCGAGCTCGATCGATGCCACCGCGCCACCCGGCGGTGGTTCAAGCTGCGGGATGCAGGAGGCGGTCGGGAAGTGCAGCACGCCGACCCGGAGGCTGGGGTCGTAGAGGCCCAGGGTGCGATCGACGGCCGCGGTCGCCACCTCGAGGCGGCTGGCTTGCTCCTCGAAGAAGAGGTCGCCCATGCTGGCCGAGATGTCGAAGAGCAGCAGCACGCGCGCGCCTGCGCTCTGCGGACACGCGCCGGCGGGCGCCGTGCCGCCCGCGTCGGTGGCCGTGTCGTCGCCGCCGCCATCGCTGCCAGCGTCGCCGATCCCCTCGCCGTCCGGCAGGCTCTGTCCGCCGTCGGGCGCCACGGCGGGGTCATACCCGGCGGGATCCGGAGGCGCCGACACGCGCGCGCCGCCGTCGACGCAGCTCGCGCCGGAGCAGGTCGCGACCGGCGCGTCGCTCGTGCGCTCGTCGTCCTCGGCGGCGCTGCCGCCCACGCAGGTCGTGATCTCGCCCTCGTGGGCCTCGGTGGCGCTGTCGTCGCAGTCCTCGCCCTCGTCGTAGCAGGTCTCGTAGTCCTCCACGTCCTCGCAGTCGGCGGTGCGCAGGCAGGCGTTCTCGGCTTCCAGCTTGCGGATCTCGCAGCGCAGCTCCGGCGCGAGCACATCGCAGTGGGCGGCCACCACCTGCCTGAAGCACTCCAGCGTGCGCGCCGACGGCAGCTCGGGTGGGCACGCGATCGGGTCGTCCCCGCACTCGCACTCCAGCCCCTCCTGCTCGCCCCGCAGCGTGACGAGGCGGTCGACCAGGGCCCCGCTCTCCGACTCGCAGTCGTCCCCGGAGTCGCCGCAGGCGACAGCGCCCAGCAGGGCGATCCACCCCATCACGCACGTGGGCCACGAACGCTCAGCGAACATGTGCTTCCCCCTCGACATCTGGCGCCATCCTGCGAGCGCGCGGGCGCCTTGTCAAACCGCGCTTCAGTCGAAGCCGTTGTTCGCGATCACGTCGCGGTAGAACCCGGCGCTGCGCTTGGGCGTGCGCTGCAGGGTGTCGTAGTCGGTGTGGACGATGCCGAAGCGCTTCGAGTAGCCGAAGGACCACTCGAAGTTGTCGAGCAGGGACCAGAGATAGTAGCCGCGCACGTCCGCGCCGTCCTCGATGGCGCGGTGCAGGCCCTCGAGGAAGCCGCGAAGCAAGGACTCGCGATCGACGTCGTCGATCTCTCCGTCGACCGGCTCGGTGTTGTCGCAGACGCCGTTTTCGGTGATGTAGATCTTGGGGCGCTCGTACTCTGCGCTCAGGAAGCGGACGAAGTCGCCGAGCGCGTGCGGCGCGCGCTCGTAGCCCATTGGAGTGAGCGGCAGCGTGGGCGGTGCGACCGTGAAGCCCAGCCCCGAGTCCGCCGGCCGCACGCGCGTGCGCGAGTAGAGGTTGACGCCCACGAAGTCGGTGGGCGCGGCGATCGTCGCCATGTCGCCGTCCTCGATCGGGAAGGCCACGCCGCGGGCTTCGTAGTGGCGCAGCACGCTGTCCGGGTAGCCGCGCCCGAGCACCGCGCCGGTGTAGAGGCGGGTGTCGAAGTCGCGCGCCAGCTCGACCGCGCCGTCGCAGCTGCCGTCCGCCTCGGCGGGCTCGTAGCTGCTGTTGGAATTGGTGATGCCGATCGCACCGCCCTGGCCCTCGGCGCGGTAGCGCTCCACGGCGAGGCCGTGGCTGAGCAGGATGTGGTGCGTGGCGCGAGCCGCGACGTCGGCCTCGGCGATCCCCGGTGCCATCGTGCCGACGCGGTGCCCGTAGGTGACCACCACCCAGGGCTCGTTGTGGGTGATCCAGCGCTCCACGCGGTCGCCCAGCCGCGCGTACATCAGCCCCGCGTAGTCCGCGAAGTGCGCGGCGGTGTCGCGGAAGGCCCAGCCGCCGCGGTCCTGCAGGGCCTGGGGCAGGTCCCAGTGGTAGAGCGTCGGGCAGGGCGTGATGCCGGCGGCCAGCAGCGCGTCGACCAGGCGCGAGTAGAAGTCGATGCCCCGCTCGTTGATCGGCTGCTGCACGCGCCTGTGCTGGGGCGTGCCGAAGGGCAACACGCGCGGCCAGCTGATCGAGAAGCGGTAGCTCTGGATGCCGAGCGACTTCATCAGCGCCACGTCGTCGGGCATGCGGTGGTAGTGGTCGCAGGCCACGTCGCCGTGGTCGCCGTTCTGCACCCGGCCCGGCTGCTTGCAGAAGACGTCCCAGATCGACAGCCCGCGCCCATCCTCGTAGGCCGCCCCCTCGATCTGATAGGCCGCGGTGGCCGTGCCCCACTCGAAGCCGTCGGGAAAGCGGATGCGCGTCATGGCGAGCTCCTCCTCTTCTTCGCTTCCATGCGTGGCGACTCTACCCGGTGCCAGGCCGCGCCCCAGCCAGTCGCGTGAAGCGACGCCCCCTTCCCGGCGTCCAACGTGCGGTGAGCACCACCGTCTCCCTTTCGCTACCTTTGCTTCGCTCGCCTGGGGGCCCGGGCTGGGTTAGGCTCGCGGCCGTGGAAATGCTGCGGAGCAGCGGGCTTTCTGCCCTGCTGTCGCTGTTGCTGGCGTTGTGCGCGCGGGGGGCGCTGGCACAGGAGGTGCCCGGGGCCACGGCCTCCCCCGCCCCTGCCC
>JAPPOT010000932.1 GCA_028817855.1 Myxococcales bacterium
CCACCCCACCGACCCCAACGGCCTGCGTCGAGGTAGACGGTGGACGCTCCCCTCTCTTGTGGCAGTCGCGTGCCGCTACTGCGGCTCGCCGCGCTACCGCGCGAGGCACGCGCTGCGCGCGCGAAGCAGACTCGGCCTCGGACTCGGTCTCGGCTACGGCCTCGGACTCGACCACCCTTTGTGGCGCTGCGCTCTCACTCGCGGGTGCGAGCCCGCCGGAGCGCTCGCGCTGCAGCGACCGCGAGCCAGACCCAGGGAGCGCCGTGCATGAGCAGGTCGAACCAGTCGATGGGGGCCATGCCGTGGGCGCCGCCCCAGACCCAGCGCAGCTTACCGAATAGATGGGGCTCGGGCGCGAAGGGCGCCAGACCCAGGGTCAGGCAGGCCAGCAGCGGCAGAAGCAGATCCTTCATGGCGAGTCGTCCGTGGAGGCAGGTCCACGGTACCTCAGGCGGCCCGCGAGTGAAGCGCGATGCGTGGTCAGATGACGCCGACCTGCCACGCGTCCTCGTAGATGATGTGTCCGACGGAGCGCGACTCGACCAGGTCATACTCGACGCCGTAGCGCCTCAGGATGTCGGTCAGCGGCCCGGTGCGGGCGAGCATCTCGGTCGCGGAGTCCTTGAACCAGGTGATGGCCTTCAGCGAGTTCCCGTCCGCGTAGAAGGGAGGCTCGGGGAGGTTGTCCTTGAACCAGCGGTCGACGTCCGAGAAGAGCCGATCGTCCTCGAGCGAGAGCCGCCCCGCCCGGCGAAGGTGATGGCAAGCGCCGAACACGCCCACGGGCTTGCCCAGCTTGCCCGAGTATCGAACCTGGAGGCGACGAAACGGGGCCGCCTCGGCTGCCGGGGTCTTGCTCATCAGGACGACCTGTCGGTCCTCGAAGCCTGGCAAGCCATGAGACTTCACGCCTGTCTCCTGGACGCCTTGGGCCACATAGAAGGGTACCGCGCTCGCCGTCGTCCCGAGCACGAGCTCGTCGAAGCCCCGGAACCGCACCGTCCGCTCGGCCATCCTGAACAGTAGCGAGCCGACACCGGAGCGGTGATGCTCCGGCGCCACGTAGAGGCGGGTCAGCTCGTTGCCCCCCACGCTCGAGACGCCGACGATGCGCGAGTCCACCACCGCCACGAAGCAGGTCTCGGAGCGTGCCTCCTCGCGCAGCACCGCAGGCGCGGCGCGAGTGCGAGCCAGGCTCAGAGCCTGCTCGCGCGAGTACTCGCCGCGATCGCCGAGCCACCGGTAGCAGCGCCCCAGGAGATCGCACACGGCCTCGACGTCTGCACCGTGCAAGAGACGTGCGACCAGCATGGACGCAAGCTAGCACGTCCCCCCCAGCGCGCCGGCGCCAGCCCGAACGACACCCGTTCGCTGGCACAGGGTAGCCGGATGGGCGAGAGTGGGGTCATGGCGGTGCTGATCCACGACGCCGACGGCGCCTTCGAGCTGGAACAACGGGGTGACGCCTTGTTGATGACCGTGCTCTGCGGCGGCATCGGGCTCTACGAGATCAGGTTTCCGCTCGATGCGTCGGAGCGCGCCGAGTACGACGCACGCGGAAGCCAGTACCTTCGCGAGCTCGCCGACGAAGTCAGGCGAGATGAGTCGAGCCACAGGGCGAGGAACGTCACGTGACCCTGGGTCTCGTCGTTCGTGGACGGGACTACTCTGTCGCTCGATCGAGCTCGTCCGCGATGGAGTCCTCGAGCGACTCGCCCACGCTGAACTTGAAGGAGACGCGTGGACGGTCTCCGAAGCCCTTTGCGAGTTCCCACTGCGAGATTGCCTCCTGGACACATTGTGCAGTGGGCTCGCCCTGAATGGTTGACTCGCGGATGCTCACGTCGGAAGTCCTGCCGTCCCGCAGGAGCTTGAACGAGACGCTCGCGGCGCCCTTGTGAGGCGGATTCTTCCAGAAACAATGCGCCAGGCTGCTCCTGTGCTGCTCGGTGAGCGCGATCGAATCTTCTCCATCGACGGGCTGAGGTCCTCGGGTGACTCGGAACTCGCGGATCATCACATTGGGCGGGCGCATGGGGGGCTTTGGCCGACCGGAGGGCCCGTCGGAGAACGACAGGCGAAACTGCAACTTGATTCGCATGGGGCTCGGGTACTCCACGGATCCGGCGGGGCAGTATCGGAACTTGGAGAGGGCCACACTCGCAGCCCGATCGAACGTGCCGGGAGGGTCGGACTCGATGATCCGGATGGCACGCGCGCGGCCCTCGTCGTCGACTTCGAATGTCATCTTGACGTGTCCCTCGATGCCCCGCTCCCGGGCACGGACGGGATACGTCGGTGCCGCCCGCCGAATGGGTTCGTAGCGCTGAGGCTCATCGCGGCCGGCACGCTCTGCACACCGTTCCGCCCGCCCACCGCCAACGATGCCACACCCCCCGGCAGCCACCGCGAGGAGCAGGGCGAGCACGGGGCGCGCGCGATGCATGCACATGGTGCTCGTCATGCCCAGGGTGATGTCCGTCCATGGAACGAAGAGGGGCGGATGGAGACGGTTCATCGGTCTCATTACCGAGAGACGCAAGCCGGATGGAAGAATCTCGAGCGTCAGCGCAGAGCTGTAGGTCACCCTGCCCACGCGCGCCGCGCCAAAGAGGATCTTCTTGCCACCGCTCAACGTTGGGTGTCGCCAACCCCTCCCCAGAAGGGTGAGTGGCATCCGCGGCCGAGTCCGCGACCGAGACCGTGACCGCGTCGGAGACCGTTGCCGTGGTCGTGGCCAGGATCGTCGAGTGCACGCGCGCGAGTACGAGGACGAGCATCCAGGCCTCGCTGATGGTGCGACGTGCGTGTCCAATGTAGCGAGCGCGAAGCGGTGGGTCGCAATGTTGCGGCCCGCAACTACCACTAGAAGAGGGGGCGTTCACATTCACTTCAAGGCAGGGCGTCGGGGTCGGTGGGGTGG
>JAPPOT010000104.1 GCA_028817855.1 Myxococcales bacterium
GCGCCGGCCGCGCACCACCCAGCCAGTGATGTCGCCGCCGAGCTCGGCCGAGCCCTGCAGGCTCGGGCTCGCCCCGCCGCTCCAGACCTGCACGTCGCCGCCCGTCAGGGCGACGTAGATCGCGCCGCCACCGGCCGCGATGCGCACCGGGCTGCCGTCGATGGCCACCGCGGCCTCGGCGATCAGGGAGATGGTGTCGTTCGCGCCGAAGCGGATCTCGACCGGAAGCAGCTGGCTCTGGCCGAGCAGGAAGAGCCGCAGGCCGATGCGCACGATGCCGCGGATCGAGTCGGCGTCGGCGCCCGGATCGGGGATGAGCGCCTGGGCTGCCATCACGGGCGCGGTGACGTCGGCCACGCGGTAGGCGCGCAGGTCGCCGCTGACGGTAATGATGAAGAGGATCGCGCGCTGGGAGTCGTAGGCCACGCCGATGGCGCGACCGGTCGTGTCCAGCTTCGAGTGAACCCCGGGTTCGGCGGGATCCGAGAGATCGAGGATCGACACCCCGCTCTCGGTGTGGAGGCCGAGCGCCAGGTCGGAGACGTGCACGACCTCGCCCAGGTCCGCGTCCAGCTCCAGGCTGCCGGCCTCGACGGCCTCGGGCGCGTCGAGCAGCGGGTCGATCGACATGTCGTCGCCATCGCCGTCGCCATCGCCGCTGGTGTCGCCGTCACCGTCGCCGGTGGCGTCACCGTCGCCATCGCCGTCACCGACGGAGCCATCCGCTCCGCCGTCCCCCATGTCCATGTCGTCGGTGCTGGAGTCGTCACCGCAGCCTGGGACGATCGCAGTCAGGAAACTCGCGAAAACCGCGAGAGATAGAGCTCTAAAGAAAGCGCGCATGGAAAGCCCCTCCGAATTGGCTAGACAGGATCTAGGCCGTTGGCGGGGGCGCTGTCGTGAGAACCTGTACTCAACCCGGCGGATAAACTCGTGATTCGTCCGCGGGAAGTGGCTACACGGTGCGCGAGATCACATCTGCGGGCTCACGTCGATGCGCGCGACCTGGTCTTCCCCGGTGAAGGTGAAGGCCATGGTCAGCCCCTTGATCGCGATCGGGATGGGTAGCTCGGGCGGCAGTGTGGCGGTGACGCTCACCTTGTCTCCATCCTGTGTGGGCTCACCCCAGCTGACCTTGTCCATCATGGCCGCGGCTAGCCGATGAGCTTTTCGTAGATGGCCGCGCGCTTTTCTTCGTCGCGCTCGGCCACGTTCACCGAGTGCGTCGTGAAGCCGGCGGCGTCGGCCGCCTCCAGCGCGGCGACGCAGGTGTCCACATCGCCGGCCGTGCCCATCTCGTCCACGAGGGCCTCGGGTACCGCCGCGGCACCCGCCGCAGAGCCGCCCTCATCCCAGGCCGCGCGCACCGCGTCGGCCTCCTTCTCGTAGCCCATGCGCACGAAGTGCTCGTAGTAGAAGTCCCCCATGCGCGCGATGTAGAAGGCCGCCGTACCGCGGCGCATGCCGGCGGCGCGCGCGGGCTTGTCGGTCACGGTGACTCCGCTCGGGCAGCGGATCTCGAAGCCCGTCGGATCGCGCCCGGCCTCGCGGATGGCCGCGTGCATCGCGCCCACCTGGTCCCGCCACTGGCTGTGCGGAAAGAAGATCGGCATCCAGCCGTCGGCGATGGCGGCGGTCTGCTTGACCGACTTGGGCGTGATCGAGGCGATCCAGATCGGGATGTGGTCGCGTACCGGGTCGAAGCGCAGCGTGAAGCCGCGCTCGAGCTTGAAGATCTTGCCGTCGTAGAGCAGCTTCTCGCCGCGCATCAGCGTGTTGATGATCTCGACGTACTCGCGGATGCGCGTGAAGGGCTTGTCGAACCTGACCCCGTGGAAATGCTCGATCACCCGGTGGCCCGACGTGCCGAGCCCGATGATCATGCGACCCCCGGAGAGGGTGTCGAGCGTGCCGAAGTGCTGGGCGAGGGCCGCCGGGCTGCGCGAATAGATGTTGACGATCGAGGTGCCCAGCTTGATGCGCTTGGTCTCGTGGGCCAGCACGCTGAGCAGCGTGAAGGCGTCGTAGCCCCAGGTCTCCGCCACGAAGAGGGAGTCCACCCCCGCCTCGTCAGCCACCTTGGCCTGACGGATGACGCTCTCGATGTTGTCACCCCGAAACCCGACTCCAATAGAGATCTTCCGCATCGCCGCCTCCAGGGGCCGTATCCTAGACGGGCCGCGCCCGTGGTTCGAGTGGGGTCGACGCGAGGCAGGCATTGCCAATCGTGTGGCGTCGCCGGCGGCGGACGGCGCGACGGACCCGGGTGGCAGGGCACGCAACAGGGCAGCGGTAGAGGACCGCGATGACAGACGAGCGGGCTGAACGCCCAGTTCACCAGCGCGTGCACAAGCTCGAGGGCAAGCCGACCGGGGGCTCGCTGTAAGCCTGTGTGCGGTCGCTCTGTTGCACGATCGCGACGCCTCGCCCAGGCAAGCCCCTGAGCTGCGCCAGCTGGTACGCTGGGCTCCGTGGGCCGCAAGATCCTCTTCATCACCACCGACCAGATGCGCTACGACGCGCTGGGCTGCAACGGTGGCCACGTGGCCCGCACGCCAAACGTGGACGCTCTCGCCACGGCCGGGATTCGCTACGAGCGCGCCCACGGCCAGAGCGTGGTCTGCATGCCGGCGCGCTCCTCGATGATCACGGGGCAGCACGTGAGCACCCACGGCGTGTGGATGAACGGTGTGCCGCTGCCCGCCGATGCGCCGAGCGTGGCGCGCCACCTTCAAGAACACGCCGGCTATCGCACCGCCCTGATCGGCAAGGCCCACTTCGAGCCCCACCTCGATCCGAACCGCGAGTTCTACGAAAACCAGATGGTGCGGCGTGGCGAGCACGGCCCCCATCGCGGCTTCGACTACATGGAGCTGGCGACGCACTCGGCCCACGGGCTGCATTACGGGCAGTGGCTGCGGGCCGAGCATCCCGGCTCCCATGCCGGGTTCTACGAGAACCTGCAGTCGGACCTGCGCATGAACGACGCGGTGGGCGGCGACACCGGCGCCATCCAGGTCTGCCACAACCCGATCGCGCGCGAGCACTACCACACCGACTGGGTCGCGGACCGCACCATCGCCTACCTGGACTCGCTCGAGCCGGACGACGACTTCTTCGTTTGGATGAGCTTTCCGGATCCGCACCACCCATGGGATCCACCCGCCTCCGAGCGCGGTCGGGTGCAGTGGCGCGAGCTGGACGCACCGGCCGGGTACCCGGGCAGCCGTGAAGCTTGCGAGCGCATCTTGGCGAACAAGCCGCGCCAGTACCTGGACTACTTCACCGGCCGCAACGTCAGCAACATGGAAGCCCCGGCGCGCTTTGCGCCCGCGAGCCTGGGTGTCGACCAGCTACGCGAGATCGAAGCGCTGGTGCACATCGAAAACGAGCTGATCGACGATGCCTGCGGCCGCGTGCTCGGCCACATCGCGGAGCGTGGGTGGGCCGAGGACACCGACGTGCTCTTCACCACCGACCACGGTGAGCTCCAGGGCGACCTGGGCCTGCTCTTCAAGGGGCCGTACCACGTCGACGCCCTCATGCGGCTGCCCCTGGTCTGGCGCCCTGCGCCGCGCGTGGCGCAGGCGCCGGCCGTCGTCCGCGCGCCGGTGGGTCAGATCGACCTGGCGCCGACCTTCTGCGAGATCGCAGACGTGCCGGCGCCTGACTGGATGGAGGGCCGCGCACTGCCGCGGGACAGCGCCGAGGCGCAGACCCAGGGGCGACGTCGCACCTTCACCCAATGGGACAGCGACTTCGGCGGCGACCGGATGCACCTGCGCACGATCTACCGCGACGGCTGGGTCTGCACCCGCTACCTGCCCGGCACGGTGCACGACGGCAGCGAGGGCGAGCTCTACGCGCTCGGCGACGACCCGCTGCAGCACCGCAACCTCTGGGACGAGCCGGCGCACCGCGCCACGCGCGACGCGCTGGTCGAGGAGCTGCAGCAGCACGGCCCGCCGGAGCCGACCACACGCCGACCGCCGGTCGCGAACGTGTAGCGGATCGGGGCGCTACATGCCGGCGTCGGGCGCGTCCATCGTGCCACCGTCGGGCGCACCCATCGTGCCACCGTCGGGTGCCGCGCCGAGCCCGCTTCCGTCGCAGGGCGGCGGCGACGCGGGCAGCGTGATGAATTGGCTCTCGGTGATGCACTGACTGGTGATCGACGAGATCACCCCGCACACGCCCGTCTCCATGCAACAGCCGGGCAAGAGGGTACCCATGCCGGCGTCGAACTCCGGGCACAGGGGATCGGGCTCGGCCGGCGGCGGCGGCACCTCGCACACGCTATCGGGCATGGCCAAGTCGGCGCTGCGCGATCCGCAGGCCTCGGCCCCGGTCTCGTCCAGCGCGCAGCACGGCACGACGCACAGGGCTGCCGTCAGCTGGTTCTGGGGCTCGCACGTCACACCGCCGCAGGTCGCGGTCACCGGAACGTTCGGATCGCAGTCCGGCAACAGCATGTCGACGATGTCCATGATCTGCTGCGGGTCGATCATGCCCATCTGACCGGCGGTGCCCGTCATGCCAGTCGCCGCCGGGTCTGCGGCGGGATTGGCGCCCGGTGCAGGCATCGCCATCTGGGCGCCCTCCATCGACCCGTCTCCACCGTCGTCGCTGCTGCAGGCCACCGCCAGCACCATGGCGGGCCCAACCATCATCACTCGTAACTGCATGTCGTCCTCCTCACCACTTCCACCGCGATCCCGCGTAGTTGAAGGGCCATGCAGCTGGCAATCGCCGTTCGAGACAACTTCGCGGCACCGCGTCCCCCTCGGCTAAATGCGTCGCCAGCGCCCGCGCGGCGGCGCCTTTTTGAACCATTTCGGACGTCCCCAAATAGCGCCATGCGGCGAATTCATGCCACAATTCTGTATCCCTGGCCGATCCCCTGATACCGACACCCTTGACTGTCGCGGTCGCTCCACCTAGGAGTACCCGGCCCCCTTGCATATAAGGCCGGGCGGGGACCCCGGAGGGGACCCGACCCGATACGAGGATGGAGAGCATGTCCGAGCAGCAAGAACCCCTTTTCGACCTGACGCTGACCGAGGATCAACAGCTGATGCGCGAGACCGTCAGCCGCTTCGCCACCAGCGAGATGCGTGAGAAATCCCGCGCCGCGGACGAAGCCGGCGAGGCCCCGGAGGGCTTCTACGAGCGCGCGCTGGAGCTCGGCTTCAACATGGTTCAGATCCCCGAGGATCTGGGCGGCATGGGCGCCGAGCGCTCCCCCATCAGCAACATGCTGCTGGCCGAGGACCTCGCCGTCGGTGACATGTCCCTCGCAATTGGCGCCCTCTCGGCGCTGAGCTTCGTCAACACGGTGCTCGACCAGGGCAGCGAGGCGCAGAAGAAGAAGTGGTTGCCCCGCTTCGCCGAGGAGGACGTCCACCAGGCCACCATCGCGATGATGGAGCCCCAGGCCCGCTTCGACTCCACCGATCTAAAGACCACCGCCAAGAAGGACGGCGACGGCTACGTGATCGACGGCGTCAAGGCGATGGTGCCCGTGGCGGCCTCGAGCGAGGTGATGCTGGTCGTGGCCACGCTGGACGGCGAGCCCGCGGCCTTCTTCGTCGAGGCGGGCGCAAGCGGCCTCGCGATCGAGAAGCAGGACCACATGGGCCTGCGCCCGCTGGAGCTGTGCACGGTGAAGCTCGAGGGCGTGAAGGTCGGCGCGGACGCCAAGCTCGGCGAGAAGCTCGACCTGGTGCGCATGCTCGACCTGGGCAAGATCGGCATCTCGGCCCTGGCGGTCGGCACCTGCCAGGCGGTGCTCGACTACGTCAAGGAGTACTGCAACGAGCGCGTCGCCTTCGGCGAGCCGATCACCTACCGCCAGTCGGTGGCCTTCATGATCGCCGACATCGCCATCGAGCTCGAGGGCATGCGCCTGCTCACCTACCGCGCGGCCGCCCGCGCCGAGCAGGGCCTCGACTTCCACGAGCACGCCTACCGCGCCCACCTGCAGGCCGCGGAGAAGGGCATGAAGATCGGCACCGACGGCGTCCAGCTGCTCGGTGGCCACGGCTTCATCCGCGAGCACATGGTCGAGCTCTGGTACCGCAACCTCCGCGCGATCGGCATCCTCTCCGGTTGCGTCACCGTCTAACCCTGCCCGTCGTCATCGAGATTCAAGAGGTAAAGCCATGATCAATCTGGAACTCCCCCCCAAGCTCGAAGCGGCCCGGCAGGGCTCCCGCGGACTGGCCGAGCAGCTCTTTCGGCCGATCTCCCGCAAGTACGACAAGCAGGAGCACGACTACCCCGAGGAGCTGCGCGTCCTGGGCGGTCCGCGCAAGGCCAAGACGGCCGAGCAGATCAAGGAAGAGCAGGCCCTGCGCGAGCTGGCCAAGGCTCAAGAAGCCAAGGACGAGGGCAAGGTCAAGAACGGCAACAACGTCCAGGGCATCGTCTCGGTCACCGAGATGTGCCGCGGCGACGTGGGCCTGATGCTCTCCGTACCCGGCGTCGGCCTGGGCAACGCCGCCATCAGCGCGGTCGCGACGCCCGAGCAGAAGGCGCGCTTTGGACATTGCTACGCCTCGATGGCGATCACCGAGCCGAGCACCGGCTCCGACTCGGCCAACATCAGCACCACCGCGGTGCTGGACGGCGACGAGTGGGTCATCAACGGCGAGAAGATCTTCATCACCGCCGGCGAGCGCTGCGACCACGTGGTGGTCTGGGCCACGCTCGACAAGAGCATGGGCAAGGCCGCCATCAAGTCCTTCGTGGTGCCGAGAGACGCGCCCGGCTGCGAGCTGGTGGGCCTCGAGGACAAGCTCGGCCTGCGCGCCTCCGACACGGCGACCATTCGCTTCGACAACTGCCGCGTGCCCAAGGACAACATCCTGGGCAGCCCCGAGGTCGACGCCAAGAAGGGCTTCGGCGGGGTCATGCAGACCTTCGACAACACGCGCCCGACCGTGGCCGCGATGGCCCTAGGTGTGGCCCGCGCGTCGCTGGATCTCACCACCGAGATCCTCAAGAAGGAGGGCGTCAAGGCCGACTACGCCAAGGACATGTGGCACTCGAGCGCGATCGAGGCTGAGCTCTACCGCATGGAGGCCGAGTGGGACGCCGCGCGGCTGCTCACCATGAAGGCCGCCTTCATGTCGGACAACAAGGAGCCGAACTCGATGGAAGCGAGCATGTGCAAGGCCAAGGCCGGGCGCATGGGCAACTACGTGACGCTGCGCTGCGTCGAGCTGTGCCAGGCGATGGGCTACAGCGAGACCGAGCTGCTCGAGAAGTGGGCGCGCGACTCGAAGATCCTCGACATCTTCGAGGGCACGCAGCAGATCCAGCTGCTGATCGTTGCGCGCCGTCTGCTCGGCCTGTCGTCGGCGCAGCTGAAGTAAGGGCAACGTGGCTGGAGTCGCTACAGCGTCACTCCAGTAGCGGGTCCGCCTACAAGGACACAGAAGGCCGTTCCCCGAATGACGGGGGACGGCCTTTTGTCGTTCACGACGCGCCAGTCTCCAATGGTCATGAAGTTTTAATCAAGGGGGTGAGCCTCCGCAGGTGCGCCGCGGTACCATTGAGAGTGATGCAAGACCTGTTGGGACGCAGGCTCCTTCATCGACTCGGGCTCGGCGCGTGCTCGTTGCTGCTGCTTGCGGCATGCGGCGGTGCGATCGGCGGCGACCCGAGCGCGGTGGGCGGCCCGGGCAATGACCAAACGGGCCTCGATCGCGGCGATGGCAGCGAGCCGGGCCTAGGCAACCCGGGCGACGGCCCGCAGGACGGCAGCGGTCCGGGTGGTGTGCCGCCGGCCGAGGACATCGCGGAGTGCGCGGACCGCGTGCTGCCGGACCAGCCCCTGCGGCGCCTGTCCTCGAGCCAGTACCACAACACCCTGCGCGACCTCTTCGGCGCCGAGCTGGCCCTGGACATGATCATGGGCTCCCTCTTCCCCGTCACGCAGATCGACAGCGGCTTCGAGGGCGACGCCGAGGCCAACGTGGTCAACACGGCCGAGAGCAACGCCATCGAGGACAACGCCGCCCGCATCGCGGCCTCGATCGTGACCGGGCCGGACCCGTTCATGCAGAGCCTGTGCGGCCTGGGCGCCGGCTACGGCGAGGGCGACATCGACGGCTGCGTGGATGGCTTCATCGACGACTTCGGCGCGCGCGCCTACCGCCGGCCCCTGACCGAGGGGGAGCGCGGCATCGCGCGCAGCCTCTATGACGCCCTGCGCGCCGAGCAGCCGGCCGTGGAAGCATTCGCCGGGCTGGTGCAGCTCTTCGTCCAGGCCCCCGCCCTGCTCTACCGCGTGGAGCGCGGCGCCGACGAGGTCTCGCCGGGCCTGCTGCGCTTGACCGACCACGAGATGGCCTCACGCCTGAGCTACTTCTTCCTCGACAGCATGCCCGACGAGGAGCTCTTCACCGAAGCCGAGGCCGGCCGCCTGTCGACCCCCGCCGAGATCGCCACCCAGGCCGAGCGCCTGATGGCGTCACCCCGCTTCGAGGCGGTGCTGGCCAACTTCCACCGCGACTGGCTGCGCCTCTACGAGCTCGAGACCACCGCCAAGGACCCGGCGCTCTACCCCGAGTTCACCGAGGCCGTGCGGACCAGCCTGCAGGAAGAGGCCTCGCGCCTGGTCAACCACGTCATGCAGGACGGCGACGGCTCGATCGCGACGCTCCTGGGCACGCGCGAGATCCCGGTCAACGGCGCCCTGGCCACCTTCTACGGCACCGCCGGCGGCTCGGACCCCAACGCCTGGGGCCCGGCCGAGCTGGAGGACCGCCGCGGGCTGCTCACGCTCGCGTCGTTCATGGCGACCCAGGCCGAGGCCGACAAGACCAGCCCGATCCACCGCGGGGCCTTCTTCCAGAGCGAGGTGCTCTGCAACCCGCTGCCGAACTTCCCCGGCAACATCGACACCCAGACGCCGCTGCAGGACACCTCGATGCTCCCCACCGCCCGCGAGCGGCTCTCGCCCCTGCTGGCCGAGGGCTCCACGTGCGCCGGCTGCCACACCCTCTTCAACCCCACCGGCCTGGCCTTCGAGAACTACGACGCCGCCGGCCTGTGGCGCGACCAGGAGAACGGCGCCGCCATCGACGCCTCCGGCACGGTCGAGCTCGACGGTGTGGAGCACGACTTCGAGACGCCGCTCGAGCTGATGGAGCGCGTCGCCGAGAGCGAGCAGGCCCGCGACTGCTACACGCTGCAGTGGTACCGGGCCGCTCTGGGGCGGCGCGAGTTCGCCGAGGACGCCTGCGGGCTGGAGCTGGTGCAGCAGGCCGCGTCGAGCAACGGCGGCGACATCCGCCAACTGCTGGTGGCCCTGACCCAGACCGATGGATTCCTCTATCGCACCGTCCCGACGGAGGTGGAGCCATGAGCCGCAGAAGACAACGCGCCACCCTCAGCCGCCGCGGCTTCCTGCGGGGCGTGGGCGGCATCGCCCTGTCCCTACCCTGGCTCGAGCAGCTGCACGGGGTGGCCGCAGCCCAGAGCAGCGGTGGCGGACCGCGACGCGTGATCACGGTCGCCTACCCGATGGGCATCGCGGGCGGCGAGTGGCGGCCCTCGAACGTGGGCACCGGCTTCACGCTGCCGTACACGACGGCGCCGCTTTCGCCCTTCCAGGATCGCTGCCTCTTCGTCTCGACGATCGACAACCGCATGCTCGAGGCCGGCGGTCAGGCCTTCCCCTTCGGCCACCCCGCCAAGAAGGAAGCGTGCCTGACCGGCACGCTGACGACCGGCGCCTTCCCGACCACCAACACCAACCACGTCTCGGAGGTCCGCAGCGACGCCGAGCCCACCGGCGGCGCCAACGGCCCCTCCGTGGACCACGTGATCGGGGAGTTCTACCGCCAGAACCACGCCTTCCCCTCGATCAACCTCGGGGTCGATGGCGCCGCGGTGCGCTTCCCGGCGGGCTCGACGCAGAACAGCGACTTCTTCTTCGAGGGTCGCGGCAACGCGGTCACGATGGACGTCTTCCCGAGCACCGCCTTCGACAAGTACTTCGCCGACGTGCAGGTCGACGACAACGGCCCGAGCGAGGCGGACCTGGCGATGCAGCGCCTGCGCGCGCGCAACCGCAGCGTGCTCGACGCGGTGCGCGAGAGCTTCACCGATCTCTCGCGCGGGCTGGGCCGCGACGACCGCATGCGCCTCGAGGAGCACGCCTCGCGCATCCGCCAGCTCGAGCTGGACGTGCGCATCAGCGAGGGCTGCACGATCCCGACTGGCATCGACAACAGCGTCACCAGCTACCAGGGCGTGAGCATGGACGAGCTCGCCCCGCTCCACAATCGCATCCTGGCCCATGCCATGGCCTGCGACCTGGCCCCCGTGGGACGGCTGGAGTACCTAAACCAACAGAACCCGCGCTTCGGGCTCGCGGAGCTCGACAGCACGCTCGACGCCGCCGGCGACTACGACTGGCACGGCATGGTGCACGGCGACGCCCTGCCCGGCACCAGCGCCTTCCTGCGCCCGGGCCGCGGCGCCGAGACCGGCTACGACGGCCGCCTGCTCGACGGCTACCGCTTCTTCGTGCAGCAGTTCGCCGACCTGCTCAGCGAGCTCGACAGCATCCAGGAGGGCCCGGACACCACGGTGCTCGACAACTCCCTGGTGATCCTGGCCTCGGACCTGGGCGAGGGGCTGGGCCACGGCCACATGAAGATGGGCTACGTCGTCGCCGGCAACCTGGGCGGCGCCCGCACCGGCTACCACTTCGATTCCGGCCCCAACCAGCCCTACGAGATCGGCGGCGGCTACTTCTACGCCGACTCCGCCTACAACGTGAACCAGCTGCTCAACAGCATCCTCGACATGGCCGGGGTCACCGACGAGGGCGGTGCGCCCGTCACGATCGGCCTGGGCGGCTACCTCGAGCAGGTCGGCCGCCCCCGCCGCATCGACGGCCTCTTCGGCTGACCCTGACCCGCGAGAGCGCGGCTCAGGGCTCGATGATGTCGACGTCGGCGAGCGTTCCGGCCGCGTCGAAGACGACGTAGGTCCCGGCCTCGCCGTGACGATCGCCCACGACCCCCTGCTCGCTCGAGGTCATCCACTGCCAGACCTCCGTGCCCTTGTTGCACTTCTGCTCGTAGCGGCCGAGCAGGGAGGGGCACATCGCGCGTGCTGTCGGCTCGCCCATGCGCTGACGGACGTCGTCCTTCGTCATCACGCCAACGCCAGACATCAGCCCCATGGCGGCATCGACCTGTGCGCTGGTCGCTCTCCCTCGCACGAGCTTGCCAGCATGAAGGCGTTGAGCAGGCCGTTGCGGAACTCCAACCAGAGCAGCCGGTAACAGTCGCCGGTGATGCTCTGCTTCAGCTCGCCGTACCGGGCATGCAAGAACTGACCATCCGGCGTGGTGCGCTTCGACTTCTCGTGCTCCTCGCCGAAGATCTCCTCGAACTCACTCTCCTGCAGCTTACCGATCTCCAGCCGGTCGGCGTGCTTGAGATTGAGCTCGTTTGCGAACGTGCACGCCGCCATCAGCAGCGCGCAGGCGGGTGGCGCCCATCGTGTCACGGTCACTCCTCCACCGATTGAATGTCGATCAGCAGGCCGTCCCCGTCGAAGGCCGCACGGATCGCGACCAGGGGTTCCGGTTCCTCGCCGATGGGTGTCGGTGCCGGTGCGGTCATCCAGAACCAGAGCTCGCGCGCACCTTCGTCGCACGGTCGCTCGTCGGGCTCGAGCACCGTGGGACAGAGCAGCTCACCACTCGGCTCCCCCATGCGCTTGCGCGCATCTCCCTTGGCCGCGAGTCCCAGCTGGTTCCCGAGCTCCACTGCGCCTTGCACGTCCGCGGTGGTCTTCTGTTCTTCGCAGGAGCTCGCGGACAGGAAGCCATTGAGCACCCCGTCCAGGAACTCGAGCTGCAGGCGCCGCATGCAGTGACCCGCAAAGCCCTCCCGCACGTGCTGATACTCCGCGTGCACGTATGATCCGGCCGGCGTCGTACGTCGACTGGTGTCATACGGCTCGCCGAAGAGCGCAAGCGCGCGGTCGGCTGACGTCTTGCCGGGCTGGAGCTTGTCGATGTGCTCCAAGCTGACCTTGTGCGTGCACCCCGCCAGCACGAGCACCGTGATCGCGCAGGCGCCGCCCCGCAGCCATCCCCCCAGTCGTCGCATGCGAGAGATACTAGCGCACGGGACGGCGGAGGGCACCCAAGGCACCCGCACACCAACGACCTGGCCACGACTCGGCTGACGTGGAGGGTTGGAGGGGCCGCTGCCGCCCCAACGCGCGTGGCGACAGCGGCCCCGAGACGCGCCCCTACTCGGCCCCCTCGCCGGGTATCTGGAAGAGTGCGCCCAAGTTGATCGATCCGTGCTCCGCCGGATCCTGGGGATCGGTGGTCAGCGGGTTGCCCGGATTCAGGTTGGAGGCCGTGTCGTCGGGTGGGAAGAGGACCAGCGAACCGAGGAAGGCCAGCACGGCCCGGCGGTCGGAGTCCGAAAGTCCGGCGAAGCGGTCGCGCACTTCGGCAGCCTCGCCCCCGTGCCGCAGGATCACTTCCTCGAGGTTGATGCTGCGGCCGTCGTGTCCGTAGGGCGCCGTCGTGCCCACGCCCCACAGGGGCTCGGTCACGAACTCGGTGACGATCGAGCCGTCGTACTCGCGCTCGTGGAAGGCGGCCCCCAGATCGTGGCGCTTGAGGTCGCTGAAGATGTTCTCGACCACGAAGGACTGCTCCTGCGGGAGCAGCTGGGGGAAGGGGTCGGCGTCTTCGATCACGTCGAAGCGGGTCGTCGCGGTGGCGAAGAGCCGGTTGAAGATGCCGTTGACCGGGTCGTGCACGGTCTCCACGTCGGCCACGCGGCGGTCACGGTCGATGGTGAGGTTCTGGATGTGGCAGCTGGTGCACCCGATCTCCTCCATCACCGCCAGCCCCTGATCGGTCTCGGCATCGGTGCGACCGCGGCCGGGCTTGAAGTAGTTGAGCAGGTAGAACTCCATGTGGTCGATCAGCGCAGGGTCGAGCTCGGCCGCGATGCCATCGCCGTCGCCATCCTCCAGCGCGTCGCAGACCGGCGGGCGCTCGAAGGTGTCGAGGGTTGGATCGAAGAGCATTCCCGCCGCCGACATCGCCACCTGCGGGTCGTCGGAGTCGGTGACGGCGCACAGGATCGGGTCCGCCGCCTCGAGACCCATCTCGGCCTTGAACGCACCGATCACGAACTCGCGAATGGAAATCGTGCTGCCCTCCGCGAAGAAGGGTCGCACGCGCAGGTCTTCGTCGATGCCTTCCAGCTCCGAGAAGTCCACGGTCCCGTCGGGGAAGGCGGTGATGCTGCCAAACTCGACGCCCTTCGCGCCCAGCACCCGCGTGACCGGCCCGGGCTCACCGCAGGGCTCGGGCTCCGGGGTCTCGCACACGATCGGCGGACAGAAGAGCCCAAGGAGCTGACACAGGAAGCCCGGCTCGGACTGGTAGTCGCAGACCTCCTCCGGCGGATCTTCGTCGCACGGCACACCGGTCTCCGCCTCGACCAGCGCATCGGCCAGATCGCCGCGCAGCTCGGCGGTCATCTCATCCGCGAGCATCTCGACCAGACCGAGCCCGAAGAGATGCGGCGCGTCGCGGCTGTCCGGCCGCGTCACGACGTCACCGCCGAAGCCCGCCGCACCGCGCGGTCGACCGTGGCAGCCCGCACAGCTGTCGACCATGCCCGCGCCGAGTGCGCGCATCTGCATGATGTCGCCCTCGCTGGTGGGGTTGACGCGCGGCCCGAAGCCCTGGGCCTGGGTGAACTTGCGCTGGAAGAGCTGCCGCCCGCGACGCACGGAGCGCGCCGGATCGCGCTTGATGAGATACACGGAAGACCCCGGCATCATGACATCGCCCTGACCGGCGCCGACCTGTTGTTCCAACGACTTGCCGATCTGCCCGCCGGCAATCGATGGGCTCGTCTGTGTGCTGTCGGTCAGCTGCGCATGCGCGCTCGTCACACCCAGGCAGAGAACAGCGATCGCGACGATTGAAATTGTGGTTGTCGTGTTCCGCATCGACTCACCCCTTTCACGTGGAGGAATCCCGCGAAAACACGGCTCGGTAAATCCGCCAGTTGTGGCGCAGCAGCCCCCCCTTCAGGGGTGCCACTCGACCGGGAACACCTTCCTGTGGGGCCTGCTATTGCGGGGTCGGGACCTGACTGTCGCGCAGACGAAGATCGTGGGAACGCACGAGCACGGTGTTACGTCGAAGCGCGCTCATCGCACATGATGCAGGCGCTTCAGGCGTCCGCGCCCCACGGTAGCTGCTGCCGGTCACAGGGCAGGCGGCCGGCATGCTCCAGCAGAACGCGCAGGTACTCCGACTTGCTCTGCGCCCCCGTGCGGCGCCGCAGGTCGCTCTGGTACTCGTGCACGGTGTGCACGCTGAGCTCGAGCGCCTCTGCGATCTCCTGGTTCGAATAACCCCAAAGGTTGTAGTAGAGGAGCCGCGTCTGCTGCGGCGGTAGCTTCCAGAGGCGCTGCGCGCGCGCCGCGAGCCTGAGCAGATCTGGCATCGCACCTCCACGCGCGGCGAGCATCGCGAACATCAGCTCGTCCTCGGTGGCGCGGCTCGACACGAAGCTCGCACCGTTGTCGTAGATGGCTCGCAACAGCGCAGGGCCTGCAGCATCCGCGGTGATCAGCACGGAGCAGTCGGGAGACCGGTGCCTGAGCGTGCGTACCAGTGAGAACGCTTGCACACCGGGGCCCTGTGCTTCGATCAGCGCCACCTCGAAGGGTGGATGCGGGAGCTCGAGCAAGCGCGACGCCGCGGCGACGCTCGGACAGCGGCTCACGATGGTGCCGGCACGATTGAGGCAGGAGGCGAGCGCTTCTACATGTTGCGACTGGCCGGAAGCCACCAGAAGCACGCTCGTGTCTGCACAAAACCCTTCGAACCCGTCCCCCACCCTCACCTCGAGTGCAACCTACGGTGGCGTACAAGCGTGTCAACCCGGCGACTTCCCCGGGTGGGCGCTTCCTCCTGTGGCCAGCGTCCGGCGCTCGGAATCAGGCGCTTCGCGTGGGCGCGCGACGTGGCGCGCGCGCGAGCTCGATCGCCCACACGACGCCATAGCTCACGGCCCAGAGCAGGAGCACGTACGGAATCGTCTCGTGCATCTGCAGGTTGCCGCGCAGCGGACGCGCGGGCAGCCCGTAGCAGAAGGGGATGTGGAAGACGTAGGCGATCAGCGAGGCTCGCCCCAGCCGTGTCATCGCATCGCGACCGAGCTCGGGCAGGCGCGCCACGATCAGCGGTCCCACACCGATCAACACAAGGCCACGTGCTGCATACCCGATCATGTTCGGAATACCGGCGGGGTGCACGTCGTCGAGTACACCGTCAGCGCCCAACATCGCGCGCGTGATTCCCTCACACACAAAGGCGACCGCCAGCGCCGCGAGCCCCGCCCCCGCGTAGACCGCATCGCGCGAGAAGCGCTTGCGCGCGCGCTCGATGACGTCGCAGACCACGAACCCGACGGTCGTCCACGCGAGCATCGGAAGCAGCGGAAAGAGCGTGACCTCCGGTACGCGTACGAGCGGAGCGAGCAGGTAGCGCAGCGCCCCCCCGGGCGCGGGCACGAGCGCGTAGTACAGCGGCGCCAACAGCATCACGGCCAGCGAGAGACCGAGGGCACGCCGGGTGACGGCCGCAGCATCCACGGGGAGGGCGCGCGGGATGCAGAGCAGCGGCAGGACACCGATCGAGAGCCCGATCACGTGCAGCACGTCGGCGCGCAGGAACGTCTTGAGCCCCTGGTGGCCATCGATGGCGGCGTAGAGCGCGCTGGCGGCGTAGCCCCACAGGACGACCATCAGCCCGCGACGCGCGATCGATGCACGCACCGCCTCCGGGCGCTCACCGCGCACCTCCGCCGCACCGACGCGCAGGCGTAGGGCCATGCCGGCGAGCAGCATGAACGCCGGCAGCGGACTGGTCGCCACGACCCGTGTCCAATCGTAGGCCACAGTCTGCTTCGCCGCGGCGCTGGCCCAGCCGTGCGTGGCGTGCCCCTCGATCATGGCCAGGGCCGCCACGCCCCGGGCCCAGTCCACCGCGCGATCCCGCTCCACGCACCCGTTGTAACGTAGGCCCCGGAAGCGCACCATGGGAGCCATCGCGGTTGTTCCGGGGAGGGAGAGGTCGCGATGAGCTGCTCCACAGACGGAGCCTCGGAGACGGTCGAGGACAATCGCGGGATCATCGGCGAGCGCCTGGCCGCACACAACGCCACCGTGCCTGGGCCGTCCAGCGAGGGCGGCTGCCGCACACCCGGAAGTGGGCGAAAACCGACCCCGCTGGCGGCGCCGCTGCTGGCGGGCGCGGTGCTCCTGCTCGTCGGGCGCAGGCGGCACTGACAGGAGCTGGCCCGTGGGTATACTGCGTCGGCGATGGCCGAGCTGAAGACTCAGAAGAACAAGGCGAGCGTGAAGCAATTCGTCGACTCCGTGGCCGACGACAAGCGCCGCTCCGACTGCCGCGCAGTCATGAAGGTGATGGCGGAGATCACGGGCAAGCGCCCAAAGATGTGGGGCAGCAGCCTGATCGGTTACGGCGCCTACACCTACGTGAACACCACCAAGAAGCCGGCCCAGTGGCCGGTGGTAGCGCTGTCGCCGCGCAAGAACGAGCTGACCGTCTACATCATGCCGGGCTTCGAGCCCTTCCAGCCGTTGATGGACAAGCTCGGCAAGTACCGCACGGGCAAGAGCTGCCTCTACATCAAGAAACTCGAGGACGTCCACATGCCGACGCTCAAGCAGCTGATCAAGCGCTCCGTCGCAGAGATGAAGCGGCGCTACGAAGTGGACCTCTGAGCGATGGCGAGGCCTGACAAGGGCGGCATCGCGCTGCACTGGCAGATCATGATCGGGCTCGGAGCCGGACTCATGGCCGGCGTGCTGGTCAACTGGCTCTGGACCGACGCCACCTGGCTGAGGCTCGGTGTCGGCGACCCCGACGCGTGGATGGCGAGCAAGGAGTCCGCCGACAACGTCAGCGCCGGCTTCGGCGCCCAGGCCGCGCGTTTCGTCGCCAACCTCAACGAATTCGTGGGCGCGCTCTTCATCCGCTCGCTCCGCTTCATCGCGGTTCCGATCGTGCTCTTCTCGCTGATCGAGGGGGCGAGCTCGCTCAACGACCTCAAGAAGCTCTCGCGCATCGGCGGCAAGACGATGGGCATCTACATCGGCACCACGGCCGTGTCGATCAGCGTGGGCCTGTTCTTCGCCAATCTGGTCCGCCCTGGAACCATGGTCAGCACGGACGTGCGCGACCGCCTCGCGGGCCAGGGGGCGGAGGCCGCCGGCGAGAAGATCGCTGCGGCGCAGGCGCCCGACGTGTGGAGCACCTTCCTGAACATCGTGCCGACCAACCCCTTCGGCGCGCTGGCCGAGGGAAACATGCTCCAGGTCGTCTTCTTCGCGCTCGCGGTCGGCATCTCGCTGACGCTGGTGGCCGAGGAGAAGGCCAACGTGGTGATTCATGCGGCCTCCGCCATGACCGACGTGATCATCAAGCTCGTGCACGTGATCATGCTGGTGGCCCCCTACGCCGTGTTCGCCCTGATCGCCAAGGTGATCGCCCAACTCGGCGCGGACGTGCTGCTCGCGCTCGCGGCCTACGCCGCGGTCGTGGTCGCGGGCCTGGCGACGATGGTCTTCGTGGTCTACCCGACGGCGCTCCGCGTGCTCACGCCGGTGCGCTACCGCCGCTTCTTCCGGGCCATCGCCCCGGCCCAGCTTCTGGCTTTCTCCAGCTCGTCGTCGTCCGCGACCCTGCCGGTGACGATGGAGTGTGCCGAGGAGCGCCTCGGCATCAGCGAGGAGGTCGCCGCCTTCGCACTGCCGCTAGGCGCGACGATCAACATGGACGGCACCGCGCTCTACCAGGGCGTCGCGGCCCTCTTCATCGCACAGCTCTACGGCATCGACCTGGACGTGGGCCAGCAGCTCACGATCGTGCTGACGGCGACGCTGGCCTCGATCGGCACCGCGGGCGTGCCGGGCGTGGGCCTCATCATGCTGGTGATCGTGCTGCAATCGGTGGGCATGCCCCAGGAGGTGATGGCAGGCGGCATCGCGATCATCTTCGGCGTCGACCGCATCCTGGACATGTGCCGCACGGCCTGCAACGTGACCGGCGACTGCATGGTCGCCAGCTACGTCGCGGCCTCGGAAGACGCCCTGCTATCCGAGGAGGACGTCGAAGCGCGCCTGCAGCAGATGGCGCAGACCGGGCTCGACGAGCACCCGCTCGAAGAGGGCTGAGCGACTCGGGCGTGCCGCGGTGATGCTACGGGGCCGCCAGCGTGACGCGGCAGCCGCCGTTCTGGATGACGCCGCCCACGCTCGCGCAATCATTGCCCCCTAGGGCGTTGCAGCTGTAGCTATTCGTTCCGCCAGGCACTCCGGAGAGCACCGTGGTGCAGTACTCGGTCCCGGGATCGCAGCGCATCGGCCCACACACGAAGTCGCCCGGCACGAGGCAGCTGACCAGCGCCGCGGACTGGCACTGGCCCGCGGCGTCGCAGAGCTTCAGGTCGGCGGTCTCCACACAGCCCGTGTCCGCCGGATCGCACACGGTGCACGTGTCGCCGCAGGTCTTGCCGGCACAGGGTTGGTAGCAATCCTTGGGGCAGCCCTCGGCCGCGGGGACACACTGGGGCGTACCGCACTGGTCGCAGCACAGAGTACCCGCCTGGCAGAGGATGACGGCGCAGCCGGGGCCGGGGTTGATCGGCACCACGTCGGGGTCGCCATCGCCGTCGCCGTCTCCACTCGCGTCGCCATCGCCGTCGCCGCCGGGCGCGCCCGCCCCGCCCATCGGGATTTCGCCATCGCCACCGCTGCCCGGGTCGCCGCCATCGCCTCCGGCGCTGCCCACGTCCTCGCCATCGCCACCCGGAGCGCCAGCGCCATCGTCGGGCACGCCCTCTCCAGTGGCCGGTGCCGGAGGCGCGCCGCTGGAGGCCGACACGCACATGCCGTCGCGGCAGCTGCGGTTGCTGGCCGCTGCCAGGCACTGGGCGTCCTCGTCGCACAGCTCCGCGCAGATGGCGGCCACGGTCGGCGCTGATCCACAGGCCAGCGAGAGATCCGTCGCGGTGGGCGCACAGCTGGCCCCGCTCTGGCTGCAGCCCTGTCCGGGCTCGCAGGCGACCGTGCACACGCCACACAGGCACTCGAGACCAGCTCCGCACTGGTCGCTGCCCGTGCACATCGACAGCCAGTTGGTCTCGCCCCCGAGGGTCTGGGGAGCGCCGTCGTCGTCGCCGCAGGCGAGCACGCAGGCGAGGGACAGCAGGCAGGCAAGCCAAAGCCAATCACGCAAGCTCATCGTCATCTCCCTCTTCTTCGAGCACCGTCTGTCCGACGTAGGCGATCACCCGCCGCGGTGTTGCATCCTGCGGCCGTGCGGCCGTCTCGTTGTGACGCTCCACCTCCGCGCGCAGCGCCACGGTCTGCCGCCGCAGCGTGCGCAGCAGGCCCATCACCTCCGCCTCGTGGGGGTGGCCCGGCCACACATCGAAGTGATAAGTGCTGCCGCCGATGGCATCGTCGAGCTCTGCACGGGACTGGCCCCGTCGCAGCTTGGCGACCATCGCGGTCACCATCGCCTGGTAGTGGTCAAAGAGCGCCGCCTGCCAGCCGGCCGTGTCCCCCGCAGCTACGAAAATGCGCTCGGCCCGATAGCGCGCCTGCTCACCCTCGCCCTCACGCTGCAGCCGACCATCGGCCAGTAGCGCCTCGAGCACGGACTCCAGCTGAGCCTCCGCCAGCGGCACGAGCTCGACCAGCTCATCCTGACTCACGGGTCCGTGGCGGTGCACGGCTACCAGCAGAATCAGCGCGCGTGCCTCGGCCGCTTCGCCCTCCTCAAGTCCGGCCTCGGCGTCCTCACCCGCCGCCCGATAGGACGTCTGGTCCCCACGCCCCATCTGGTAGACCAGCCTCGACTCGACCAGATCCCGCAGGACGCTGCGCACGACGACGCCATCGTCCCGACTGAAGCGCTGGAGCACGTCCCCGCGGAGCACCGTCCCCTGGTGCTCCACGTACGAGAGCACCGCCTCCCAGAGCGAGCGCCCGGATTCGGTGCTGCTCTCCTGCAGGCGCGCCATCCGGTGATGGTAGGTCCGCAGCGCCATGCCGAACATGTCGGCGATCACCTTGTTGCCGAGGCCCTGGGCCTTGAGCTCCGAGACCAGGTTGGCGAAGACCTGGTTCGCCACCCGCGACAGGGGCGTGCGATTGCCCGCGGAGGTGGCGAGGGCGGCCAGCAGCACGGTGGTCTGGCGCACCAGGGCATCGATCAGCAGCGTGGTGTTCATGGCCGTTTCAGATGACTTACGCCAGCCCGAGGCGGGCGCCTAGTGACAGATCTTGCACGTTTCGGGCCGGGCGGTCGCTGGGCGCTGGCTCCGAGCGACAAGGTGCGTACGTGGCGTCCATGGATGCCCTCCAGATCAACGTGTCCGAGCATATGAACCCGGCGGTCTACACCGTCTCCATCAGCGCGACCTCCGAGGAGATCGACCTGGAGATGTCGGCCCGGGGCGTCTCCGGCCTGATCGTCGTGGACGACGACTCACGCCCAGTGGGCGTGGTCACGCGCACCGATCTGCTGGCCAGGGGCCGGGCGCTCCACGCCCCCGGGGGCGAGCGCAGCAACAAGCTCAACGAGCGCCTGACCGCGCGCGAGCTCTTCAGCGCCGACCCCGTCAGCATCTCGGGCGCAGCCTCCCTGCGCGAAGCGGCGCGCCTGATGGCCAAGCGCGACGTGCATCGGCTGATGGTGGTCAAGGGTGAGGATCCGGTGGGCATGCTCAGCGTCAACGACCTGCTCAAGGTGGTCAGCGAGAGCCGCATCGAGACGCCCATCTCGGAGTACGCCTCCGACACCATCGCCCATGTGGCCCCCGACGACCGCATCGCCTACGCGATGGATCGACTGCAGGCGGCCGGCGTGCGCGGATTGGTAGTGATGGTGGACGGCTGGCCCGTCGGCAGCTTCGCCCAGGTCGAGGCGCTGGCCGCACAGGACGCCGGCAATGATGCGGTGGTGGAGCACTGGATGAACCCGGGCGTGGTGTCGATCCCGGAGACGACCCCACTGCACCACGCCGCCGCCCAGGCAGTCGCGATGCACACCCCGCTGATCATCTCACTCGACGACCGAACGCCCAAGGGCGTGCTGACCGCCACAGACATGCTCTACGCACTGATGTAGCGCACCGGCCCCTGGACTGGCGACAGCTGGGTACCGGCGGCCCCGAAGAACGCGCACGGGTACGCGCTCAGCTCGGCGACGTAGTGCGCCGGCGTACCCCAGCGCCGCAGCTGGGCCCAGCGCAGGTCGCGCGCACGGAAGCGCGCAAGCGATCACCCCCGAGGGCCGCGGGATTTCGTTTCACGCCGGCGCGACCGCCGATCGGACGATCACTCCTCGACCATCTCGGCGTTGCAGAGCCGGAGCGCAACGGGACAGTCCAGGCGCTGCAGGTGGGCGTGGTTGTCGTCGGTGTCGCTCCACGCGAGGACAACGTGTCCATCGTCGGTGGCGACCAGATCGGTCGGCCCGCCGGCCCGGCTGGTCGGCGTCACCTCGCCTTCGTAGACGATCTCGCCCGTGGCGGTCATGAAGGCGATGCGGATCGCGTTGTGCGGGAAGTCGCGCGAGGTGAGAGATCGGTAGCTGAGCGCGTAGCCCCTGCCGAAGGGGACGATCGCGACGTCGCGCAACACGGCGGGGGGGTGCTGCACGGAGCGCGGCTCGAGCATCACGTCTCCGTCGAGCCCGAACGGCCGGTAGCGCACCAGCTCGGCGTCCTCCACGCGATAGCTGTAGGCGACGGCCCCGCTCTCCTCCCCCGAGGCGATGTCGAAGGCCCCGCTCACGGTGTCGGCCAGGACGACCGGCTCGTCGTCTTCCAGCGCGTGCATGGACAGCGTGTCGCCGCTGGACCACGCCAGCCACACGCTCTCGCGGAGCAGCGCTAGCGCGGCGTGCTGCACTGGATCGGAATCGACCAGCAGGTCGCGATAACTGACGTCGGCCGGGTCGTCATGTGGGTACTGGGCGAGCGTGAGGCCGTCGTCGCCCTGCACGGTCAGGTGGATGCTGCCATTGGCGGCGAGCATGCTGGTCGTGCGGCCGCTTGGGCTGGTGTCCAGCGGCGCGGGCGCTTCAACCGACTCGCCCTCGAGGTCGACCCGTTCCACGTGCAGCTCGCCCTCGCGCCAGAAGCTCAGCGCAAAGCCATCGTCGACCGCCACGATGCGCACGCCCGAGGAGCCCTCGGAGCCCTCCTCGCGCACGCCCGGCTCCGCGGCGCCCGAGAGGGACAGCAGCCGAAAGGCTCGCTCACCGATGTCATCGTGGTACGCGAGGGCCATCGTGCCGCCGTTCTGGGCGAGGCTGACCCCCGTGGCGCCGGTGCTCGCAGGGAAGGCCATCGAGTCGTCGTCCTCATAGGTGCAGAGAGTCTCGCCGGAGAGATCGACCAGGACGTTCGCGCCCTGGGGCACGGGCACGGGCACGGCGGCGTCCGGCTCGTCCGTGCCTCCGCGCGTGGGCACCCGGTCCCCGCCACTGGGGACGGGCGCCATCTTCTCGTCATCCCCCCCACACGCGAGCAAACCCACCGCGAGCCCCACGGCCGCCACCGCAGCCCAGCAGCCACTCGGGATCGATCGTGGTGACTTGAACGTGCTCACGGCGTACTCCCCATGGTCAGTCCGGGATCTCGCAGGTGTAGGTCACGTCCCAGTAGTCTAGCGTGGGTGCCGCCGTGCGCGCAGAGTTCGCTCGCAGGTCGATGGCGTAGCGAGTCCACGGGAGTCCGAGCTCACTGGTGGGGAATACGGTGGCGATGTCGGGCGAGCCGTCCGTGCCCACGCAGATGCCGTTCTGGCACTGCAGCCCGGCTGGGCACTCCGGGTCCATCGTGCACGTCACGGACGAGCTGAAATGGATGCACACGTCGTTCGGCGTGATGTTCGGCAACGTGTCCGCGCAGACCGTGCTGGACGAGCAGCCGCCGCTGCACAGCCCCATCGCGCCGACGATCACGACGGCGTTCACGCTACAGCCGGCGAGCTGCGCCTCGGTGCCGGCAGCGCACGCGCCGACCCAAATCGAGGTCCCGTCGGGCACGTGGGCCTTCATGTACAGGCCCTGCCAGTCGGGCCGAAGATCGTCGGGACAGGCCCGCGCCTCGAGCGTCTGCAGGTAGGTGCCATCCTCGGGGACCTGCGGGTCCAGATCGCCGTTGGGTACGAGCAGGACCGGCACCTCCTCCAGAAGGTAGGTGGGCCCGCCGGCCACACCGGGCGTGTTGCCGACCATCTGGAGCACGAAGGCGTAGGCACCGTCGGCCCGCGAGGGGTTGTCCGGTACGTTCCCCGGCACCGGCGGGTTTTCGAATGTGATAGCGAAGCTGGGCATCTCGCCCGCCTGACAGCGCAGGTAGGTGGTCCCGCTGACGCCGTCGCACAGGGTCGCATCGTCGGGCGCGATGGTCGTGGTGAACGGATTCGGATCGAGGCTCGGATCGGTGGACTGGTCCACCACCTGCCAGGTCACGTCGAGCGCGTAGTGCTGCGCCAGGTCGTTGATGCCCGCCATCACCTGAGTGCCGAGGTCCGAGCCGTCGGCCTGACCGACGTAGCTCAGGGGCTGCATGCCGGTTCCCGGGTCGACCTCCGCCCGACTCGCAGTGGCGAGCGCATCCGCGTCGCTCCTGGCGGCCGTGCAGTCCGCGCCGCTGCCGCTGCAGCTGACGACGCTGGCCACGCGCACATCCTCGGCGTTGAGCGCAGACAGGGCGTCGGCGTAGGTCGGCGGCGTGTACGAGAACGGCGTAGGCTCGTCGCCCACGAGCAGACGGTAGTCGCCCTGCTCACCTGCTCCACCGCCCTTGACCACCGCATAGTAGGTGCCATTGCCGAGGTCGTACTGGCTGATCTCCGAGTGGGTGACGCTACCGCTGGCGTCGTCGTTGCAGGTCAGGCGCGCGTCGTCCTCGGCATCGCGGATGCGCAGGTTGTACGCGCCGCTCTCGCCTGAACCCTTGCCCTTGACCACGATGTAGTAGGTGCCGGGGTCCAAGGGACCCGTGCTGATGCTCGAACGCACGCCATCGGCAGCACCGTCGTCGTCGCAAGCCACGCGCTGCACGGACCCGGCAACGACGTTACCACCGTTGTTCAAGACGTCCTGCCCCTCCGGGTTGGCGCAGACCGCCGGAGAGTTGTTCTCGCAGAACGACCGACAGCCCGTGTCCCCGGCCTCGCCCTCGAGGCAGATGCACGCGGCGTTGCTGCTGCAATCGAGCCCGACGTCGATCGTGGACGGGTCGCGCCGAAGGACGCAGAGGGAGTCGTCGTCGCAGTCGCTGGAGCCCTTGCCGCAGTCCGAGTTGCTGCCGCACTCGATCTGCAGCGTGGCGTCGTCATTGACGTCGAACTCGCCGATCTCGCCGTTGTTGTGCACCATGTAGCAGAAGGAGTTGCCCTCGCAGTTGATGTCGGTGTCGTCGTGCGAGGGCGCCGTGGGTCCGAAGTCGAAGCCACACTTGGTGTTGTCCTCGCAGTACATCGAGTCGAACTCGACCGAACCCGCTGCGATGACCTGGACATAGAAGGTCGAGTCTCCGCGGACGTTGACGTTGTCGAGCCTCACCGTCTGGCCCGGCGCGTTGATGACGAAGACACAGGTCGAGCCGTTGAGGCAATCCACGTCGTCGAGGCGCGGGTTGCTGCCGGTGAGGTAGAAGCCGCACCACCCGTTCGGCGAGCCGCTGTCGCACGCCCAGTCCTGATTGCACGACCCGCCGTTGCACAACACGCCGTCGCCGTTGCGGTTCCAGTCGTTCCAGCCCTCCTCGAAGAACTCGTCGTAGGGCACCCAGCCCGTCCACGACGTGGCGACGGGCTCCACGTGGTCCCGGAACAGCGCGATCACCGTGTCGAAGCTGCTGCCCACGGTGTCGATCGTCAGGTCGGCACCGGAGGCGCCCACCTCGAATTGGTAAACGGCGTCTGGAGCGCTGGAGTCGTTGCCGAGGCAGCCCATCAAGTTGGAGCCGACCTCGTTGCCGAGGCCGCTGCTGTTCGCGCCGCTGAGGCTGAGGTCGTAGCCACCGATCTCGGTGCCGGCGGCCGGCAGCTCGAAGCCCTGGACCTCGGTGTCGGTCAGCGAGTTGTTCGCGATCGGGACCGTCACCGACGTCAGGATGATCGGCAGGTCGTCGTGCAAGGAGACGACCGTGTCGAAGCTAGAGCCCTCGGTGCTGAGCGTGATCGGCGTGGTGGCGCCGGCGGCCAGACCGGAGATCGTGAGCTCGTGAACGATGTCACCGCTCGTTCCGTCGGCATCGCAGCTCACCACACTCGCGGGAAGGGTCGCGGCGCTGGTCGTGCCGAGGTACTCGGTCCAGGTCGTGGTCACATCGCCCAGGTCCTTCGGGTCGACGAAGGTCCCGGCGCCCGACTGGGCCGTGAGGTCGACGCTCGTGCTCGGCGGTATTGGAGCCTGGAGCGACGCGGCGTAGTCGTAGCCAGCGGTCGGACCATTGTGGAGCGGACGGTCGGTGAGCACCACGACGAGCGCGACCGCGTCATCGCGAAAGCACGGGTAGCCGCGCGTCCCACTCGGGCAATCGGTGCGCGCGGCCAGACTCGGGTTGCCCGGCCCCACGTCGAAACCGTCCTGCGTGGCGAGCGCTTCGAGCGCGACGATCTGTGACGTCGCCACATCACCGAAGGACGTGAGGTCCTCGGTGCCCAGACCGGAGAGCGCGCTCTCGGTCAGCACGCCGTCGGCGTCCATATCCTGGACGTGGGAAAAGGCAACCTGGCCCGCGCCCGCATGGGGCGAGAACGGGATCTCGCGGAAGTAGCCCGCGCCAAACCAGGGGTCCCGGGCGACACAGCGGACGCCTTCGATCAAGCCGGTTCCGTGGGCGTCCGGCGAGCCATCTCCATCACGGTCTACGCAGGTGTTGGCACCGACGTAGTCGGTGGCGCTGGTCAGCTCGGCGGTCAGGGCCGCGAGCTCCTGCGACATCGAGTCCTCGAGGTCGATCAGGAAGTAGACGTCGACCTTGTTCAGGCTCACGGGGAGCGAGTCGAGCAACGTCGTGACCTGCTCGCCGGGGAGCAGCGTGGCGATGATCGGTGGGTTATTGCCGCTCACCGACGGCGGCGACGTGCCCGGCGGCAGACCGTCCTCACCAGACTCGAGGGTGATCCCCATCGGATCGGCATAGATGAGGCCGCCTGTGGAGTTGCTGCCGTCCAAGGGGCCGTCGGCGGGGTCCAGGTCATCGGTCGCTTTGAAGCATCGGACGTTGCAGGTGTCGCAGTTCGGCACCCCGCCGTCTTCGTCGCGTTGGTCGTCGATCAGGGCGTGCGTGCTACCCGCCGTGTCGGCGGCGTAGGTCTGGAGATCCGTGCAGGCGCTCCAGATGCCGTCCAGGCAGTAGCGCGTGCCCTCGACGCACAGATCGGGGTCATCCTGCTCGTCCGGGAAGCAGGGCTGCTGCTGACCGTCGATGCAGCTGCAGCCTTCCTCCGGGCGCACGCAGCGACGGTCGTGGCCGTCTGCCTGGGGCTGCGGGGGCGCCTCGATGCAGGCGCCGACCAGCGTCACCAGCAACAGAGCGACCCCTCTCATGGAGCTCTCCCTCGCGCACTGCAGCCGTCGAATACCCGGCATCACCCGATGGTACGCTGACATACGGGTTCTTCGTCCGCAATGACGCGCTTCACTCTCTGCAAGCGCAGCCGACCGTTTGCGTCCCCGAGTCATGGCGTCCAGCACGCGTAGGTGAATGTCTCCGCATCGTCGACATCGCCGTCGGCATCGCCGTCGCGCGCAATGGAGAGCAGGTTGCCCGCGCTGTCGTACATGCGCATCTCCACAGCCACGACCGTGGTGCCATCGGCGTTCAGATCCACCTCGATGGACAGCAGTCGTCCCGCGCTGTCGTAGGTGTGGCGGGTGATGCGATCGACGGATCCATCGCCGTCTCCATCGCGCTCCTCGGTCAGCAGGCGGTCCCCGTCATCGTAGTCGTATTCGATCATGTACACGACGTCGCCGCTGTCATCGGCGTAGTGGGTGTGGGTCGCGAGCAGCCCGCCGACGTACATGTAGACATCGCGCGACTCCAGCACGCCATCCTCGAGCTCCTCTTCCGTGAGCAGATTGCCGTCGGCATCGTAGGTGCGCACCTCCACCGGCATGCCCGTGGCCCCCTCGTCGACCGATTCCGACTCCAACGTTCCGCCAGCCGCATAGGTCCACGTCACCACGCGATCGGCCATGTCGTCGGCGTCCTCGTCGAGTGTATGGCTCAGCGGTCGGCCCTCGCCGTCATGGGTCCAGGTCTCGCGACGCACCACGGTGCCGGGATCGCCGAGCAAGCGCTCCTCGGTGAGCAGGTTGCCGTCGCCGTCGTAGGTGAAGACGCGCGACTCGTCGATGGGTGCGTCGCCCAGGTCGCGGTCGATCTCGATGCGCGTCAACCGGCCACTGTCGTACATGTGCGTGGTGCGCTCCTCGAATTGACCGTCCCCATCGCGATCTCGCCGAATCAGGTCGAGCCGCCCGTCGCTGTGGTAGGTCCACTCAGTGCGGTCCAGCTGCGTGCCGTCGTCCAGCACGTCGAAGACCTCGCTTAGCTTGGCGCCGGCCGCGTCGAAGGTCGTATCCAGATCGACCGTGTCGTCTGCATCCCAGTCGAGCCGGGAGCGAACCACGCGCCCCGCGTCGTCGTAGTCGGTGCGGGTGCGCTCGTCCGCGGTGCCATCCGCACCGGCAGCGCCCGAGCCGTCGCGCGAGTCCCGCTCCTCCAGCGTGACGCGGTCGGCCCCGTCGTAGCCTAGCGTCACCCGCTCGTCGATCTCGCCGTCGTTGCCGAGATCCTTCTCGTGGATGCAGGGCCCCGCGTAGAGCTCTGGATCGGGAGCTGAGGCGTCCGGAGTCTCCGCGTCTGCCGTGGAGCCGTCGCGCGGGTCGGAGCCGTCGGGGCCGGTGTCGCCCGATTGCGGGTCGCCGCCGTCCGGGCCGTCGCCGTCCCCCCCGGCGTCCATCTCGCCGCCCGGCCCATCGTCTCCGTCACCAGTGCCAGCGTCTGGACCCCCAGTGCCGACCGTGTCGGCATCACTGCTGTCGTCGCCGCACGCACCCAACAGCACGATGAACGCCAACATCAACCCGCGTCGTACACCCAAGGACCCCGCCATGGCCGATCGTCTTATCACCTGGGAGGCGACCAAGCCGCCCGGCGATGCTCCCAGTTTAGATACAGTTATGATCCAGAACGCAGTTCCTTCAAACATCCCGCAGCAGGGGAAATCACCACGGGGCACAGAACTCCCTCAAAAAAGCACATCTGCCCTGCAAGGTTAAGCTCTCGCTGGCCACTCCTGACCCGTCAATCGGGCCCGGATCGCAGCAAAGCCGACAACGCGGGTGCGCGCCGCTATTGCTCGTCGTCCCCAGAAGCGACGCGACAGCGGTTGTTGGTGCAGACCATGCCGTCGGGGCAGCCATCGTCGGCGTCGCTGCAGTCGAGGCGACACAGACCGGTGCCGCCCATGCTGCAGCCGGCCTCGATGCTGCCGCTGGAGGGCGCTTCGGTGCAGTCCTCGCTGCTCTCGCAGGCCTGTGTGCAGAATCCAGCTCCCGCGCCGGGCCCAGGGCCCTGCGCGGCGTTGCAGACCAGATCGCCGGCGCAGTCCGCGCTGGACTCGCAGCGCTCGAACGCACCCGCGGTCGCCAGGACGTTCGCGGGATAGTTGCAGCGGTTGCCGAGGCACTCCATGCCCGCGGGGCAGTCGCCGTCGTCCTCGCCTCCGCACTCCACGCGGCAGGCATTGCGCCCCGAGGAGCAGGTGTAGGTCGCGCCGGTGAGCGCGCCGCAGCCCCCGTCGTCCGTGCAGCTGGCGGTGCAAAAACCGACCTCGTCCGTCGTGTAGCAGGCCAGCCCCATGTTGCAGTCGCGGTCGGACTCGCACAGCGCACCCTGGTTGCCGTCGCGTGCAGGCATGAACGCGGGCTCGGGGTCGGGCTCCGCCTCATCGTCCTGCCCTTCGTCTCCGCCTTCGCTGCCGTCGCCGTCACTGGCCGCGCCATCATCTTGCGCGCCGTCGTCGGTCGCGCCGTCGTCGCCCGCGGGCTCGTCGGCGCTCCCGGAGCTAGACGACGTGTCCGAGGCATCGTCCGTGTCCGTGCCCTCGTCGCCGCCGTTGGGCGCTGCCGCCGCGTCCGCGCTGCCGCCATCGCCCCGGGGGCAGTCCTCCCCGCTGCAATCGTCGCTGTCATCGCCGCAAGCCACGCCGCCTGCCAGCGCCAGGCAGATTCCGATCACCAGACCATGTCGCATCTCAACCACCCTCCCGTTCCCTGGGGTGCTTAAACCGGCTTTCGGCGCCCCGCGGTACCGGAGTCTTGGTCCGGCAGTTTCACGGGGGGTGGGCACCGATACCGCGCCTTGGGCGGCGCGCCTCGACGCGCTTGCGTAGTCGCACTACGAGCCACTCCGGCCCGCGAAGCTGGCCGTTCGCGACAAGCCCTGTGCTTGCGGCGTCACGATCCATCGACACGTGAGGCAAACGATCTCGCACCACGGTACCGCCGATCCTGCCATGTGACACCGACTGCCAACCGAGGCGCGCCCTAGGCAGGTCCGGCTTCGGTGACGAGACGCGCGACGGTGCTGCAGCGTGACGTCTGGCGATTCGCTGCGAGACAGGGCAGAGTCGCGAGCACTGGCTCGTCGCGTCGCCCCGCTTTCGCCTCGCCGTCCTCCCGGCATGGTGTTTGCAACGTTACGTAAGTGGAACGTCGGGACGTTTCAGTACGTCGTACAGGCCTGGGATCTAGGCGCACATGCCAATGCGGCCATGTGAAGCAGTGATCGCAGTCCACGCACTGTGACAGGTGCAGCACCGATAGCGGCCAGGGTGGGCCGCTCTAAGCCAGTGGGATTCGAAAATGGATATCGCCAGGATCACAACGAGCTGTCTCTTCTGTCTCGCGATCGGATGCGGCACGGACGCACCGGCCGATACGGCGCCCGTCGACACGGGTTTGCCCACCGTGGGTCCGCCCACCGCGATGATGCCCACACCGACACCGGGCGCCGCGCCGGGCACCGCAGGCACCCAGGCGCCAGCCCCCGCGGCCGCCGATCCCGCGGCGCAGCCGGCGACGCCGCCGACGCCCGCGGACATGCCCGGCATGGACGACCCCGCGGCCGCCGATCCCGCGGCGCCCCCCATGTACGAGATGGCGATGGACGAGTGCGGTCTCAACACCGGCTTCATCGGTGATGAGTACTGCATCCTCCCGCCCCCGCCGGACAAGGGCTTCCAGCTTCACATCGGGCCGTCGAACTACGACAACCCCGAGTCCGAGTACGTTCTCGGCCCCGGCCAGGAGGTCACCAACGACCTGCGCTCCGTGTCGGGCAACAGCGAGGAAACGTACTTCTACTACCGCCAGTACCGCATGCGGCCCGGCGCGCACCACATGATCGCCAGCCAGGGATCCGGCGGGCTGGGCGGGCGTCGCATCGCCACCTCGAACACGAATGCGCTCGACAGCCCTCCCGGCGGCATCGTGGCGCCCGAGAACGAGGGCGTCGGCGTCCAGCTCGGCGCCAACACGACCATCAGCGTGAGCCTGCACTCCATCAACACGACCGACCAGCCGGTCCTGCGCGAGATCTGGATCAACTTCTGGTACGTCGATCCCGACACGGTCACCCAGCCCGCTTCGCAGCTCTTTCACCTCGGGGATCCCACCTTCGCCATCCAGCCCGGCGAGGAGACCACGCTCGGCCCCTATACCTGCGACATCCCGTCCGACGGGCGGATGCTCTGGTTCTACGGCCACCGCCACGCCAACAACTTGCGCTTCACCGCGTGGCGCGTCCGTGGAAGCCAGCGCGACCTCTTCTACGAGGGCTACGACTGGGAAGACGTCCTGGTGCTCGAGTACTCGAGCCTGATCGACAACCCGCTGCCCGATCGCGAGCGACACATCGAAGGCGGCTGGACCGGTCCACTCGACTTCCAGGCCGGCGACAAGATCGAGTGGGAATGCCACGTGCGCAACATGACCGATGGCGTCGTTCGCTTCGCCAACGAGACGTACACGGGCGAGATGTGCATCCTCGATGGTGAGATGGTTGGCACGAACTGCAGCGGCGGCGGCGGGTTTGGATTCTGACATCGACCGCCGAGCTGACACCCACCGAGCCTCCCGCCCATGAACCGAACGACCGGATCCATCCTCCCCATCGTCATCGTCGCCGCGCTCTCGCTCTTCGGCTGCAGTGACGAGTCCGCCGCACCCTCCGACGGCCCCATGATCGTCGCGTCCCCCGACCCGGGCGGGGAGGCACAGCAGCCGTCGTCGGATCCGGTCCCGCCCACCGGCGCCGCGGACCCCCAGGACACGGGCGAGCCCGCCATGGTTGGCGACGAGCCGTCCACTACTCCTACGGAGGTGCTCGAGCCGGAGGATGCCGAGGTCACGATGCCCACCGCGGCCAACGCGGCCTGGGTCTCCTACTCCAACGGGCCGCAAAGCTGGTTTGCAAACCTGGGCGAGACGACGCTGGGCGTCGACAACGTCGCAAACTTGACGATGAAGTGGATGATCAACTCGGAGGTCACGGCCCCGCCGGCAGTCGTGGGTGACCGCCTGTGGGTCACGACGGCGGAGGACGGCCTCATCGCATTCGAGGCCGAGACCGGCAACGTGATCTGGGAGGACACCAGCGTGAGCTCCTTCTCGGGGCCCGCCTACGACCCCACGACGGAGACCATCTACGTCAACCGCTGGGAGGGCGGAGTCCTCCACGCCTTCGACGCCAACGACGGCACGCTGCGCTGGTCGAGTCCGATCAGCGATCAGGACGCGGTGCGCGGCTGGTCCTCACCCGTCGTGGCGGGCAACCAGCTCGTCGTCGGCATCGCGTCCAGCGATCGCGGCCAGACCTTCAAGGGCGGGCTCGCTGTCTTCGACCTGGCGGGCGAGGTCCGGTCCCTGACCTACACGCACGCGCAGGAAACCGCGGCGGGCGTTGCGATCTGGGCAGGGCCGTCGATCGATGTCGACGCCCAGGCCGCCTTCGCCGGCTCGGGCAACAACTACACGCTGGCCGGCGACCACTCCGACTCGCTCTTCGGCATCGACCTTGGCACCGGGGACATGCTCTGGAACAACCAGCTGGCCGAGGACGACCGCTGGGCCTACGACTGCATCCTCTGTGGCCCCGACCACGACTTCGGCACCAACCCCATCCTGATCGAGTACAACGGACGACGGTTGCTGGCCGCGGGGCAGAAGTCGGGCTCGTTTTGGATGCTCGACCGCGAGACGGGCCAGGTTCTCTGGGAGAAGGTGGTCTCGAGCACGTCTCACCCCGCCTATGGCGGCGTGCTCAACAACGGCGCGTTCGACGGGTCGCGGATTCTCGTTGCTGGCAACGACGGCGGCTCGCCGGGCACGCTCTACGCGCTCGACCCCGATCCCGATGGCGGCGGGCGGGTGCTCTGGGAGCGGCCGCTCGGCGGGCTCGTCCTGGCTCCGATCACGACGGCCAACGGCTTGGCCTTCGTGCCGGTCGGCAGCACGATGGAAGTCATCGCGACTGCAACAGGTGAGACCCTCACGGTGCTGCAGGCCGACGCACCGGTGGCGGGCGCTGCCGCAATTTCCAACGGACGGGTCTTCTTTGGCAGCGGCCTCTCCTACTATGATGACGGCGCAGAGCCCGGCTCCTTCTACGCCTACGGCCTCTAGTGCTCTAGCGGCCGTTGGAGACTCGATGACAGCAGTGCGTTCCAACTCTTCCATCACTGGGCCGTTGTGCCTCGCCGCGCTGGTCGGTGTGCTCGGCGGGTGCAGCGATGACAGCAGCTCCGCTTCGCAGCCCAACCTGGGCACGCCCCAGGACCCGACCGGCGCCATGCCCATGACGACGCCGGGTACCGATTCGAGCACGGACCTTCCGATGGCCGGCTCGCCTGCTCCGGCAGACATGCCGGGAGCCTCGCCCGCCGGCACGGTGACGTTCACCGAGGTCTTCGACACGGTCATCATGGGCACCGGCTGCAACGCGGGTCCGCTCTGCCACGGAGGCGCGGTGGGGATGCTGAAGATGGCCGATCGGGACTCGAGCTACGAGGCCCTGGTGGGCGTCGCCGCGATGGGCGGGAACCTCGCCGACGACACGAACCCGAGCTGTGCGGACACCGGCACGCTCCGCGTCAGCCCCGGAGACCCCGACAACAGCTTGCTCGTGCAGAAGATCGACCCGCCCGCCGGCGCGGTCCCGTGCGGCGCGGTCATGCCCCCGACGGGAGGCCTGGCGCCGGAGCACATCGAGCTGGTCCGAAGCTGGATCACGAGCGGCGCGGCGAACGACTAGGGGGGCCCTAGAGCGCATCAGATGCGCTCTGGTCGAGATCACTCGAAGCTCAGTGAGAGCGAGTAGAGCGAGCTGCCCACCGGCACCACGCGGAGCAGGTAGTCGCCCTGGCCGAGCTCGATCTCGACGAGTTGGTCCGTCGCGCTGACATCGACCGTACGGATCGGAGACGCGATGTTGATTTGGTCGGCGTCCTCGTACAGCGCGACCTGCACGCGTCCTTCCACGTCGGCCACCGTGTACGTGAAGGTGCCGTTGCTCTCGAAGCGAACCGCGTAGATGTCCTCGGCGTCTGTTGCGCCCACGTAGCCACCGACGTCGATGCGACTGGAGCCGATCGTGCCCAGAGAGGTTGCGTCGTCGAAGGAGTTGCCGGCCTCCGGCTCCACCTCGGGCAGGGGATAGGCGTCCGCGCTCACGTCGATGTCGAAGATCGTGCTCGCCCCGACCGGAACCACCGCGGCGAAATACACCCCGCGCTCGAGCTTCAGGTCGAGGGTGAGCTGCGTCTGGCGGACGTCCCAGGGCACGAGCGGATCGGCCTTGTTGATCTGCTCCGCGTCCGCGTAGAGCCCGCCCCCGAGACGGCCTGTCGTGGTCTCCAGGGTCAGAGTCACGGTCGCGTTCTCCTCCAGCTCGAGCCGAAAGTAGTCGCCGTCGGACTCCGCGAAGCCGCTGCAGTTGACGACCTCGGCACCCAGGACGCCAAAGTCGTACGCGACGTCGAAGTCGTCGCCTGCCTCGTCGCAGTCGGCCGGGTCCAACGGAGGAAGCTCCACGCCGCCGTCGTCGGCAGAAGGGTCTGGGTCCGTTCCCTCGGTACCACCCGTCGAAGGGGCGCCGTCGTCCCCCGCGGGTCCACTGTCGCCATCGCCCTGCTCTGAGCCGGGCTCACCGGCCCCACAGGCTTGGCACTCCAGACCGTCGCGCGTGATCTTGTGGACACCGCTGCAGTTGCAGAGCTGGCGGATCAGCTCGTCGTCGTAGGTGCACACGAACTCGCATCTGCCCGCGCCGTTGCAGCTGCCGCCCACGGCGACCTCATCTGTGGCGGGGCGGTAGGTCCCGTCGGCATCACAGCTGCCGCTGGCCTCCGAAAGCAGGACCTTGTTCTGGCCGAAGTCGCAGCCCTGGGTGTCGCACGGTTCCGTGGCCTCCTTGACCGCATCGGACGGGCTGCAACTCGGCAAGAGCCAGGCGATCAGCACCGCTGCGCACGCGCCCATGCTCCACACTCGGCTGCGTCGTTTGCCAGGCGTCATTCGATGCTCAGTGAGAGGGTGTAGAGGGCGTTTCCGGTCGGCGTGATGACGAAGAAGTACGTGCCTGCAGCCAGGTCCAGCGAACCGGTCTGCGCGCCTCCGTCGGCGGCCCGCACGTCGAGCTGTCTGAGGGGGTCGGCGCGATTGATCTGCACCGCATCTTCGTAGAGCTGCGCCAGCACTCGCCCCTCGACGTCGTCGACGGTGTAGGTCAGCGTCGCGTTCTGCTCGATGTCGAAGCGGTAGAAGTCCAGCGCGTCAGTCCTCCCGACGTAGCCGCCGAAGTCCACGCGGCTGGTGCCGAGCGCCCCGATGTCGAGGGCGTCTTCCCAGTCCTCTCCCGGGTCCTGCTCGGGCTCGGCCAGGTACGGCTCGACGCTGGCGCGCAGCTCGTAATACGAGGCCGCGCCCGGGGTGAGCGAGATGAAGTAGGTGCCGCGCTCGGCGGCCAGCGACACCAGGCCGTCGTCCGGGCTGCGCACGTCGAGCATGGTGAGCGGCGCGTCGCGCTCCAGGATCGCGGCGTCGGGCAGCATGTGAAGCACGACCCGCGCGGAGACCTCACGCACCCCGAGGGTCAGCATCGAGTTCTGCTCCACCTCAAGGCGGACGAGATCCTCATCGTCGGTCGGTCCGACGTAGCCACCGAGAACACTCGCCTCGTCGGAGGGCACCACGCCGAGATCGTGCGCGGAGGACTTCTCCCCACCCGGCTCCGGCGCCGGCTCGGCCTCCGTGAAGTCCTCGGCCCTGAGGGTCAAGTCGTAGCGCGTCTGTCCCTGGGTCGAGAGCACCAGAACGTAGTCGCCCCGCTCCAGTACCGGTCGCAGCTGTCCATCCGCGTCGGCGCTGGCAGATACGGTCCCGACCTGCGTGCCATCCGCCGACTCGATGACGCCCGACAGCCTTCCGTCGTCGGACTCGAGATTCGCGATCACCTCGGCCGTCTGCCCCACCCTGAACGTGACCTCACGCTTGCACTGGGGATGGAGCGATCCGCGAACCCCGATGAGCTCCTCGTCGAGCTGCTCGAGGGACACGGGCTCAGCACCCTCGCACAGGTCGCACTCGCTGCTGTCGAGCTCGGTTCCATCCATGCAGCCGCAAGTCCCCTCGACGGGCTGCATCCCGTCCGGGCATGGGCCACACGCGGCCGCGGCGAACAGCACGGGCACGACATACGAGGCGCGCAACGACCACACAGCTGACATGGCAGCGGATCTACCCTGGCCGAGCCACTCGCTGCAAATCCAATTCGAGTGATCACGAACGAGCACGCGCCGACCGACACGGGCAGCTTCGATGGCGTAGGAAACAGGGACACGTCGTCGAGCGGTCCGTCGCTCGCCATCAGTTCGGCTGCACATCGCCGGCTCCTGCAACATCAGCGGAAAGTTGCTTCTGATCAGAATGTTTGGACGGGTTCATCCGGCCCCGAGATTGGCCCAGTGGGTTAGCCTCGTCTTGCGAGTCGCGTTCATCGAGCTCGCTGCGCCCCGTTAGGCGGCTTGGACGAGAGGAGACATGGCGGATTCATCGACGGACTCGACCTGCCGTCCGATCACTCCACTCACACGCAGTCCCCCTCCGGTCAGCTAGCCGCCGGGGGGACGCCGCACGCGCCGGGCGCGATGAACCCCGTGAGGCTCATTCGTCGCAGGAGCTGTCCTGCCGGCAAGGGGAGGCATCGGACACGGCTCCTCGACCGACCCGGCTCCGCCAGCGTCGGCATCCGCCACCGCACGACCTGGGCACAGCGGCGGTCCGTAGCCCTCGTCGGCCGCAGGGCACGTGACTGTGCTCGGACGCTCGTCGACGGTCCGACCTCGGAGGACCCGGTGCCATCGTCCGGGCCCGCGAGGTCGGTCGCCCGGGACGCGTCGTCTTCAGCGGCCGCTCCCTGGCCCGCGGTACCGAACGGATCCGGCGGCGGCGTGGAAACGGCGGCCAACGGCGCGGCCCGCTCGGTGCCGCAGCCGGTCAGTGCGCCAACCAGCAGACAGGATGCCCGCGGCGCGCGAGACCACCCACGGGGTCCTGCTAGGCCGTGTCGCTTCAGGTGGCGCAAGGGCTGGCACCCGCGCCTCTGGGAGGGGTGTTAGGCTTGGGCACCTTGCGCATCCGGAACTTCGAGCTGACGGTCGCGTTTGTGCTCCCGGGCTGTGTCGCGGACCCGCCCCCCGTGATGGGCCTACTCGAGTGCGATGACTCGGCGCAGGAGGAGGTCCAGCGTTGCGATGCCACCGTGGGCCACTACGTCGACTGCTTCACCGCCGTGCTGGAACAAAGCGCCGCGAGCTTCACGGGCTTCGACTGTGACGCCTTCGACGACTTCGACCCCACGCCCCGGATGCCGCAGGGCGCAAGTCCCTTCAACGTGCCGGCCTGCGAACCGCTGATGGGGGTCTGCCCCCAGGCCTTCATCGGCAGCGACAGCGGAGGGCCCCGGCAGTGAGAGCTGCGGCCGCGTCTGAACGCCGTGGGCATGCCGGCGGCTGTCCCAAATTGTGGGTCGCCCTGTTCTTGACGCACGAGGCCAACACCGCCCGCGGCTGTCCCGCACTGGGAGTGGTGATCGACCCCCGCAGCTCGCATGGTTGCTCTGCTGTGGAGAGGCGGCTTCACGAGCGGTCGCGGGGGGCTCGCGGCACCAGGCGGCGGGTCCGCCGATCGCTCACGCTGCGCATGGGGCTGTCGCTGGCCCTTGCCCTGTGCGCCGCGCTTGCGCCGCCGGCGGCGCGTGCCGACGAGCGGGACGCGCCGACCGGGCCGGGCTCCGAGTACGCGCGGGTGATCGCCCAGGCGGTGGAGGAGTTCCGGCTGCAGCACTGGCAGGAGGCGATCGTGCTCTTCGCACGCGCCCACCGTCTGTCACCGAGCGCGCGCACCCACCGCGGCCTTGGGCTCGCCTCCTTCGAAGCGCGGCAGTACGGCCGCGCCCTGAACCACCTGCGCGCCGCGCTGTCGGAGCGGCGCCGCCCACTGACCGAGGCCCAGCGCGCCGAGGTCCGCGCAGCCATCGACCGCACACTGACGCTGGTGGGCGAGCTCCACCTGCATGCACAGCCCGCCGAGAGCGCCCTGATCATCGACGGCGCACGGCGGCCCTGGAACGGCGAGCTGATCGTGCTGATCGCCGGCGAGCACACCATCGAGCTGCATGCCCGCGGGCACGAGCCGGCGCGCAGGGTGGTGGAGGTCACCGCCGGCGAGCGCCTCTCGCTCACGCTGAGCCTGACCCCGCGCACCCAGGAGCTGGGCGTCGCCAGTGGCGCCGAAGCGGGCCTGCGGACGGATGCGCCCAGCGACCCCGGCGCCTGGCCGTGGGTGGTCATGGCGGCCTCTGCCGGTGCGGCGGTCGGCGGAGGCCTGCTATTCGCGCAGGCTCGCAGCGACATCGCCGAGGTGAAGGACACCCCCCGCGGCACACGCTGGGAAGAGGTCGAACAGACCCACGACGGCACCGCGCTCAAGTCCGGCCTCGGGCTCGCGCTGCTGGGCGTGGGCGTTGCGGGCGCTGCGACGGGCCTGGTCTGGGCGCTGTCATCGAGCGACGACGACGACAGCGCAGCGCTGGACGTGTCGGCGGCGCCGGGCGCGCTGCATTTCCGGGGGCGCTTCTGATGCGCGGTCCATCGCCGGCGATCCAGCACCTGGGGCTCGGACTCGCCCTGTGCACCGCGATCGCCTGCAAGGCCACCCTGCCCGATGGGGTCTTCGCCTGCGAGCAGGACGCGGACTGCCCGACAGGTTTCGACTGCCTGAGCGACACGGACGGCGCGCGCTATTGCTACCGTCCGGGCAACGAGCCCGTGGCGCCGGGCCCAACGGGAACGGCCGACGCCGGGGACGGCCAGGGCGGCGACGGGGATGGCGACACGGGCGGCGACGGCGACACCGGCGACGATGGCGACGCGTCGATGGACGGCGGCCGTGGCACCGCCGGTGGCGACGGGAACAGCGACGGCGGCCGGGACGGCGGCACCGGCGAGGGCGAGCCCCCGACTTGCGCCGACGATCACGGGGGCTGCGATCCCCTCGCCGAGTGCACCGATGGCGCGGACGGCCCCGAGTGCGGGCCGTGTCCAGTCGGCTACCGGGGCGACGGCGCCCTCGGCTGCACGGCCCTGTCGACGGTTCAGTTCGGCACCACGCTGTCCGAGTCGGCGCTCGGCGCCGTCAGCAATGGGGACGGTGACGTCTACATCACGGGCTACACCGAGGGCGCCATGGAGCCAGGGTCGTGGCTGGGCAAGGACGACGCCTTCCTCGTCAAGTACGACGCCGCCGGGACACGGCAGTGGCTCCGTCAGTTCGGCACCTCGGAGAACGACATCGGCTGGCACATCGCTATCGATGACGCCGGCAGCGTCTACGTCGTCGGCTTCACCGGCGCTTCCCTGGATGGGCAGACCTTCGCGGGCGGCGCGGACTTCTTCGTGACCAAGTACGGCAGCGACGGCACACGCGCGTGGACGACCCAGTTCGGCGGCGATCGCTGGGACATCGGCAGCGCCATCGCGGTCGATGGCGATGGCAACGTCTACGTCGCCGGTCGCACCGACGGCGAGATGCCCGGCGAGGACGCCGCCGGCGCCGAGGACATCGTGGTGGCCAAGCTGGCCCCCAACGGAGATCTGCTGTGGGTCCAGCAACGCGGCACGACCTCGCGCGACGAGGGCCACGCCATCACGGTCGATGGCGATGGCAACATCTACGTCGCGGGCTTCTCCACCTCCAGCCTCGATGGCAACAGCCACGTCGCCGACTTCGACAGCGTGCTGCTCAAGTTCGACCCGGACGGCAACTGGCAGTGGACCCGCCAGTGGGGCACCGCCGGCGTCGATCACGTGCGCACGCTGCTGAACAACGCCTCTGGCATCTACGTGATCGGCCACGCGGGGGGTGATGTCGAGGGCGTCCAGGGCCTCGGCGATGACGACGAGCTGATCGCGCTCTACGACGCCGACGGCAACCGCGAGTGGCTGCGGCTGACCGGTACCGCCGATCACGACGACACACGCGGCGCCGTGCTCGACGCGGACGGCAATCTCTACGTCAGCGGCGCGACCGAGGGCTCGCTGCCGGGCTTCGAGCATCAGGGCTACCTCGATGTCCGCGTGACCAAGTACTCGCCGACGGGTGCCGAGCTCTGGACGCGACAGCTCGGCACGGCCGGGCAGGACGAGGCCCGCGCGATCGCCCTCGACCCGACCGGCGGCGTCTACGTCCCCGCCAACATGGAGGCCTCGGTCGACGGCCGTCCCTTCCTCGGCGTTCGCGACGTGGTGCTGCTGCGCTACGACGCGGACGGCGAACGGCGCTAACGGGCTCACTCTGTCGCACGAGCGGGAACCCGCAGCTCGGTCCCGAGACCTCCACCGCGATCGGCGCCGGCGTCGAGGGGTCGCCCGTGGAGGGGCTGCTCATCGCTCTGAGATCAGCTACCACTGGGTGTCGAGCCAGGCGGCGCGCTCGAGTAGCCAGGTGCGCATGAACTCGATCTGCCCCTCCCAGGTGGCCTCGGTCGGGGTCTGGAAGGGGCCGACACTGGGGCTCTGAAGGTTGGGCCAGCGCTCGAAGTTGCGCGCGGCCGCCGCCGCGATCGGCGCGCTCAGGGCGTCGATGCGCTCGCCTATCGCCGCGTCCGAGAGCACATCCTGACGCAGCGCGCGCCAGCGCTGGGCGACCAGCTCGACGAAGGCGGGATCCTGCATCAGGCGGAAGTGCCAGTCCGTGTTGACCGGGTCGCGCTGCTGCTCGTACTGCCAGCCGGCGATCTGGTCGTTCTCGAAGAAGCCGCCCACGCCGGCCGCCAGGTTGTAGTCCCACAGGGGCCCGGCGAAGATCTTGGTGTCGCGGTCCTTGTAGTAGTAGGCGCTGCGAATGTACGCGTCCATCTCGCGTCCCAGCTCGTTGACGATCAGCTGGTCGACGAACGACTGCGTGTCGATGAAGGCGGCGTAGCCGGCGATCGGGTCGGCAAAGCCCTGCCCTTGCAGTGCGTCGTGAAACTCCTGGATGTGCTGGGTGAGCCACTGTTGCTGCTCGGCAATGAGCGGGCTCGGGTCGACCACCTCCAGGTCGAGCCAGCAGCCGTTGGTCTCCGCCATCGGCTGACCTGGAAAGCCAAAGCCCCCCTGACTCGAGGTCGAGCTGGAGGCACCGGCACACAGCAGCGTCGGCTCCTCGGCGGCGCGCCACTCGAACTTGAAGATGTAGCCGCCGCTGATGGCGGGCAGCGCCGTATCAGCCGCCGTCAGCTGCTGGAGGTCGAGGCGGTTCTTGTTGTTCTTGATCGTCTCGAGGATCAGATAGACGCCCATGTAGTCCGCCTCGCTCACCGGCCGGCTCGCGGTGTTGAGGTAGACCTCGGCGAAGGCGAAGCGCGGGGCGGCCATCCCCATGGCCGCACCGGTGGCATAGAAGAAGGCGTCGCGGATCAGGGCCTTGTCCGCGAACGGACCGCGCAGGGCCCAGTCGGCCTCCGCCGGCAGCCCGAGCAGCGGCCAGTCCAGATCCTCGTCGGCGTTGTCGCGCAGCTCGACCCGGTACGGGGTCTTGTCGAAGCTGGCGGTCGACTGGCCGCGGATGTGGAAGCCCGCGCGCGAGGCCACCTGGGGCGTGGCGGCCAGGCTCGCGGCGCCCGCCTCGAGCTCGAAGGCCATGAAGGCCACGTCCACGTAGTCGCGGGGCTCGTTGCTCAGCGGCCCGGCGCCGTAGTTGTCCAGCAGGACGATGGGCAGGTCGTGCTCCGGATCGAAGGAGCGCGCGATGTAGAGCGCGGTGCCGGCACCTGGGATCGCCTGACCATCGACGAAGGCCTGGGCGCGCACCTGCGTCGTCTGGGTGAGCTGGATCGGCCCGGCGAAGGCCTGCGAGCTCGCCGAGGGCGGCTGGCCATCGAGCGTGTAGCGGACCTCCACGCCGTCGGCCGTCGCCCCGGGCGCGAGCGCGAGGCTGAGCTCGAGCTGCCCCACGAAGGTGCCGCTCGGCACCGAGAACTCGATGCTCCCCTGCAGCTGCTGCTGGGCGCTGTCGAGGACGTCGTCGGCTGCGGGCGCGGGCTCCTGCGCGGCATCGCCCGGGCCGGGCGGCTGCGCGGGAGCTTCGGTGGCAGGCTCGTCACCCGCGCCATCACCCGCGGTGGTCTGTCCCGGCGCCTCCGAGCCGGCGCGCGGCTGCGCGTCGCCCGGCCCGTCCATAACGGGGCCACCGCCGTCGGCATCGTCATCGCACGCGATCAGCGTCAGCGCGAGGAGCGCCACAGCCAGCGGGCCGCGCCGATGGATCCGACGAAAATGCCGGAGATCACCGGGGTCAGCTGTCAGTCCTTGCACATCCTAGGTATGCCCGAAGAACCTACGAACGATCACAAAAAAGGGACGCCCGCCTCGGGGGGCAGTGCGCGGACGGGCCGCTCGCTGGCGATCCTCGACGATCCCTGTCAGCTGGGTTCACACCTGCCGTCGAGGCCGAGCAAATGGCTGTTGAAGAGCACGACACGCTCCACCGGTTCCGACTGGGACACGATTGCGCGCAGCTGGCGAAAGTGAGCGCGGTGGAGATCGCTGAGGCGGTCGTAGTCTCGCGCGGACACGCCCGCCAGGTTGTAGGCGAAGATGCCGTCGGCGCCGTGCTCGAGACGCTCGAGGGCGACCCGTGTCCACCACGCGCGCAGCGCACGCGCCATGCCGCTGTCGCGCCGCGTGTCGACCGTGAGCACGCGCGAGAGCTGCCAGCGGCCATCCACCATGCGGATCTGCCTGCTGCGCTCCAGCAGCCCGAGGCAGCGCCCTTCCTGCGCCTCGCTGATGCCGATGCGATGCGCGATCCAGCCGGGGCGATGGGCGGGCAGCCGCGCGTAGTCCTCGAGCTCCAGCGCGCGCAGGACGCCGAGCGTCCAGGGTTCGTCGTAGGCGGCCTGACGCGTGGCTTCCAGGTCGCGCCAGGTGCGCGCCACCGAGGGGAGCCGCTCCGGATCGACCAACAGTGCAACGAAGTCGAGCAAGCGCAAGGAGGTCGCCTCGAACAGGCGCAGGAAGTCGGGCAGGCGCGGCTCGGTGGTCGCCTGAAGCATGCGCGCGACGGCGAAGCGACTCAGCCCGCTGGCCTTCGCCAGGTGCACGATGGGCGTGCGGCCGCGCAGATCCGACAGCAGGCGCGCCACCCCCTCGGCGCTGTCGAGCTCGATCCCGTTCAGCCACTCGGGCGCGGCACCGTAGAAGCGCGACAGCGCCGCACGCACGTCGATGCCGGTGCGCATCGCGGCTTCGAGGAAGCGCGCGGCCGTGGGAAATGAGCGCCCCGACTCCCAGGTGTAGACGACGTTGCTGCGGTAGCCGAGCCGCCGCGCGAAGGCGGTCTGGGAGCGGTCGCCGCGCAGCGCCCGAGTCAGGTCGCGAGCCAGAGTCTCGTAGTCGAGCGGAGCATCCATCGAGATCGATAGAATTGCACATATTGGGGCCAATCAACCAGATGAATTGTGCAATTCACTCCTAGTCGCGGCAGCGCTTTTGGGCCAGGGTTCAGCAAGGAGGGTGGGATGCCGATGACTTCTCGCGCGCTGATTTGCCTGGTTCTCTGTGCTCCGGTCGGCCCGGGGCTGGGCGCGTGCGTCGAAGGAGGCCAGGGCGGAGACGAGGGAGCGCTCGGCGGACCGTCGGCCGACGAAATGCCAGGGGACGATCGACGCGACGCGGGTGTGGAGCCCCACACGCCCGGACCGGATGCCCCGGTGGTGCCCAGAGGTGACCTGGAAGGCGGGCTCGGGCCGGCGTGCTCGGCGCTGCGCTGGCCCGGACCCGACTCCGAGCGAACCCCCTATTTCTGCTTCGGCGACTTCTCGAGTGGGCCGTGGTCGTGCGAGTGCGCGGGGGAGGACCTGGTCACCAGCGAGCTCGAGGAGTGCGGCGACGCCCTGCTGGATGTCTGCGGCGTGGAGCCCGATCCGCCCAGCGGCTCGCCCGATCACTGCATCGGCGAGGGCGCCGACGAGGGCACCTGCTGGAAGGGCGAGGGCAGCGGCTGGGAGTGCCGCTGCGGCGATGCCGGCGGGAGCAGCCCGCTCGAGCAGGTCGAGATCGACGACTGCAACACCGCCGTCTTCCGCACCTGCGCTGCGACGTGCGAGGAGCCACTCGGCCGCTGCGACCCGGTGCGCGATGGCGTGGACAACGAGTACCGCTGTGACTGCGCCTATTATGGCGAGGTCGCCCGACCCTACATCTCCGGGACCTGCCACAGCGCCATCGAAGGCGCGTGCAACCCGGAGCCGAACGCCTTCGACGGCGACACCGAGAGCGAGTGCAATAGCTACGCCGGGTACTGCGACGCCCAGGACGGCGGCTATGCGTGCCACTGCGTCGGCGACGGTGCGGGCGTCTCCGTCGACGGGGGCGACGACTGCCCGTCGGTGCTGACCGACGCCTGCGGCGCCGACGAGCCCCCCGAGGCGAGCACCTGCCGCGCCGAGGGCGAAAGCGCAGTGGGGCGCTGCGTGGAGCTGGCCGAGGGCGTCCAGCAATGCCGCTGCGACGCGGTGGCCACGGCGTCGGACCCCGACGCGATGACCACGGGTGGCACCGGTCTGTCGACCGACCCCGAGTCGCGCTCCACCCGCACGGAGGTCAGCTGCGAGCTGGCGCTGAGCCTGGACTGCCCCGATGCCATCACTGCCGACGAGGCGCAGCGCACCGAGGCGTGCGAGCACCATGCGAGCTGCAACGCCGGCGTGACCGTCGACAGCTGCAGCGAGCTGATCTCGGACGCCTGCGCCAG
>JAPPOT010000127.1 GCA_028817855.1 Myxococcales bacterium
TGCGCCTCCATCGCCGTCCCCGCAGGCGCGGCGGACCCGGGGCGCGAGGGGCGAGCCGGCGAAGCGCTCGAGGAAGCGCGCGCGCGCCGCCCGGGCTTGTCGATCGCGTCCGAGGGCGCACAGCGCAAGCACGCGCTCGGCCTCCCGCTCCTCGGCCATGACCCCGCGTGGGAAGCGGGCGCGGTGCTTGCGCAGGCTGGCCAGCGCACGGGCGTGGTCACCGGCGCGGGCGGCCCGCTGGGCCGCGGTCATGAGCTTCATCTCCTCGGCCAGCGTGCCTCGCGCGGGGCGAGGTGCGGGGGCCTCGGTCTTCGCGGCCTCGATCGTGGTCGGCACCGCGGTCTCGGTCTCGGAAGCGGGCGCGGTCACGGACTCGGGCGCGGTCACGGTCACGGTCTCGGTCACCGACTCGGCCGCGGGCTCGGACTCGGTCACGGCCGCCGACTCCGGCTCGGGCACGTCCTGGGCGCCTCGCCAGAGCATGAAAGCCCCTGCGAGCACGACCACGCCACCCAGCAGCACGAGCTTCCCCGCACCCGTGCCCGACGCCCCGGCCGGCGCGGCACCACCACCACCCTCACCACCCGGCGGCGGCACCGCGAGGTCGGCCTCGAGCGCATCCCACACGCGCTCCTTGCTCGCGCCGCTGGGGGTGCTCGCCTCGCGGTAGAGATCGAGCACTCGATCCATGTCGGGCTTCTGCTCGTCCATCAGCTCGCCCTCGCTTCCCGCGCGCGCAGGCGACTACCGGCGCGCTCGAACTGCTCGCGTGCCAGGCGCAGGCGCGAGTAAACCGTGTTGACGTTGAGCTCGAGCGCGGCCGCCACCTCGGGCGCGCTGAGGCCTTCCACCTGCATCATCACGAAGACCGGCTGCAGCTCGGCCGACAGCCCCTCGATGAAGCTGCGCACGAAGTCCACCGCCTGCTTGCGCTCGAGCGCCGCGTCGGGCGGCATCGACGGCGCCGGCGGGCGCGCCGCCTCCGCGCGCCGCTCCGCCCGCTGCTGGCCGCGCCACTGGCCCTGGGCGACGCGCCGGCAGATGCCCCACAGCCAGCTTCGCATCGGGGTCACCCCGTCGTAGTCGGGCAGCCGGCGGTGAAGCGTCACGAAGACCTCCTGAGCCGCGTCCTCGGCCACCGCTTCCGGTACGCCGAAGTGCAGCAGGGTGCGCCACACGAAGTCGAAGTGGGCGTCGTAGAGCGCACGGAACTCCGAGGTCCCCGCTGCGGCCTGCGCGGGCGGGGACGCACCAGCTTGCTGCCGGGCGATGGTGTCCATCCTCATTACTGGATTGGCCGCTGCACGGGGGTTCCGTCAATCAAATCGACGCTCGAAACCGACGCGGCCGAAAAACCCAATCTTCTCGGCAGTGTGCAGGGCCACTTCGGCGCCGCCTCCGGTGTCGACCAGGAAGCGGGGGCGCACCACGGCGAAGGTCGGGGCCAGCTCGACCCGCACGCCCCAGCCGCGCCCCAGGCGGTGCAGCAGCGCCGGGCCGAGGCTGAGCGCGAGGTCGGGCAGGGTGGTGTCGGTGCCCGCGCTCAAGGTGACCCCGCGGCCGCGCACGAGGCCCGCCTGCAGGGCGAGACACAGCGCCAGGTCGGTCTGGCTGGAGGGGGCCACCGCGCACATCCCGGCGCTGGCGAAGACGCGCTCGAAGCGCGCCTCGGCGTCGGCGTCGCTCTCGAGCGCCTCGCTCTGGGGCGCGTAGTAGCCGAGACCGAGCTCGGCCCGCAGCGAGGTGCCGAGCAGCAGCGCGCCGTGCGCGACCACGCCGGGGCTCGCGGCCGGCAGGGGCTGGAAGCCCAGGGCGAGGTCGACCCCGACCGCGCCGCCGATGCGCATCGGCGGCGACGGGCGCTCGGGGAATTGCTCGCCCTGCCCTTCTTCGATCTCCTCTTGCTCGTCTTGGTCATCGATGTCGTCGTCTTCGTCGTCGCCGCTGGCGTCTTCATCGCCGTCACCGGCGGCGCCGCCTCCGCTGCCCGCCTCGCTGCCATCGGCGCGGCGTCCGCCGCTGTCACCCGCTGTGCCGCCGCCCCCGCGGCGCCCGCGCTCCACCTCCTCGTCGGTCAGCGGTGCGTCGCTGCGCAGCACCTCGGGATCGATCGCCTGGGCGACGATGAAGGCGACCGCGTCCGCCACCACGACGCAGTCCGCGTCCCGCAGCGAACGCTCGCGCACGCCCTCGGGCGATCGAAGCGTGACCTCCGCGCGAAAGCGTCGCCCGCGCTGCTCGACCTCCACGCGCACGTCGAGCTCGCTGCCGGCGTCCTGGGTGAGCTCGCCGTCCAGGTAGCGCTCGACGCGCGTGGTGAGCCACGCCCGCGACGGGCACGCCTCGTCTGCATCCCAGCCGAGCGCAACGCGATTGTCCGCAATTGCGCGCGGGGCGATCGCGACCCACGTCGCAATCGCCCCGCACAGCGCCCAGACCGGCGCGCTTCTGTCAGGTCTCAACCCCATGCACCTCCCGGTCCTACCGGGACAGCTGCAGTGGCCGTGGCGCTAGAACCCATCCCAAGACCTGCCGTGGATGGATTCCGGGGCGCGACGGTGCCGGGCGGCGCGTCGGCGAACCGAGGCCGCGAGGAGGTTTTGGGATGGGTTCTAGTCGCACTCGTGGGCGAACTCGCGCTCGCAGAATCCCGCGAGCTCCTCCCGGCAGCCTTCGCCCTCGCCCTCACACTCGTGACCATACTCGCTGAGGCAGGCTTCGATCACCTCTTCGAGGCAGGCCTCGCGCTCGGGGTTGCCCTCCTCACCCTCGCCCTCACCGGGCTGGTCGCGGGGCGACTCCTCCTCCTCGGCGGGCGGCTCCTCGCACTCGTGGGCGAGCGCACGCTGGCAGAACTCCTCCAGCTCCGCGGCGCCGGCCGCGGCGGGGTCGGCCGCGGCGCACGCG